>CAJTUD010000047.1 GCA_910579725.1 uncultured Oscillospiraceae bacterium | reverse complement strand
GCTATGGTAAACTACTGTCGAAATTTTCATTTTTTTGAAGAAAGCGAGGCGGCCCTATGCAAATCCGAACGCCCCTGAAAAAAATACTGGCCCTGGCGCTGTGTCTGGCGCTGACCACGACGCTGCTGTCCGGAGCGGCCTTGGCGGTGGAAACCTTCACCACCAGCGATGCGTGCATCGCGATGATAAAGGAGCTGGAGGGCTACCGCCAGATGCCCTACGCCGACAACAACGGGAAGTGGTACGTGGGCTACGCCGTAGAGTGCGATCCGGCGGACTATCCGGCGGGTGTCACCGAGGAGGAGGCGGATCTCCTGCTTCGGGCGCATCTGGTGGAATACGAGGAGGAGATTGTCAACCGCTTCCTGCTCCAGTACGGGATTCCCGTCACGCAATATCAGTTTGATGCCATGGTCAGCATGACCTATACGCTGGGGTATCAGTGGATCAATCCCGACTACCGCTTCTGCTCCTATCTGATCAACGGCATCGGCCGCTACAGCGAGGCGGAGGTGGTCAACGCGATTGCCACTTGGTGCCACTCCGGCACAACTGTGCTGGAAAATCTGGTGGCCCGGCGGCTGCGGGAGGCATTTTTGTTCCTCTATGGCGACTATGACCTCAGAGACGGCGCGTCCCGCTATTGCTACATAGACTATGAGGTCAACGGCGGCCAGAACGACCCCAGTCAGAGCAGCCGCACCGTGTTCTATCCTCTGGGCGCTCCCTATGGCCAGCTGCCCACCCCCACTATGGCGGGAGCGGTATTCCAGGGGTGGTTCACCGCGGAGGGCGTGCAGGTAACGGGGGAGGAAACCGCCATGGGCTCCCTGCATCTCTACGCCCGCTGGAGCAGCGAGTCCGGCGGAACCACCGCTCCGGTAACGCCGGCGCCGCCGGTGACGGTCAAACCGGACTACTCCTCCTGGATCAATCCCTACCGGGATGTGAAGGAGGGCGACTGGCACTACAGCTATGTCCGGGAACTGAGCTACGAGAAAATTCTGGGCGGCTATCCGGACGGCACCTTCCAGCCCAACAATCTTCTGACCGCCGGAGAGGCGCTGAAGCTGCTGCTGGTGGCGGCCACCCAGACCGACCCCGGCAACACCTCCACCGGTCACTGGGCCGGGAATTACCTGATGCTGGCAGAGGGAATGGGCTGCGTGCTCCCCGGCGAGATCACGAATCTGGACGCGCCTATTGACCGGCTGACCATTGCCCGGATTGCGGCCATCGCCATGGGGCTGGAAGGGAAGGAAGGTCCCTCCCCCTTTGTGGATGTCAGCGACGCATACGCCCTGACGCTCTATGAGGCGGGCGTGATCACCGGCGAGATCGAGGGCAGCCAGCGCTACTACCGGCCGGACAGCGGCATCAACCGGGCGGAGATGTGCGCCATCGTCTCCCGCCTGCGCAATTACAGCAAGCCCAACAACCCCGCTCTGTCCGGATATATCAACTATGGAAACAAGATGATCCCGGTGCTGTGGGATGTGCCGGCAGCGCCGTACAACAAGGACCTCTTTGTCCGGGACGGCAGCTTCCTGTACTACAACGACCCTGCCTACACGACCGCCTGGGGCGTGGATGTCTCCCGGCATAACGGAGACATTGACTGGCGGCAGGTGGCGTCCTCCGGCGTAAGCTTCGCGCTCATCCGCGTGGGCGGACGGTTTGCCGAGTCCGGCGATATTTACGATGACGCCAACTTTGAGGCCAATCTGACAGGCGCCCAGGCCGCCGGACTGAAAACCGGCGTGTACTTCTACTCTCAGGCCATTTCGGTGGAAGAGGCTGTGCAGGAAGCTCTGTACACCTTGGGAAAGCTCAACGGCCGGTCGCTGGAATATCCCATTATTTTTGACTGGGAAATCTACTCCAAGACCGCCCGGAGCTACGGCGTGGACAAGCAGACGCTCACTGACTGCGCCATTGCCTTCTGCGACACCATTGCCCAATGGGGTTATACACCGATGATCTACATGGGGCTGGAGGTCGGATACAACCGACTGGATCTCAGCCGTCTGACCGGGTATGATTTCTGGTTTGCCCAGTACAACAGCCGGAATCAGCCGGACATGTACTATAACTATCGAATCTGGCAGTATACCGACAGCGGAAGCATTCCCGGGATCAGCGGAAAAGTGGATATGAATCTCGCGTTTATTCCCTATTGACAGGCAGGCGCCGGGCCTTCGCTATCCCTTTTTCCGCCTCTCAGGCGTGCCGGCGATAACACCGCCCGAAAGTCCTATCCAGAAATGCAGCAAGGCCCCGGAGGCATCCGCCTCCGGGGCCTTGTACACAACTCTCCATACGGACCCGCTTTCTCCCGTTTCACTCCATCTCAACCGCATGGACCGCATTCGTCTTTCTCAAAATGCTCCAGCTCCTCCGGCGGATACGCGTCCGTCCAGTGATAGGGCTGCAGCTGCTTTAACGGCACGAACAGCGGCGGTTCCGCCTCTGCCGTCACGCCCACCTGCACCTCCGCGCCCCAGTATCTCAGCCGCTCCTGGCAGATCCCGCAGGGGGACAGTACCCGAAACGGCGCGTGTTCGTTTTCCCGGACGATGCACAGGCAGTGCGTCACCCGCTCGTTGTATTTGTGGGCCTCCAGCATCGCACCGGTTTCGATGCACAGAACGGCCGAAGCATTGGCGGTGTCAATGGAAACGCTGGTGTAATAGTGTCCCTGCTCCGTACGGACCACGCCTGCGCCGCCCCACCCGGAGGGGTATCGCCGCTCGATCAGGGCAGCGGCCCGCCGGAACATTTCCCTTTCAATTGCCAAATCCCGCACAGTCGGCTCCTCCTTCCATTTCCCACTGCCGGCATTGTATCACAGACGGCGGAAAAAGGCAACTCCCGGCCTTTTTTCTCGCATGTCTGTTTCTTCGCGCGCATATACATGGAGCATATCGGGATAGGGAGTGTTGGGTCTTGAAGGGAAATATCGAGGAGCGGGCATGTGAACTGGCCGCTTATATCATCGAGAACCGGACCACTGTGCGAGAGGCAGCCCGGCGGTTTGGGATCAGCAAGAGCACCGTACATAAGGATATCCAGGAGCGCTTGCCCCTTTACAACAGAAGCCTCTATCTACAGGTAAAGGAAGTGCTGGACGAAAACAAAGCGGAACGGCACATACGCGGCGGAATCGCCACTCGCCGCAAATACCGCGGGGAAGCGTAGGCGCCCCGGGGAAAGAAAAACCGTCAGGAGGAGAGCATCCATGAAGCCTTGCCGCAAATCCAATTCCAATCACCGCCGTCCGGCGGAGGCCCCTCCGGCCCCCGTCCAGAGCCCGCCTTCGGAGACGGCGGTCCGCCGCTATGTCCATCCCATCCGCACCGCCCGTCCGGCAGCGCGTCCGGCGGCGGAGGATATGCTCTCCGACATTCTGGAGCTGCTCTCGCGCCAGTCGGAGCAGCTGGAGGAGGTTCTCCGCCGTCTGGAACGTGACAACTCGGATACAATGTAAACAAATGGTGACAAATTTTCCGCTCCGCTTGTGTTATATTCCATTTAAGAGTATAATAGGCTCCGGCGCGGCCATTCCGCGCCGATCTTTACGGCATAGCAAGGAGCGAACAATTCATGAGGCGCAGCAAAAGAAAAACCAGCGGCCTGCAAGCGGCCGCGGTTGCGGCGGTTTGTATCCTGTTCGTGACGACCGCCCTGTTCGGCCTGTACAAGTGTTTTTCCAAGGAGCCCACGCCCAAACCGGAGCTGCCCAGAAGCAGTGTGCCGGGGTCGGAGGAAAACAAAGCACTGGAGCCCGGCGAGGCCGTATCCGGCCAGAACACCGCGTCTTCCGATTCCCGGCGGAAGGAGCGGTTTCACACCATTCTGCTGGGCGGCCTGGACGATGAAAACGGGGGCAGCGACACCAATCTTCTGGTGACTGTGGACGCCAGGAACAGCCGTATCGACGTGGTCAGCCTGCCGCGGGATACGCTTCTTGACGTACCCTGGTCGGTGAAGAAGCTGAACAACGCCTACCACCACGGAGGCTTCACCCAGACCATGGCGGAGGTTTCCCGTCTGCTGGGCATTCCGGTGGACCACTATATCACCGTGGATCTCCAGGCGTTTGAGGAGCTGGTGGAGGCCATTGACGGCGTGGATTTCGACATTCCGGTGGATATGGACTATGACGATCCCTATCAGGAGCTCCATATCCATTTTTCCAAGGGCCCCCGGCGGCTGAACGGCAAGGAGGCCCTGCAAGTGGTCCGCTGGCGGCAGAATAACGACGGCTCCGGCTACCCCACCGCCGATATCGGCCGCATCGGCACCCAGCAGGCGTTTCTGAAGGCGGCGGCGAAGCAGATGCTCCATATCTCCAACTGGGACAAGATCCGCACCTACGCGGAGATATTCCAGAAGTGGGTGGATACGGACTTGGAGCTGTCCAACCTCATCTGGCTGGGGGAGCAGGCCCTGACGGTGGGCAGCGATAACATCACCTTCCACACTCTGCCCGGAGACGGCGCCGGATACTATAAGGGCGGCTCCTATTACGTGCTGGACCCGGAAGCCACACTGGAGATGGTGAATACATATTTTAATCCCTACCAAAGACAGCTGACATTGGATGATATGGACATCCTGGTGCCATGATGGGAGGAAATGCATGAAGATCACGCGGCGATGGGGAAGTATGGTTCTGGCGGCAATACTGGCGCTTGGCCTTCTGTCCCCGTCCGCCCTGGCGGAGGAGGTTGGCTTTTCGCCTGTCCGGACGTATATGGACCAGTTTGCCGACGTATCCCCCGGCGACTGGTACTACGAAACGGTGAAGGCCCTCTACGAGCTGGGCCTGACCAACGGCAAGGGCGGTGTGTTTGATCCCGGCGGGGATCTCACGGGAGCGGAAGTCATTGCCATGGCCGCCCGCCTGCGCAGCCTTTATGAAACCGGCGACAGCGAGGCGGGCCCCGCGGCCTGGGAGGACGGCGGATTGTGGTACCAGCCCTATGTCTCCTATCTGCAGGAGCGGGGCGTTCTGGGCCGGGAGCTGGAGGATGCCTATGACCGTCCCGCCACCCGGGCGGAGATGGCGCACGTTCTGGCCGGAGCCCTGCCGGAATCCCTGTTTGAGCCGGTCAACCAGGACACGGTGACAGCCGGCCAGGCCGCCGGTCAGTACCTGACGGACGTCGGCGGCGGCACCCCCTATCAGGAGGACATTCTGCGTCTGTACAGCTGGGGAATCGCCGGGGGTGTGGACGAAGCCGGTTCCTTCCTGCCGGAGGAAAACATCTCCCGCAGTCAGGCGGCCGCCATGGTGGCCCGGCTGGCTTACGGCGAGCTGCGCCTGACGCTGGACTGGGAGATTCTGCCTTCCTACAGCCGCAGGGGAGCCTCCATGGAGGATCTGGTGGAGAGCGACGGAACCTTTTACCTCTCCCCCATGCCGGACGAGAAGGAGAAGATTGACGCGGACGTGCGCTATATGCTCTCCCAAGGAGAGCGGCGGATTTCTCTGGAGTACCCTGCGGGAACTCTGACCAGCTCTTTTATGGACGCGTTGATCCGCGCCTTTCTGGAGGCTGCCCGCAACTATGTGGAGCAGACGTACAACAACGTCTCCGCCCCTTACTCCCCCAAGAGCGCCTCCGTCACCCTCACCTTCTCCAGCAGCCTGTATGGAGAGGAGCTTGTCGAACGCTACCGGGAGGAAACCATGGCCTATGCCCTGGCGGTCCGCGACCGGCTGTGGGAAACGGGGCAGCTGGCGGAGACCATGACGGAGTACGAAAAAGCCAGGGTCTACTACGCCTGGATCTGCGAGAACTGCCGCTATGACCACGCCCAGCAGTCCATGAGCCACAGCGGCTACCGCCTTTTCCACGAGGGCGTGGCCGTCTGCGACGGCTACACGGCGGCCTACAATCTTCTGTTGAAGCTGGAAGGGATCTCCTGCGGCGCCTATACGCTGGGGGACCACATCTGGACAACGGCGGAGCTGGACGGCAGACTCGTCCATATCGACGTTACCTGGGGCGACCAATCCTATGGTGTGGAGTACCGGTTTTTCGCCATGACGGAGCTGGACGCCATATCCCGCCTTCAGAGCGCGTAAAACGGAAAGGAGCGGCTTTGCTTTGGATATTATTGTATTAGCCGGGGGCCTCTCCCCGGAGCGGCAGGTTTCCCTGGTGTCCGGCCAGGAGATCTGCCGGGCCCTGCGCGGCCTGGGGCACCGGGCGGTGCTGGTGGACATGTTCCTCGGACTGGAGAGCTGGGAGGGAGATGTAAAGGAGATCTTCAGCGCTCCCGGCGGCCTGTGCACCCAGACGGAGATCACGGCCCAGGCGCCGGATCTGGCGGCGGTCCGCGCCTCCCGGCGGGACCGGTCTCCCAGCCTGTTCGGCCCCGGCGTGCTGGAAGTCTGCCGGATGGCGGACGCGGTGTTCCTTGGCCTTCACGGGGAGTGCGGCGAGGACGGCCGGGTGCAGGCCGCCTTTGACCTGCTGGGCATCCCCTACACCGGCTCCGGCCATCTCCCCTCCGGCATGGCCATGAACAAGGCCGTCGCCAAGCAGGCGATGGTCCATGCCGGTATTCCCACCGCTCCCTGGCGGGAGCTGCGCTACGGCCCGGAGGACATTCCCCGCCTGACGGATGAGCTGCCCCTTCCGGCGGCGGTGAAGACCATCAACGGCGGCTCCTCTCTGGGGCTGGCTCTGCCGGAGACCCGCCAGGAGCTGGAGGAAGCGCTGAAGGAGATGCTGTGCTACGGCGGCCATGTCATTGTGGAGCAGAAGCTCCGGGGCAGGGATCTCACCGTGGGCGTGCTGGGAGACCGGTATCTCCCGGCAGTGGAGATGATCTCCCGGAACGGCAGCTATTTTGACTACGCCGCCAAATATCAGGCGGGCCAGAGTCTGGAGGTCTGCCCTGCGGAAATCACGCCGGAGCAGCAGCGGACCATGGGGGAGGCCGCGCTGCGTCTCCACCGGGCGCTGGGTCTGCGGGCCTACTCCCGTACGGATTTCATCCTGGATCAGGAGGGCCGGGCCTGGTGCCTGGAGATCAACACCCTCCCGGGCATGACGCCCGGCAGTCTGCTGCCCAAGGAGGCTGCCGCCGCCGGTGTAAGCTATCCGGCGCTGTGCCAGATGATTCTGGATCTCTCCCTGAATGATTCCTTTTCCTGAAAACCGAAGACGTCCATTGCCCGAACCTATTTCCCGCCCAACAGAAAGCACAGCCCCCGGGACCACTGCGGTCCCGGGGGCTTCTCATGCTCTGATCTGCCGGCGCTCCTGTTACAGACAGCGGATGTTTTCATCGGGGCGCAGCTGAATGGTCAGAACCTTCTCCGGAATGTCTGTGTTCAGCGCCCGGACGGTGACTGTCCCGGTCTCCGCGCGGCAAACCGGCTTTGTCTTGATCCAGCAGCCGATGCGTCCGCCGACTACCGCCACGGTATTCGGTCCGATGACCTCCAGATTGCTGCTGGTTTCAATGGACAGGATGCCGTTGTAATACGGCAGCGGATTGCCCAGCTGATCGACAAATCTGGCGGTCAGCCGGGTGGCGTCCACCACGGTGTTGCACAGCTCCCGGTGGTCGATTGTCACCGCCAGATCGTCCAGATGCGCGTCACAGGAGTAGGTCCTGCGGACGGCCTCCCTGCCCTGATAGAAGCCAATGATGGTTCCGCCCTTCCAGATGTCCGACCAGTGGCCCGGATCGGTATCCACCATGATGGGGGGGTGGGCCATGCTGGAGTAGACAAGACTTGGGAAGAATCTGCCGATGCTCTTGCCGTAGACCTCCACCTCAATGTAGTCGCAGTTGGTGCAGACCATGAAGGGAATGGGCTTGTTATCGTCGTTCTCTCCCCGGGCCAGCAGGGTGCAGGGCTCAAAGACCAGCTCCTTCTCCGGATCGATCTGGGAGCGGTAGACGTAGGCGGCGTACTTGGGCATCCGGAAGAGGTCCATCACGCCGTGATAGCAGATTTTATCTCCCGCGCCGTAGTCGCCGTGAGTCTGGTAATCGAAGGCACACCAGCCGATTGCGCCCATGGCGTCGCTCCGGGCCTGGTTTGCGTTCTGAACCCGGGCGTGGACCTGGGCCTGACGCAGCTGGCGCTCCTCGCCGTCGAAGGGCTTGACGGGGTAGATGTGGCCGCAGTACTCCGTCACGATGTAAGGCACCTTGTGGTCCAGTCCCGTCACGGCCTGCTGATTGGTGAGGACCAGCTCGCGGTAGTGCTTGACCTCCCGGGTCCAGTGGGTGAAGTCGTTGAAGGCATATACGTCCTCGATCAAATGGCTGTTTTTGATGCACCGCACGCCTGTGGTGGGACGGGAGCTGTCCAGGCTGTGGGCGATCTCATTGCTCTTGGTGTAGAACTCGTCGTCGTCAGCGGATTCATTGATGCGGATGGACCAGATGAAGATGCTGGGATGGTTGTACTGGGTGACGATCATATCCCGGATGTCCTGATGGGAGATCTCCTTGAACTTCTCGTTGCCGATATAGCCCCAGCCGGGAATTTCGGAGAACACCAGCAGTCCCAGCTCGTCGCACCGGGCCAGAAAGCCTTCGGACTGTAGGTAGTGGGAGGTGCGTACCGTGTTGACGTGGAGGTAGTTTTTCAGCACATCCGCGTCAAACGCCTGGGAGCGCTCCGGCAGGGCGTAGCCCACATAGGGATAGGACTGATGGCGGTCCAGGCCCACCAGCTTGAGCTTCTGACCGTTGAGGTAGAACCCCTCTGGCTTGCACAGCACCGTCCGGAAGCCGGTGCGCAGCTCAATGCTGTCCTCCACCGCGCCGCCGCGCAGCAAGTCCACCTGCACCGAGTAGAGGTACGGATTTTCCGTATCCCACAGCGTCAGGTTCTCCACGACGGTCTTTTCCAGAACAGGGTTGGAGAATCCGGCGGCAGCGTCTGCCTTGGCTGTGTAGCTCGCGACTGTGCCGCCTCCGGCGTCGCGAATGGTGACGGCGGCCTCGCCCGTAAACGCCTCGCCTGCGTTGTTGAGCCGGATCTCCGGATAGATCTCGGCATTGGACCCGTCGAGCTGGTAGCGGAACATCACGTCCTCGATGCATGCCTGCCCGGTAAAGAGGAGGTTCACATCCCGGTAGATACCGCCGAAGCACAGATAATCGATGGTCTTGCCAAAGGGCGGGATTTCGTTGTCTTCTGTGGAATCCACCATGAGAAACAGGATGTTTTCTCCGGGCTGCAAGTATTGGGTGATATCCGCCCGGGACCTGGAGTAGCCGCCCCGGTGCTCCGTAACGAACTGCCCGTTCACGTACAGCTCATAGCGGGCCATGACGCCCATGAACTCCAGTATGGCCCGTTTGCCCTGAAGCCCGGCCGGAACGGTGAGCTTGCGGACGTAGGAGCTCTGCATCGCCGTCTCCTCGTGGCTGAAGCAGTTGTAGCTCAGCTCTTTCACCGTGTGGGGAATCTGAACGCGCCTGTAACCGTCCAGACAGGGCGCGGCGATCTCCGACACGTCGAAGGAAGGTTTGAAATACCAATCCAGATTCAAGCAAAATTTTTCACGCATAGTCATATTCTCCTCGACAATTTTTAATGTGTTTTGAGCGGTTTTATCGAGAAACCTGTCGGTTCAGGCGCGCCGGATGAGAGGGCGGGATGAATTTTCCTGTGCGATCCTGTTTCCCGAAGCTGGAAGAGCCGTCCTTTGCTGCGCCGCGCGTTCCCTCCTTTTCTGACTGATGATGAATATGGACTTCCTCCTGTGCCCTCTAGCCCTTGACGGAGCCGGTGATGCCGTCTACGAAGCTGCGCTGAAGCACCAGGAAGATGACCGCGATCGGAATGGTGGCGATCAGAAGGCCCGCCATCTGCACGCCGTAGTCCGGATAGTAGCCTGAGGTGATGATCTTGGACACCAGCAGGATGATGGTTTTTTTGGAGGGGGCGCTGAGTACCACCATGGGCCACATATAGTTGTTCCAGGCCGTCATGAACGCGTAGATCGCGGCGGCGGCATAGGTGGCCCGCATGCTTGGAAATACAATCTGGAAGAAGATGCGCAGCTCGCCGGCCCCGTCGATCCGCGCCGATTCCAGAATCTCGTTGGGAATGGATTTGAAGCTTTGCCGGAAGAAAAACAGCAGGAAGATGGAGCCCACTGCCGGAAGAATGACGGCCCAATGGCTGTTTGCCAGGCCGAGATTGGCCATTGTCCGGTACAGCGGCACAACCAGCGCGGTGAAGGGGACCATCATGCCCAGCAGAATGATGGTGTAAGCCTTTTCAGAGGCCCGCGTGCTGAACTTTTCAAAGCCGTAAGCGGCCAGCGACGTCACCAGCAGGGAGGCGGCCACCACGATCAGGGCGATTTTCAGGGAGTTCAGCAGGCCCTGGGCGATGGGATAGGTCTCAAACAGGTTCTTGAAATTCTCTATCAGGTGCGTACTGGGCAGGATGCGCCCGCCGACGATCTCCTCGGTGGAGTTGAAGGCGCTGGCGAACATCCAGTAGCATGGAAAAATCGAAACAAAAGACGCGAGAATCAGAACAAAGTAAATCAGAGCCCGGGAGAGCCGCTTTTTCGTCTTTCCCATCTGTCAATCCTCCTCCCGTGTCACGCGCAGCTGAATCAGCGAGAGCACTGCGATAATCAGAACAATGACCCACGACATAGCTGCCGAATAGCCGAAGTTGTTGCCCATTTCAAAGGACTGCTTGTAAATATAATAGGAGACCGTCATGGTTCCGTTGGCCGGACCGCCCTGGGTGAGGGTGGTGATCTCGTCGAAGAGCTGAAGGGTGCCGATGGTGGAGGTGACGCTGGTAAAGACGATGACCTGCTTGAGCTGCGGCACAACGATTTTGAAAAATGCCTGCGCCGGGTTGCAGCCGTCCATCCGGGCCGATTCCAAGATGTCCCGGGGGATGTTTTGCAGGCCCGCGATATAGTACATGGCGTTATACCCGGTCCAGCGCCAGCACAGCGCGAAGATCACCAGCGCCCTGGCCCAGCCCCGGCTGCTGAGCCAGGGAATGGGAGCAGAGATCAGATGGAACTGCATGAGCAGCTGGTTGATCAGGCCGTCAAACTGGAACATAGTCCGGAAAACCAGGGAATAAGCCACCAGCGAGGTCACGCAGGGCAGAAAGATAGCCATCCGGAAGAACCCCTTGCACTTGAGGTTGTCCGTTTGCAGGATATAGGCAAAAAACAGGCCGAAAATCAGCATGATAGGGACCTGAATGATGAGGAACAGGAAGTTGTTGCCCAGGGCCTTGAGGAACGTCAGGTCCTTGAACATCTTCACGTAATTGCCGAGGCCCACAAACGTTTCGTTCAGCCCCTTGTGGGAGTAGAGCGACAACACGATGGAATAGACGAAGGGATAGAGCATGAACGCCGTGACGCAGAACATAATGGGAAACGACAGCTTGACCCACATGCTCTTTTTGCGCAGTGCGCTCCGGGAAACTTTATTCAAAAGAACATCACCTGCCATCCTTTGTATGAAACGAAGCCTTCTGGAATGAAAGCATTCCGGAGAGAGCGTCCCTCCCCCCGGAATGCAGAAAGAGCCTCAGCGTTTTTTACTTCATGGTGTCGTAGGTCGACTGGAGGTTGGCCATCAGACCGTCGAGGTCGACGTTGCCGTCAAAGTAGTCCATGAGGCAGGCGCTGATGGCGTTGTTGACCGTCCAGGTGTTGGTGCCGTACTCCACGGAGGGGATATACTGGCCCCAGGAGGCGAAGTCAGCGTACAGCGGCTTGCCGCTGAAGTACTCCACCGGGGTGTTGTACACCTCGCTGGTAGTGGCGGGCAGCCAGGTGGCGACTGCGGACTGGCCCAGCAGGATATCGTCATAGAACTCGGTGTTGCCCGCCCAGATGGTTTTCATGAAGTCCAGCGCCAGCTCCTTGTTCTGGCAGGCATCCAGAATGACCCAGCTGGAGCCGCCGATGTTGCTGTGTCTGTCGGTCTCAACGGTGGTGAGGGTGGGGATGTTCGTGTAGCTCCACTTGCCGGCGGCGTCCGCGGCGGCCATGATGCTGGGGCTGTACCAGATAGCGTTGAGGACGAAGGCCACGTCGCCGTTCTGAATGGCGCCGATGCCGGAGGAATCGCGGGTGTCGGTGCGGAAGACCAGATCGTTGTTCCAGAACTCCTTGAGCAGCTCGCTCAGCTCCCGGACCACGGCGTTGTTGGCGAAGTCGGTCTTCTCCTCGGGGTCGGAGGCGTCATAGAACCACTCGCCGCTGGCCTGCATCATGCTGTCGTACCAGGTGAAGGCGCAGCCTGCGGAGGGATCGAAGGTGAGGGCGTACTTGCCGGTCTTTTCGCGGATGACCTTGCCCATCTCCAGAATGTCCCACCAGGTGGCGTTCTCCAGATCCTCGCTCTTGAAACCGGCCTCCTCCAGGATGTCTGTGCGGTAGAACAGGCCCGCGGAGCCGCTGTCGAAGGGGATGCCGTAGACGCGGCCGTCAACGGTGAAGCAGGAGACCTTGTAGGGGGCGAACTCGGTGAAGTCGATTTCGTCCGTCAGGTCCATGTAGCAGCCGGGGAAGTTGGTGAGGTACATATTCGCCCAGGAATCGCCCATGAGCACGATGTCGGGCAGCTCCTCGGTGACTTTGGCGGAGAAGGCGGTGGAGAGCTTGGTCTGCACGTCTTCTTCAATAGTGTTGACAATGTTCAGGGTAAAATTCTCGTGACCGGCCTCTCTGTAGTATTTTTCGGCGGTCCGCATGGCGGCGATGTTGAACGATTCGTCCCAGCACCACACGGTGAGGGTCTCGGCCTCTCCGCCGGAGGAGCTGCTGCTGCCGCTTCCGGAGGAATCTCCGGAGGCGCCGGGGGCTGCGCTGCCGGAACCGGCGGGGGGATTTCCGTTCTGGCCGCAGCCTGTCAGGGCGGCGCAGAGCATCAGGATGGTAAGCGCGAGAGCAATCATCTTTTTCATAACTGTGTCCTTTCCTTCCGTCGTTATTCGTTCTTTCTTATGTAATCCGAGTCTCCGCCCGGCTACATACAGCCCGTGGAATTTGGTTGGGTACATTATAGGGATATTTTACTAAAAATGCAATAGAAAAATCTTTCTAATTCGTGCATAAGTAAAATTTCGTAAATATTACACAATTTTCGAGCGCAAATTTCTACAGGCCGAGCCATTGATTTTTACTTGATATTATTGAAGTTTTGCAGATTGTTTGCTATAATCAGCGGCAAAGTTGTGGGAGTCAGCAGGCAGGTGGAACCAAGAAAACCATTTAAATTTTCACTTAAAATTAAGTAAAAATTGGAAGGAAAACGCTTGGGATCCCCCGCGCTGAACTCCCGCCGGAGGACTCCGCCGCGAAAAAACCGCCGCGGCCGTACCAACACAGAAAGGACTATGTCATGGAAAATCTATGCTATAAAGTCAAAACCCCCCTGCGCATTGACGGACGTCTGGACGAGGAGGCGTGGCGCAAGGCTCCCTGGTCTCCCCGCTTTGTAGACGTCGTCGGCGGCACTCCCGCGCTCTACGACAGCCGCGCCGCCGTCCTGTGGGACGAGAGGAATCTTTACGTCGGATTCTGGGCGGAGGAGCCGTTCCCTGTGGCCACCATTGAGCGGCGCGACGGATATCTGTGGTTTGAAAATGACCTGGAAGTGTTCATCGACGGCATTGATACCTATTACGAGTTCCAGATCAGCGCCCGCAATACCGTTTACGAGGTGTTCTACATCTGGAAGGACGCCTACGAAAAAGGCGGCTGGATCACCCGGCCGGAGTTCGATGTGATACGGAACGACGCCCGCGTGTTCGGCGGCAACCACGACCGCCAGGGCTGCCATTTCTGGACGGGCGACCACCCCCGGGGGAACCGCTGGGCGTTTCTCAACTGGGACTTCCCCGGAATGCGGTCGGCGGTCCATGTGGACGGCCCCATCAACGATCCCCATACCCCGGCGAAGGGCTGGTTTGCGGAGATTGCGTTTCCCTGGAGCGGCATGAAGGATCTGGCCGGAGGCCGGACCATCCCGCCGGAGGAGGGCGACGAGTGGCGCATTTTCCTGGGCCGCTACAACAATCTCGCCATCAACGGCGGACATACCAGCGTCGGCTGGGCGTGGGATCCGGTTGGCTCGGACGACAACCACCGTCCGGAGGCGTTCACCACTTTCCGCTTTACCAAACGCTTTGCGGAAGACCGCTGAACGCGGGAAGAAAGGAGCGCCTGTGGCAAAGATTTTAGTGGGAGGCATCTTGCAGGAGACCAACACCTACTCGCCTCTGAAGGAGACCTACGACAGCTTCCAGCACTATCGCGGCGAAGCGCTTTTCAACCACCTCCACACCTCCCCCGCCCGGCTCATCGAGGAGGCGGGGCACACTGTGGTTCCGGCGGTATATGCCAGCGTCATCCCCTCCGGACCGCTGGAGGCGCCGGAATTTGAGCGGTTCCTGGAGGAATTTCTCAGCTGCTGCACCGATGGCATCGACGGCATCTGGCTCTCCCTGCATGGAGCCATGACCGTCCCCGGCATCGGCAGCGCCGAGGCATATCTGCTCAAGCGGCTGCGGGAACGGTACGGCGGCCGCATGCCGGTTTTCGGCTCGTTTGACTTCCACGGAAATATGAGCCGGGAGCTGGTCAGTCAGATCAATTACATTACGGCCTACTACACAGCGCCCCATGTTGACATCTACGAAACCGGCTGCCGGGCGGTCCGGGCGCTGATCGGCTGCGTGGAGGGGAAGCCTCTGCCGCACAGCCGGTATATTCCGATTCCCATGGTCATGCCGGGGGAGCTGGTGATTACTGGG
This sequence comes from uncultured Oscillospiraceae bacterium, assembly GCA_910579725.1. Lineage (GTDB taxonomy): Bacteria > Bacillota > Clostridia > Oscillospirales > Oscillospiraceae > Pelethomonas. The sequence goes on along the minus strand of CAJTUD010000047.1, from coordinate 8,717 downwards.
GACTGGCCTGCCAGCTATTTCCAGCAGAGGCTGCGGGTGCTGGAGAAGGAGACCGGCATAGAGGCTCTGAGTCTCTTCTGCGGCTTTGCCTGGTCCGACTGTCCGCGCAACCGGATGGCCATTACCGTCAGCGACAGCCGGATGGATCCCGCTGCGCTGGAAAAGGTCAGGGAGCTGGCGGCGGAGCTGTGGTCGATGCGGGACGAATTTTCCTACGGCGAGGCCAAAGCTCTGGAGCCCCGGGCGGCGGTGGAATTTGCCGCCTCCGGCAGCATGCCGAAAATCATGATCTCCGACACCGGGGACAACATCACCGCCGGCTGCGCGGGGGACCAGGCTCTGCTGGCTGGTCTGATGATCGATGCCGGCCTGCAAAACGCGCTGGTGGCCGGTCTGGCGGACCGCCCCGCGGTGGATGCCTGCTTCGCCCATGAGACCGGACAGGTTCTCACGCTGGATATCGGCGGTACCATTGATCCGGAAAACAGCGTCCGCATCCGCGTCTCCGGCGAGCTCATCCATAAACGCGTCTTCGACGCGGAGGAGCTTTCCACGCCGCTGCGTATCGCGGTTCTGCGGGTGGGCGGCGTTGACCTGCTGCTTACCAGCCAGCGCTACAGCGTCATCTCCCGCAAGCGGATCAACGACACCGGCCTGCGCTATGACAGCTACCGGATCATCGCGGTCAAGCTCGGCTATCTCTTCCCCGACTTTGCCGGCCAGAACCCCTGCTCCGTTCTGGCGCTCACGCCGGGCAACGCCTGCCAGGACACCGCGGGGATTGCCTATACCGACGGCCCGGAGCGGTATTATCCCCGGGACAGCTTTCCCTTCCGGCCGGAGTTCGACCCGGCCATCTGAACGCAGCAATTCATTTTCAAACCAGAAAGGACGGCAGCTATGAAAGGAAAAATCCGTTGGAATCTGAACTGGTACTTCTGCGAGGGCTTCGACAGGGACCGGGTGGAGAGGGCGAGCGTGGAGGGCATGGAGCCAATCCATCTGCCCCATCAGGTCAGGACTCTGACCTATAACTGCTTCAGCCACGACGAAACCCAGATGATTTCCACTTACGCCAGGAAATTCTCCCTGAGCGGGGAGGAGGCCGCCCGGCGCACCGTTGTGGAGTTTGACGGCGTGATGACCTATTTCGACCTCTATGTCAACGGCCGGCTGGTTGGCTCCCACAAGGGCGGGTACTCCCGGTCCCGGTTTGAGATCAGCTCTTATGTCCGCGCGGGGGGAAACACCCTCTATCTGATGGTGGATTCCAACGAGCGCGGCGATATTCCGCCCTTCGGCTGTGTGATTGACTACCTGACCTTTGGCGGAGTCTATCGCGACGTGAATCTCTACTCCCTGGAGGACACATTTCTCACCGACGTACTCTTCCGCTACGATATGACAGGAGAGGATACCGCCGAGGTCTACCCCGAGTTCTATGTGGACAACGGCGGCGGCGCTTTCACCGGGGAGATTGCCTGTACCGTCGCAGACCGGGAGGGCCGGGAGCTGGCGTGCTTCCGTCAGACGGTCTCCGTCGAAAGCGGCCGTCGGAGCATTACGCTGGACCGGCGGAAGGTTGGCGGCATTGTCCGCTGGGATCCGGAGAATCCTCAGATGTACGTTGTCAGAGCCGTTCTCACCCGGGAGGGCCGGGAGCTGGACGCCATCGAGGACGACATCGGCTTCCGCACCATGGAGTGCCGCGCCAGCGGCATGTATGTCAACGGCCGCAGGATTGTTCTGGTGGGCATGGACCGCCACCAGTCCTACCCCTATGTCGGATATTCCATCGGCCGCAGGGCCCAGCGGGCCGACGCGGACCTGCTCAGGCAGTACGGCATGAATACCGTCCGCACCTCCCATTACATGCAGTCCCAGTACTTCCTGGACCGCTGCGACGAGATTGGACTGATGGTGTTCGAGGAAATTCCCGGCTGGCAGCATATCGGCGGCGAGGACTTCAAGCAGGTGGTGATGGAGGATGTGCGCTCCATGATTGTCACGGACTTCAACCACCCCGGCATTTTCATCTGGGGCGTGCGCCTGAATGAATCCGCGGACGACGACGAGCTGTATACGCGCACCAACGCGCTGGCCCACGAGCTGGATCCCAGCCGCGCCACCGGCGGCGTGCGCTACCTCACCAACAGCCACCTGCTGGAGGACGTATATACCATGAACGACTTCTGCCACGCCGGCGGCGGCGGCAGCGGCGCTTCCAGCGGCGGCGGAAAGGATCTCAAGCAGGTTCTGCGCTACCAGCAGGAGGTCACGGGACTGCCCTACAAGGTGCCATACCTGGTGACGGAGTACATGGGCCACACCTACCCCGTCAAGCCGTTTGACAACGAGAGCCTGCGGGACGAGCACGCCCGGCGCCACGCGGAGATTCTGGCCCGCAGCCTCATGAAGACCGATTCCCTGGGAGCCATCGGCTGGTGCGCCTTCGACTACAACACCCACGGAGACTACGGCGCGGGGGACAAAATCTGCTACCACGGCATTTTCGATATGTTCCGCATTCCCAAGTACGCCGCCTACGTCTACCGCACGCAGAAATCGCCGGAGGAAGAGATCCTCATGATTCCGGCCACCGGCTTCGCCCGGGGGGAAAAGGCGCTCTACGGGGTCATGCCTTTCCTGGTTCTGACCAACTGCGACTATATCGAGGTTTTCATGTACGGCAAGAGTCTGGGCTGCTTCTTCCCCAGCGACAAATTCTTTGGACTGCCCCACCCGCCAATCGAGGTGGACGTGGACGTGGACGCCCTCTGGAACGCCGTCTGGCAGGATGGCAAGATCGTCGGCTACCTCGACGGCAGGCCCGTCGCGGAGTACTGTTTCCTCCGTGACCCCCATCTGGACGGCTTCGCCGTAGTTCAGGATGATACCCTCATCTCCTCCTCAGAGGTGGATACCGCCAGATTTGAGGTCAGCTTCGTCGATCAGCTGGGCCATCCGTGTGTGTTTTACAACGGTGTGATCGAGGTGGAGACCGAAGGAGATGTCGAGGTGATCGGACCCAGATTTCTGGCGCCGGTGGGCGGACGGGTTGCGTTCTGGGTCAAATCGATTCCCACCGGAAAGGACGGCACAGCCACAGTCCGCGTCAAGGCCCCCGCCCTGGAGTACCCGCCTCAGGAGTTCACGCTCCATCTGCGGAAGGATTGACCGGCTTTTGGGTGCAAACGGACCGATGGCGCGATAAAAAAGCGGAAGTGTGTGTTGAATTATTCTTTGAAGTTTGATATCCTGTATTTAAGCTTCTCTTTTGCCTTTTATGCGGATCGATTCAGGATTGCGCGCACATTAAATGATAAGTTGAGGATACAGGAATGGCGACATTAAAAGAACTGTCGGAGAGAACAGGGTATTCCGCCGCGACGATTTCCAGAATTTTGAACGGGGATGCCGCGCTTTCCGTCTCCGACGAGACCCGCCGGAAGGTACTGGAGGAAGCCGGACGAATCAACTACACTGCCACCCGCAGCCGCCGGGGGCGCACGCCCAAAAGGACCTTGCGCGTCGCCGTCGCCGAGCATCTGACGCCGGTGCAGCAGCTCAGCAATCCCTACTATCTCTTTCTTGCCAACTATGTCCGGCAGGAATGCCTGGACAAAAAGTACACGTATCTCCCGATGGAGCGGCGGGGATCTGGCTTTGTGGTCAACGACGGCGAGCCGGTCAATGGCGTCGTGGCCATCGGCGTGTTCTCCCCGTCCGAGATCGAATCTCTGGCGGCGCTGTCGCCCAATATCGTTTTTATGGATTCCTCCCCCTTTGAGAGCCTCTACGATTCTGTTGTGGTGGGCTACGAGTTGGGCATCTCTCTCGCCCTGGAGCACCTTTTCAACCTGCGCCACAGGAAGATCGGCTTCATCGGACCCAGCCACAACGAGGGCGACCGCAAGCAGTGGGTACCGGAAATCCGGCGGCAGTACTTCATCAAAATCATGAAAACAAACGGCTTTCTGGACACGAATCTTCTTCTGGAATGCCCGATGCGCCAGACTGACGCCAAGGTGGCCATCGAGCGCTTTCTCCAGACCTGTGAGCGGCGGCCCACCGCGTTTATCTGCGCCAATGAGGAGAGCGCCATCGGCGTATCCCTGGCGCTGCGGGAGGCGGGGCTGTCTGTCCCGGAGGACATCTCCATTGTTTCCTTCGACGATACGCCGAAGTCCACGCTGGTGGAGCCTCTTCTCACGTCGGTATCCACCCACGTGGAGGAGATGTCCAAGACGGCGCTGCGCCTGCTGGCGGAGCGGGCCTGCGTCGGCGGGAGCGCTCCGGTCCGCAAATTCCCGCTGAAGGTGATCGTTCCGCCGTCGCTGGTAGTCCGCGAGAGCACCGGCGAAGCCAGGACGGATTGAACGGTCCGGTTTCATACAGCGCAAGAAAGCCAAACGGCGCAGCCCTCCTGGGGCATGCCGCCGTTTGGCTTTTTGCATCCCGTCCGGAGCATCTCCAGGGGAGATGCTCACAGAAAGGAGTATTTTCCATGGAATATCGAGCTGCCGCCCGTCTGTGCGCTCCCCGGGCGCAGGGAGCGCTATTGCTGTGCGCCGTCGAAATCTACTGGGGCCTGACCACGGTTTTTATGCAGTTTGCCCTGGCGTATACGTCCTCTGCGACCTACATCATGCTGCGCTTTACCATAGCGGGAGGCATCATGCTGCTGCTGTTTTCCAGGCGGCTCTGGGCGAACCGCGGAAAACGCCTGCTGCTGCATGGATTCCTGCTGGGGGTTTTGCAGCTGGTGCCGATGGAGTGCACTGTGCTGGCGCTCAACTACACCTCGGCCTCCAACTCCATCTTCATCGCGCAGCTGGCCTTTATTCTGGTTCCGCTCATGGAGTGCGCCGCGCGGCGGAAGCTGCCCGGCCGGTTTCTGGTTCTGACCGCCTGCGGACTGCTGATCGGGCTGGCGGTTTTTACCAACGTATCGGATCTGGCCAATCCGGGCAATCTGATCTGCTTTGTTGCGGCAGTGTTCAATTCTCTGTCCATTTTAGCCGCCCGCCGCTTCACCAGACAGGACTCCCCGCTGCTCCTCGGCGCAATCCAGGTTATCTCCTGCGGTGTTCTCAGCATTCCGGTTTGGCTGCTGTGCCGGGACGGCGTGCGCTGGTGCGGTGAAATGGTCCTGATTCTGTTTCTGACCGCAGCCGTTGGATCGGCGGGAGGCTATCTGGTCTATCTCATCGGCCAGTCCCGGTCGGAGCCGGTCACGGTGTCGTTTCTCTCCCTGCTCCAGCCGGTTTTTGCCATGGTTGGCGCGGCGCTGATCCGGAATCCTCAGGGGCAGACGGAGCCGGTCGCCTGGCACATGGTGGCCGGTACGGCGATCATTCTTTCCGTTTTGGTCAACTACATCCGCAGAACCCATGCCCCCGCAGCCGGAAAAGCGGTTTGACCGCTCTCCTCTGCGGCCATCCGCTCCGCCCATGCGAAACCTCTCAAAAAAGCGGCCGCGCCGCTTTTTGCCTCATGGAAAAAGCAGTCCCCGCCCAACTCCGGGCAGGGACTGCTTTTTCATTCCGTTTTTTCGGTGGTGGATATCCTGCCTATGCCGCCCCGTCCCGCTCTGGCGTCTGGAAGAAGGACGCAGTGGAGTCGTCCCGTCTCATGAACAGCAGTCCGAAGGAGCCGGGCCCGCAGTTGCTGGCGATGGCGGAGGACGCCTTTTGCAGATAGACCCGTTCAAACGGGCAGTACTGCTGCACCACATTCTGAATATGCTGGAGTTTTTCCTTCTCCATTCCGGAATACGTGATGAACAGAATGCGCCGGTCGATATTTCTGGTGTCCTGAAGCGTTTTCCGGATATATTTCTTCGTCGCGTGGGAAAAGCTCCCCATCTCCATGCTGCCGACCACCATTTTGCTCTTTCTCAGCACGAGAACCGGATGCAGCAGCAGCGCATCGCAGAGAATCTGTATCTTCTTTGAGATTCGCCCGGACTGGCACATCATATGGGTGCTGTTGATGATAAAGGCGGAAGAAATAAATCGTTCCATCCGCTTCACCGCCTCCACGATCTCCTCCTTTGCGGCATGGTGCTCCGCCATATAGGCCGCGCACAGCACCGTCAGTCCCATACTGCTGGAGAGGTGTCCGGAATTGATCACCGTCACGTTTTCAAAGGACTTGGCCGCCTCAAGGGCGTTCTGATATCCCTCGCTGACATGCTTTGCCATCGTGATATGGATCACATTCTGGGCCTCCGTCAGCTTCTCCGCGAAGAATCTCTCGTAGTCCTCCACCTCCGGCGGCTGGGAATACCCGGTTCCTCCGCCGGCGATGTGCATGAGCAGCTCATCCGGCTTCAGCTCCCGCCCGTCCAGGAAGCGGCCCTCATCCGTACACACGTAGTAGGGGCATACGGAAATGCCGAACTCTTTCCTCAGGGACTCCGGCAGGTCGCACACGCTGTCTGTCGTAACCAGAATGGAGCGCCGCTTCGCCTGCTCGAAAATCAGGATATCCTTTTCGATGTCCGCCCGCTCGACCTCTTCGCTGATCTGCACCAGCTCTTTGGGCAGAATGCTCAGTACGGCCGCCTCCAGCAGTGCGCCGCTGACCGGCTTGGCCAGATAACCGCTGAAGCCCTCCTTCCGGTAAAGCAGCTGGTTGTCGCTGCCTGCGTTGGCGGTCAGCGCCACCACGGGCACGTCCTGACACAGTCCCGCCGGCTGTGTTCTCAGCGCGTGAAGGCACTCGATTCCGTCCATCTCCGGCATCATATGGTCCATGAGAATGCAGTCATAGTGGTGATTCTGCGTCAGCCTCAGGCACTCGGCGCCGTTTGCCGCCGTATCGATCTGGATTTTGGTGTCCGAAAGCAGCCGGCTGACCACCATCAGATTCATGTCGTTGTCGTCCACCACGAGGATGTGGGCATCCGGCGCCTCGAAGCTCTGCCGGTAGGGCTCCCCCTCGCGGACGCTTGTGCGGGAGGCCAAGGTAAAGGACCCCAGCTCCTTTTCATCCACGATGTCCTGGTCCAGTGTGACGATAAATGTGGAGCCCTTGGTATAGACGCTGTTCACGCTGATTTCGCCGCCCATCAGCTCCACCAGCTGCTTGACGATGCTCAGGCCCAGTCCGGTGCCCTCGATATAGCGGTTCTTTTCCTCGTCCACCCGCCGGAACGCGTTGAAGATATACGGAATATTCTCCTTCCGCACGCCCTGGCCGGTGTCCTCCACGGAATACCAGACCCTCACGTTGTTGACCGACCGGCGTTCGCACCGGACGGAAAGAGTGACGGAGCCCTCGCTGGTATACTTCACCGCGTTGTTGAGCAGGTTGATCAGGATCTGCTTGATGCGCACCTCATCTCCGCAGAGCATGCTCGGAATAGAGGAATCCACATGCAGCTTGAATTCCAGTCCCTTTTCCTTGGCCTTGATCCAGATCATGTTGACGATCTCCGAGAAGAGCGCGCCGGTTTCATAGGAGACGTTGACGATCTCCATTTTTCCGGATTTGATTTTGGAGATATCCAGAATATCGTTGATCAGCGTCAGCAGCAGCTTGCTGGCCCCCTGAATATTCCGGGCGTTCTCCGCCACCTCCTCCGGAATGTCCTTTCTCAGGATGAGCTCATTGAGCCCGATGATGGTGTTGATCGGCGTGCGGATTTCGTGGCTCATGCTGGAGAAGAAGTTGTTCTCCGCCCGGTTGAGCTCCTCGATCTCCTTCTTCTGCCGCTGGGAGAGGGCGTTCTCCTCCTCGTACATCCGGTTGAGGAACACGAGCAGCACGCTGGTGAGCAGTCCCACCATGATCATGGAAAAGGCGGAGTCAATCAGGGCGCTATGGCGGGCGTTCGGCGCGGCGAGCTCCGGGAAGTAAAAGGCGGCGCTGTAGCAGAGCATGGTTTCCGCCGTACAAAGCCCGAAAAACACGATCATGCGTTTCCCCTGCAAGGTAATGCAGACATAGATGAAGCAGAGCACAAACCACTCCGGCACGCCGCTGTAGAACCCGCCTGCGGAAAAGAAGGTGACGGGAAACAGCGTCAGCAGCAGCACCGCGATGGCGGTGGCGCCCGTATGAACACACTTTTTCCGGATACTGACCCTGACGATTACCGCCATGGCAGCAAGGCTTGCCGCCATAATCAGGATATTCCAGATGCTTCTGCCCATCGGCAGAGTAAATGCTATCGCAATCATGCAGATGCCGGTCACAATACGGAACATGCGCTCCCGCAGGCTGATCCTGTGATCGGTGATGATCTCAAACCATTTTTTTATCACGCAGTCTTCCACCCCTCAAAAGCTTTTTTCGGAAGAACGCCGCTATATTCCGGCGATGTGCCCGCAGAGCTCCTCATAGGCCAGCATCAGCGCGGCGTGATGCTCCCGGATAAAGTCCTGGTCGCCCCGCTTTCCCGCCAGCTCCAGCTCCTTCGCCTGGGCGGAAAGCTGTTCCGCGCCGATGGTCAGGGACGTGCTCTTGAGCGCGTGGACCTTGACCGTATAGTCCTCCCAGTTGGCGCTTTCATACAGGGAAATCAGCTCCGCCTGCTTTTCCCCGCTCTGGGCGTGGAAGATCCGCAGCATTTCCCGGTAAAAATTCTCTTCTCCGCCGCAGTACCCCAGCCCCAGCTCCACGTTGACGCCGGCCTGGGCGAGCTGGCCGAAGGGCTGCGCAGGAGCCTGCGCCGGTGGGGCCTCCGGGATCTCTCCGCTCTCCGCCGG
>CAJTUD010000046.1 GCA_910579725.1 uncultured Oscillospiraceae bacterium | reverse complement strand
GACGAGAAAAATCCTCGTCCATCCAGCATTCCCCGATTATGAATACAGGTTCTTATGCCTGATTTTTGGCAGCCCGGCGGTAATCTCTGGGTGAGACGCCCCTGGCCTGCTTGAAGGTGCGGGAAAAATGGGCAGAATCCCGGAAGCCCACCGCCTGAGAAATATCTATGATTGACTGATTGGTCTGACGCAGCAGCTCCATGGCCCGCTCCAGACGCAGGTCGGTGAGGTATTCGATGAAGGTTTTATGCGTCAGCATTTTGAACAGATAGCAGAAGTAGGTTTTGGACACCATCGAAATACGGCAAATGTCCTCCAGGCTGATGGCTTCGGCGTAGTGCTGGTCAATGTAGACAATGGCGGCAGAGACCATACTGCGGTATTTGTCATATGCCTTTTCCGAAACCTCCCGGATGGGGGACATGGCGTATTCCCGGGCAAAATTCAGCAGGAGCTCCAGCACCAGCAGGTATAGCTTGTCCTCATAAAAGGGTTCCTCCTGCCGGTATTCTGCCAGCATGGAGCGAAGAAGCTTCTCGGTCTCCCGCTGGCCCTGGGGGCTGAACGAAAATCTGGGCTGGGTGCTGTGAAGCTTCTGCTGAAAGAGGAGCGTGAAGGAAATATTCTGCGTCATCTCCTGCAGCTTGCTATAGGAGGTGGGTTTATCTGGAAATAAACTCTCCATATAAAATTCGCAGCAGATGATGCTGCTGTCATTTTGTAAAATGGTACTGTGCGTCACTTGCGGGGGAAGCAGAAAAGCGTCTCCCACAGACATGGTATAGATTTGCCCTTCCACATAGTGCTCGCAATACCCTCTGGTCACATACCAGATCTGGGTATAGTCATGGCGGTGGGGGACGTCGCCGGACTGGGCGGGGGCCGCCAGTTCAAATACCTTGCAGATGGAGCACTTGCTGAACATGTTTTCCCGCTCAAAGAGAAGAGCCAGCGGTGCGGGCGGGCCAAAGAGCACCGACCCGGCGGAGCGGCAGCAGCCTGTATATGCAGTCAGCAGCGAATCGATTATCCGCCAGGCGGCGATGGTTTCCTTTTCATAGGAGCCGCCCTGGGTCTTGAAACGAGAGGGCTGCGGGCCCAGATACGCCTCAAAGCCAAACTGCCGGTAAATATTGATCGCCCGGAAGCTGGTGGTCTGGGTGGTGAGATAGACGCCCTTATCGCCGCTTTCCTCCGGCGAGATTTCCAGCACCCGGGACAGCAGGGCTTTCCCGATACCGCGTCCCTGGAGACCGGGAATCAGCGCCACCCAGTGCACGCGTTCCATGGGCTTTCCCAAGTCGTCCCCAGGCCAGAGGGCGGCGGTTCCTACGGGACGCCCCGCGCTGTCGCAGACAAATATCATCCGCCGGCCCAGCAGCGAGGGCCGGCCGGCAAACTCCTCCTGGAAGGCTCCGGCAGCGGTCTGTTGGTCGGGGAATGCCTGAACGCTGCATTGGATACGGCACCAATCTTCCTCCATGCCGGGTGTAAAGAACCGGTAGGAGTACCCCTCCGGCAGAGATGTGGGGATCGAAATGGGCTCTCCGCGCACCATGATGACAGAATAGAACGGAACGGATTGTTCAGACATCAGACCGCCTCCTCATACAAAATCCCTCCCCCGTTTCTATGGTACAACAAACCGCCCGATAAGTCAAATTCTTTTGCCGGACAAGTCCGGGTATGACCCGCACCATGCGAAAAAGCGGACCCCGGCCGGGGCCCGCTCCTTCGCGCTGTAATGCAGCACATGGTTTTACCCTGAAAGTCTGTTTTTAGAAACCTTACTTCCCGCTCAGCTGCCCGTCGATAGCCGCGGCGGCAGTTTTGCCTGCACCCATGGCCAGAATGACCGTGGCTGCGCCGGTGACGGCGTCGCCGCCGGCATAGACCGCCTCGCGGCTGGTCAGACCGTCCTCGTTGACGATGATGCCGCCCCGCTTGTTGATCTCCAGGCCCTTGGTGGTGGATTTGATCAGCGGATTGGGGCTGGTGCCCAGCGCCATGATGACGCAGTCCATCTCCATTTCAAACTCGCTGCCCTCCTTCACAATCGGACGGCGGCGGCCGGAGGCATCTGGCTCGCCCAGCTCCATTTCCACACAAGTCAGGCCGCAGACGGAGCCGTTCTTCGGGTCCCGCTTGTCCTCGGGATTCTGGTAGCCCAGAATGGCGGTGGGGTTGGTGAGGGTCTTGAAAATGATGCCCTCCTCCTTGGCGTGCTCCACCTCCTCGGCCCGGGCGGGGAGCTCGGCTTCGCTCCGGCGGTAGACGATGTACACCTCGGCCCCCAGACGGCGGGAGCACCGGGCGGCGTCCATGGCCACGTTGCCGCCGCCAACCACCGCCACCTTCTTGCCCTTGAGAGGCATGATGGGGGTATCGGAACCCTCCTTGTAGGCCTTCATCAGATTGATGCGGGTGAGGAATTCGTTGGCGGAGTACACGCCCTTGAGATTCTCGCCGGGGATGTGCATGAACATGGGCAGGCCCGCGCCGGAGCCGATGAACACGGCCTCGAAGCCCTCCTGCTCCATCAGCTCGTCGATGGTGATGGACCGGCCGACGACCACGTTGGTTTCGATTTTCACCCCCAGCTCCTTGAGCCCGTCCACTTCCTTCTGGACAATGGATTTGGGCAGACGGAACTCGGGAATGCCATAGACCAGCACGCCGCCGGCCAGATGCAGGGCCTCGTACACCGTGACTTCGTATCCCTTCCGGGCCAGGTCGCCGGCGCAGGTCAGGCCGGAGGGGCCGGAACCGATGACAGCCACCTTGTGCCCGTTGGAGGCGGGGCGCACCGGCTTCCCATCAGCGTTGGCGTTGTGCCAGTCGGCCACGAACCGCTCCAGGCGGCCGATACCCACGCTCTCGGCCTTGATGCCGCGCACGCACTTGGATTCGCACTGGGTCTCCTGGGGGCAGACCCGGCCGCACACGGCGGGCAGGGCGCTGTCGGCGGCGATGATCTGATAGGCGGCTTCAAAATCGCCCTCCGCCACCTTGGCGATGAACTCGGGGATATGAATCTTCACCGGGCAGCCGGCCACGCAGGGCATGTTTTTGCAGCTGAGGCACCGCTGGGCCTCGTCGATGGCCTGCTCCCTGGTGTAGCCCAGGGCCACCTCTTCAAAGTTGCCGGACCGGACCACAGGGTCCTGGTGGGGCATGGGATTTTTATCCGGACGCATATTCGCCATCTTACTTTACCTCCTGCTTGAACAGATTGCACGTCTCTTCCCGGGCGTGCAGCTCGAAATCCCGGTACATGGCGCCGCGGGCCATGGCCTCGTCAAAGTCCACCTGATGGCCGTCAAACTCGGGACCGTCCACGCAGGCGAACTTGGTCTCCCCGCCCACGCTCAGACGGCAGCCGCCGCACATGCCGGTACCGTCGATCATAATGGGATTCATGCTGACCACGGTGGGGATGTTGTACTCCTTGGTCAGCAGGCACACGAACTTCATCATGATAACCGGTCCGATGGCGATGACCCGGTCGTACTTCACCCCCGCCTCGATCTGCTCCTTGAGCAGGTCCGTAACCAGGGCCTTCTTGCCGTAGGAGCCGTCGTCGGTGCCGATGATGAGGTTGGTGCTGGCGGCCTCGAACTCCTCCTTGAGGATGATGAGGTCCTTGCTGCGGAAGCCCACGATCAGGTCCACGTGGCACCCGTCGTCGTGGAGCTTCTTGGCCACGGGGTAGGCGATGGCGGTGCCCACGCCGCCGCCGATGACGGCAACCCGATGGAGGCCCTCCGTCTCAGTGGCTTTGCCCAGAGGGCCCACAAAGTCCTGAATGCACTCGCCCTGCTCCTTGTGGTTGAGCTTCTCCGTGGTGGCGCCCACGATCTGGAAGATAATGGTGACGGTGCCGGCCTCCCGGTCGTAGGCGGCGATGGTCAACGGGATGCGCTCTCCGTTTTCATCCACACGAAGAATAATAAACTGGCCGGGCTCGCACTTCCGGGCCACGGTGGGGGCCTCGATCTCCATCAGAGTCACGGTGGGGTTCAATACCCGCTTTTTTACGATCCGATACATAGTGTGTCCTCTTTCCACTTAGATTCGGTTGCTTTGTTCTGGCGTATGTTCAGCACATACAAGGTTTATTTTAGCACACCCTTATGGCCGCGTCAATTTCATTTCCGGAGATTTTTCGGGATTTTGCAGGGAGCGCACTTGAGAAGCGGCAGGAAAAGGGCGGCGCGGGTTATTCCACCCCTGCCCACGCCAGAACGGCGGATTCTGTCGGCCGGTCCACCAGCATATCGAACAGCTTCAGCGCCGCTGTTCTGCCCAGATCATCCTTTGGGTGCGGAAGAGAGCGAAATTCAATATCCCGGGGGATTTGACCGGCATTCAATTCCCCGTCAAAGCTGGCAATGGAACGTATATTGTGCGGAATCTCCCGCAGGTGCGCAGCAACCATTTTCGCAATCTCGTCATTGTAGCAGACAATGGCGGAGCAGTCCATGAACAGGCCGTTGGAGCGGAGGAAGGGCAGAAAGGACTGTTTGGTTTCCGTGGCAAACCAGATAAAATGGGTGTCGTTGTACTCCACGCCGAAATCGGCGAGAGCGGCAATGAATCCGGCAAACCGGTTGATGCCCTGGGCGTCGTCGCTTTTGAAAATGCAGCCGATGGAGCGATGTCCTTTCTGGATCAGCAGCTTTGCCAGCCAGTATCCGCCTTTGAAATCATCGGTAACTACGGAGACGATCCGCTCTCCCTCCAGAGAGGGATAGATGCCGTTGATGAAAACAATCGGTATGCCCTGCTTCGCCAGCTGCTGGTAATAGGCCATGTTGGGGTTTGGCAGAGCCGTTTTTGTTCCTTCCACGATGATTCCCCGGACAGGATGCTGCAAAATATTTGTCAGAATGGTCTTCTCCATGGCGATGCTGTTGTTTGTTGTGCTGATTTCAACCGTATAGCCCTTCTCCGCCGCCGTTTCACCGATTCCCCGGAGAATGGAGGGAAAGATGTAGTCGCTGTAATAGGTGGTGATTACAGCGATATGCCGGCTTTCCGGAACCCTGGCGGCGGAGGAACCGACAAAAGAGCCGCTTCCCTGAATGCTGTAGATAAATCCATCCCTGCGCAGCATCTCCAGCGCCTGACGGACAGTCTGCCGGCTCAGGCCATGCTCGGCGGCAATGGCCGATTCGGTGGGAAAGCGGCTGCCGGAAGACAGGGCGCCTCCGGTAATCAGCTCCCGCAGTTGGTTATAAAGTTGTATGTATTTTTTCATAAAATTCCTCCCCCTTGTATATGGAAAAGGTCCGCGCCAATTAGCCGGCGAAGGCGGCTTCTGTCAGTTTTTGCAAAACAAGGATATCATATCCGGCAGTCAATTACAAGACAAAACTCAAATTGTACGTATAAATTATTTGCAATTCAATTATTTTAAATACAATTATATTTATTATTACACAAATAGTATGTACAAATATCGTAAAAAATACCAGTTTTGATCAGATAAGCAAAATTTGTGTTGACAAATAAGCGCTTCTGACGGATAATATGGACAAGAGTTACAAACCATGCTGAATGATAAGGGTGTGTAATTATGGAAAATCAACCAATTCTGCTGGCGGCTGGAATCAACAAAAACTTCGGTCCAACCAGAGCGCTGATTGACGTGGACTTTACCCTCTGCCGCGGGGAGGTCCACGGGCTGATCGGAGAGAATGGTTCCGGCAAGTCGACGTTCTCCGGCATTGCCGCCGGCGCACAGCCATGCGACAGCGGGACGTTTACCCTGAAGGGCGAGGACTATATGCCGCACAACATGGTCGAGGCGCAGAATCGAGGAGTCGGCATGATCGTACAGGAGCAGGGCACCATCGGCAATATCACCGTAGCTTCCAACGTCTTCACCGGACGGCTGGAGGAGTTCACCAAATTTGGCTTTATCAATATGAAGGAGGTGAACCGGCGTGCACAGGCCATTCTGGACGATATCGGCGCGGGAGATATCAGTGCCGCCGCAATGACCTCCAGTCTGAATTTTGAAGACCGGAAGATTGTGGAGATCGCCCGCGTGATGGTTGCCGATCCGGATATCCTCATCGTGGACGAAACCACCACCGCGCTGGCCATGAAGGGGCGGAAGATTCTGTATGATCTGATTGAGCGTTTCAAACGGAATGACAAGGCCGTCATCTTTATCTCCCATGATCTGGACGAGCTGATGGAGGTGTGCAACAAGGTAACGGTTCTGCGGGACGGACGCATTATCCAGACGTTGACCGGAGACGGCATCACGCAGGACAATATGCGGCGGCTTATGGTGGGCCGGGAATTCTCGGATCACTATTTCCGGGACGACTTTGAGTGTACATACGAAGACGAGGTTGTTCTGGAGGCCAGACAGATCACCTATGGGACGTTCACCAATGTGGATTTGCAGCTGCATAAAGGCGAAATTCTGGGACTGTGCGGTTTGTCCGACTGCGGGATGCACGAGCTGGGCAAGGTCCTCTTCGGCATTGAAAAACCGGTCACAGGCAAAGTGGTGCTCTCCCAAACAGGGGCGGAGGTGCGCAATCCCCACTTTGCGGTGAAGTCCGGGATGGGCTACCTCTCCAAGGACCGGGACCGGGAGTCTGTGATTCTCAGCGCCAGCATACAGGACAACATTGAGCTTCCCTCCATGTCCCGGCTGAGAAGGCTGTTCGGTTATATACCGGCCAAGGCGGAAAAGCAGCTGGCGCAGGATCAGATCGACGTGCTGAAGATCAAGTGCCGGGGGCCCCGGCAGAAGCTGACGGAATTGTCCGGAGGCAACAAGCAGAAGGTGGTCTTTTCCAAGTGGCTGGGCTGCGGCAGCAGCATTCTGATTCTGGACTGCGCAACCCGCGGCATTGACGTCGGCGTCAAGGCAGCAATCTACCGGCTGCTGGAGGAGATGAAGGCGGAGGGGAAGTCCATCATCCTGATTTCCGAAGAGCTGCCGGAAATGATCGGCATGTGCGACAGGATGCTGGTCATGAAGGACGGCGAGGTGACGGCCGAATTCCGGCGCAGCAAGGATTTGAGCGAATCCGATATTATCAAATACATGATAGGGAGCGTGAACAGCGATGTCGGCACAAAGTAAAGGGGCGGCAGTGGATATAGACGGGATGCTTCTGCGGAAATCCCGTCAGAAGGATATTCTGATGACGGCGCTCCCCTTCGCGGGGCTGGCGCTGACCATCGCGGCGCTGACCATCGCAACCGGCGGACTGCTGCTGTCCGGCGGAAATCTGGTCAACATCATGAACCAGTGCTTCACCACCGCCATTGTGGGGATTGGAGCCAGCTTTGTCTATGCCCGCGGAGGCATGGACTTCTCTCTGGGGCCCAGCTGCGGCGTGGCCCAGCTGGTATGCGTGGCAATCATAACCCGGGCGGGCATGCCTGTCTGGATGGGACTGATCGCCGCCATAGCGGTGGCGGTCATCAGCACCATGATTGTGGGACTGGGGTCGGACTGCCTGCACTTGCAGCCGTTCGTGGTGTCGCTGTGCGTGCGCAGCGCCTGTACGGGGATTCTGGTTGTAGGCTGTAATGCGCTGGGAAAGAATATTCGGGTTCCTTTGGATACTTTTGGAGTGTTCAGCAACAACCTGTTAAAAGTCTCCGTACTTTTGGTTCTGCTGGCCGCCGGCTGGTATCTGTTTGAAAAGACCAGCCTGGGCAAAGAGCAGAAAGCGGTGGGGGGAAATATTGTTACTGCCCGGCAGTCTGGAATCCGCTCCCGGCAGGGCGTTGTGTTCAGTCATTTGATTCTGGGAGTTTGCGTAGGGATTGCCGCCTGCTTCCAGATGGTCCGCGCGGGCTCCGTGTCGGCTCAGTCCGGCACCGGGCTGGAGTTCAATATTATGATTGCTCTGGCGTTGGGCGGCTTTCCTATGGCGGGCGGATCATCTGCAAAAATTCGCGCAACAATTGTCGGCGTACTGACAATCACCTTCCTGACCAATGGTCTGACCCTGGCCGGAATGGCCAGTGAATATATCAATCTGGTGAAAGGCTTGCTGTTTATCGTGATTGTTGCGGTTTCCTATGACCGCTCTAATCTGAAGCAGGTTGTATTCATGTAGCATCCGTATGGTACGGCGGACAGACCGCTCTACACATAAAAATTTGAGCTTGGAGGATTACTTATGAAACGTGTTTTGAGCTTACTTCTGGTCCTGGTCATGGCGCTTTCTCTGGCTGCGTGTGGTCAGAATGACGGCAAGCAGAGCGGGAACAACGCCTCAAGCGACGGCTCCGCGTCTGTTTCGAACCAAGGAACGATACAGTCAACCGGCACAGAGGCAACGCAGGGATTTGAATTTCCTGCGGATCTTCCTCCAAAAAAGGTTGGCGCGGTCGGTATCTATACTGGCAACGAACTATACGTCCAGTGGAAAGAGAATCTGTCTTCCCTGGGGGAGAAGTTCAACATTGAATTTCAATTTGTCGAGCCCTCCGGTTCGGAAGAGTATACCGGCGCAATTGAAAATCTTTGTACAGCCGGCGTAGATGGCATTATCACCCAGGCCATTTCCGAAGCCTTTATTCAGGCGGCGGCAAATTTTGACGTTCCGGTTATGGGATATTGTACCACATTATCCCAGGAGCAGATGGACGCCTGTGCCAAGTTCGACAATTTTGTCGGGCTTGTAACAGAGGATGACACCGTTGCCGCTGAACATGCCGCTGAATCCATGTACGCCGCCGGCTGCCGCAATGTGGCGATTGCCGGCCTGACGAAAGGCATGAGCGAAATGATGGATAATCGTGCCGATTATTTTGCCGCAAAGTTCAAGGATCTGGGCGGCAACATTATCGCCGAGGACTATTCCATGATGGGCTTTGCGGATTCTATCTCCTCGTTTGCCGCTGCGTATCCGGAAATGGATGGCATCTTCTCTGTTATCCTGAACGAAAGCGTGTTCCAGGCAGTTACCACCGAGGGACTGGTGGGGCAGGTCAAGCTGGGCGGATTCGATATGTCTGACAGCTGCGACGATTTTTTTGAAAACGGAACTCTGGTTTTTGCCTGCACCGGGCAGCAGGCTACCATTGTCACCGCCTTTGCGCCTCTGTATAACTACATGTATGACGGGAGCTACCTGATCCCCGACCGTTCCCAAATGGTTTCCCGCGCCTTTGTGGAGATTCATAATTCTCAGGAGTGCCAGGATTACAACGACTATGTCCGCTTCTCAACCTGCTATTCTCCTGAGGAGATCGGCTTCATGGTCAAGGCATTCAATCCTGATTATACCTTCGAGGATTATCAGGCAATGCATCAGGCCTTCTCCATTGCAGATGTTATGTCCCGTACAGTTCAGTAAGGATAAGTAGGTGTACCTATGCCGTCAAAAGCCAAAGACTCTATTGAAAGAGCGATAAAGACCTTGATCTTTCCTTTTGTAGTGTGTCTGTTTTTTGGCATTGCTACTGGTGGAAAAATATTTTCGGCGAGGTCCATCCTCATCATATTGCGGCAGTCTGTTATGCCGGCCATTATCATTATGGCGATGATGCCAAATCTTTCCCTGGGTCTTATGGACTTTTCCATAGGCGCGGTGGTGACGACATCCGCTATAATAGCCGGCAATCTGATGAATATGACGGGGACAGGACTCCCGGGTCTGATTTTTTTCGCATTGCTGTCGGCAGTGCTGCTTACCAGCCTGACAGGCTTCCTGAACAACAAATTGAAGGTACCGATTTTGGTAGTGGCTCTGGGGCTGATGCTGGTCTATGAAGCGCTGCCCAGCCTCCTGTTTCCTGATGGAAATTTTGCCATCATCAAGGTGAAGTATGCTGTTCTGGCCCAGTCTCCGCATATTTTCATTATTTTTGGTATCACTTTTATTCTCTACTATATTCTGACCAACAAGACCGCTTATGGACATAATATCCGCGCTTTGGGCGGCAACAGCGAACTGGCTGCCCGCGCAGGGCTTAAAGTGGAACGGATCAAGCAGCTGAGTTTCACCTTCAGCGGGATTTTCGGCGGTATTGCTGCCGCGATCTACATGTCCAGCAGCGGGCAGGTCAATACCCCGGCAGCGTTTGGTTCCATGGGCACCGTGATGGATGCATTTCTTGGCTTATTCCTCGGCATGTTTCTTTCCCGCTTCTGCGACGGCGCCATTGGCATTGTGATTGCGGTTATCACCATGACAGTTCTTTCCAATGGAATGCTGAATATGGGGATTGATGCAACCTACCGGGATATTGTCAAAAGTGTAGTGCTGTTCTTCCTGCTGGCGTTCTCCGGAAACCAACCCTATTTTGTGGCCTGGCGGCAGAATCTGAAGCGAGCGGAGAAAGCCAACGCGGCTTATCGGGAAAAAACGAGGGCAAAGCAGCAGTAGGATTTTTATGACGGAGGAGATTATATGGCAAAGTATCTGATCAATTACCTGGACAAGAAATCCCATATCAACAAGAATATCTATGGTCATTTCTGCGAGCATTTGGGCCGCCTGGTCTATGACGGTATCTGGGTGGGCAGAGAGTCTCCCATTCCCAATGTCAACGGGGTGCGCAGAGATGTGGTGGAAGCCCTTAAACAGATCCGGGTTCCCATCATGCGCTGGCCCGGCGGGTGCTTCGCCGATACTTATCATTGGAAGGACGGCGTCGGTCCCCAGAGCGAGCGCAGGCCCATCGCCAACCGGTATTGGGGCGGCAGCCTGGAGGACAACAGCTTCGGCACCGATGAATTCATGACGCTGTGCGAAGAGGTTGGCTGCGGCGCTTATCTCAGCGGCAACCTGGGCAGCGGCACTATCCGGGAGATGGTGGAATGGGTGGAGTATATCCGCGACGAGCTGGACACACCCATGGCCCGGCTGCGCCGGAAAAACGGACGGGACCGGCCCTACAAACTGGAGGCGTTCGGTATCGGTAACGAGGTATGGGGATGCGGCGGTCAGATGCGTCCTCAGTATTATGCCGATCAGTACCGTCAGGCCGCTCACTTCATCAATACGGCGACTGGCAGCGGCATATCCGAAATGATTAACGGAGGCAAGACAGAAAAGACCAAACTGATCGCTTCCGGACCCAACCATGAAGATTACCATTTTACTGAAGAATTCATGAAGGGTCTGACTGCCGACAGCTTTATGTTCAACGCCGCTGGCTGCCAGATAATGGCGGACGGCCTGTCCCTCCACTACTACACTTTTCCGGGCAGGATGGATACCGCAGGCGGCGGATTCTTTTCTGCCATGCCTGTTGCGGACCAGTTTAACGAAGAGCAGTGGTATCAGCTGCTGAAAACCACTGCAAAAATTGACGAGATTATTACCCGGCATGACAGCATCATGTCCCACTATGATCCCCAAAAAACGGTTGGTCTGATGGTGGACGAATGGGGATCCTGGTACAGAACTGAGCCCGGCACCAACCCTGCCCATCTCTTTCAGCAGAACACCATGCGCGATGCCATTCTGGCCGCAATCAACCTCAATATTTTCAACAAACACTCTGACCGCGTCAAGCTGACCACCATTGCACAGATGGTCAATGTGCTCCAGTCCATCATTCTCACGGAAGGGGACAAGATGATTCTGACCCCCACGTACCACGTCTACGATATGTACAAGGATCATCAGGACTCCACTCTGCTGGGCTCCTTCATAGAGAACAAGCAGGTGGGACCGGAAAACGCCCGGCTGAACCAGATTTTCGAGTCCTGCTCTGTGGACGCGGCAGGCAATATGCTCTGCACTCTCTGCAACACATCCATTGACGCCTCTGAAACCATTGCGGCCACAGTATACGGTGCAGACGTCAAGGGTGTGGAAGCCACGATCCTTTGTGCGGATCCCCATGCCAAAAACACCTTCGACGCCCCGGATGCAGTGGGAGTCAAAGCATGGAAAGCGGAGCTCACCGGCGGCGGTTTTCAGGTTGAGCTGCCGGCCGCTTCCGTTGTCAGTCTGAAATTGAAGGCCGGCGGATGATCCGCCGGGAATGCACCTGGTGCCGGTTTGTGAGAGAGCTTTACGGCAGAGACATGGCGGCGGAGCTCACCAGCTACATCGCGTCGCTCCCGGAGGAGATCAGGGCCAGCGAGGAAGAACACGGGAGACGCCTCGCGATTTGCGGTACGTGCAGCGGCAATGCAGACGGCCTGTGCCGGTATTGCGGCTGCTACGTGGCGGCCCGCACAGCGAAAAAAGGGCTTGCCTGTCCTCACCCGGAGGGTGAGAAGTGGTCAAAATGCACTGACACAAACCAGCTTCAGGGCTGATGAGAGGCGAGGAGGACGGATCATTTCCCTTCTCGCCTTTTCCTGTCTTGACAAAAATGAATGAAGGAGCCGCAATGAGATGAACCATGCAGAACAAAAAGGACCGGCGCGTCCCTGCTATCTGGGTGTGGAGCTTGGTTCCACCCGGATCAAGGCGGTGACAATCGACGCGCGGTATGCGCCCGCCTCGTCCGGCGAGTATACATGGACTTCCAGCTATGAAAACGGGATCTGGACTTACTCGCTGGAAGAAGCCTGGAAGGGTCTGAAAACGGCGCTTGGGGCTGTTGACGGCCGGGATGCTGTTACTGCCGCCGGAATTTCGGCGATGATGCACGGTTATCTGGCCTTTGACCGGGACTGGAATCTGCTGACTCCCTTCCGCACGTGGCAGAACACCACCACCGGCCCCGCCGCAGCGGAGCTGACGGCGCTTTTCGGCTTCAATATCCCACAGCGCTGGTCCATTGCGCATTTATATCAGGCGGTGCTGAATGGGGAGCCTCATGTTGCTGAAATCGCGCATATTACTACGCTGGCCGGGTTTGTTCACTACAAGCTGACCGGCGTGAACGCCATCGGAACCGGGGAAGCCTCCGGCATGTTCCCGGTGGACAGCGGGACGCTGGATTATAACCAGCGGATGGTGGAGCAGTTTGACCGCCTTGTGGCGCAGGACGGATTTGCCTGGAAGCTGCGGGACATCCTGCCCGGAGTACTGGCAGCGGGAGAACGGGCGGGAACGCTGACAGAGGAGGGAGCCGCGCTGCTGGATGGTCTGCTGCCTTCCGGCATTCCCTTTGCTCCTCCCGAGGGTGACGCGGGTACCGGTATGACCGCCTCCAACGCTGTGGCGGCCCGTACGGGGAATGTATCCGCGGGAACCTCCATTTTTTCCATGGTGGTTCTGGAGCGGCCCCTGGAGCGGGTCCATGAGGAGATTGATCTTGTGGCCACGCCTGCGGGCAAGCCGGTGGCAATGGTTCACTGCAATAACTGTACCGGAGATTCCAACGCCTGGGTCTCCGTCCTGCGGGAGGCGGCGGAGCTTTTCGGTGCGTCGCCGGACCCGGGAGAGATATATGCCCGTCTGTACCGGAAGTCTTTGGAAGGGGACCCGGACTGCGGCGGAATATTTGTATGCAACTATCTGGCTGGAGAGGGCGTAACCCATATGGACGCAGGGCGGCCGATGGTGGTCCGGTATCCCGGCAGCCGCTTCAATCTGGCCAACTTTTTCCGGGCGCAGCTTTACGCCGCCATGGCCACCCTGCGGATCGGTATGGACATTCTGGCGGAGGAGCATGCCTCTGCCGACAGTCTCACTGGTCACGGCGGCCTCTTTAAAACGCCGGAAGTGGGACAGCGCTACCTTTCCGCCGCCTGCAACGCGCCTGTCACCTGCATGGATACGGCTGGAGAGGGCGGCCCCTGGGGCATGGCTCTTCTGGCGGCCTATATGGCGGAGAGAAGCGGCGGCGAGCAGCTGGAGGACTACCTGGCCGAAAAGGTTTTTGCCGGTGTGCGGCGCATGACCTGGAAACCCGAAGCCGAAGATATGGCGGGCTTCAACGTATTTCTGGACCGGTATAAGGCGGGGCTCGCCGTGGAACGGGCTGCGCTGAAGGCTCTGAAAGAAGGAGAGGAATAAAGCATATGACGCAGCAAAGAGAATTTTGGTTTATTGTGGGCAGCCAGTCTCTGTATGGCCCCGATGTGTTGAAAACCGTAGCCGCGCGGGCGGCGGAGATGGCGGAGAAACTCAGTGAAGTCCTGCCCTATCCCCTCGTCTACAAAGTGACTGCCAAGACCAACCAGGAGATTGCCGGCGTGGTCAGAGAGGCCAACTATGACGATTCCTGCGCCGGAATCATCACCTGGTGCCACACCTTCTCTCCCAGCAAGATGTGGATCAATGGTTTCGTCAACCTTCAAAAACCCTATTGCCACTTCGCAACGCAGTATAACAAGGAGATCCCCAACGAGGAGATCGACATGGACTTCATGAATTTGAATCAGGCTGCCCACGGCGACCGGGAACACGGTTTTCTTGGCGCCCGCCTGCGAATGCCAAGGAAGGTTATCGCCGGGCACTGGCAGGATGAAACAGTTCAAAAGCGCATCGGCCTCTGGATGAGGGCCGCCGTCGGCGCCGCCGTGTCCAGAAGCATGAAGGTCATGCGTTTCGGTGACAACATGCGGGAGGTGGCCGTTACCGAGGGCGACAAGGTGGAGGTTCAGACCAGGTTGGGCTGGCAGGTGAACACCTGGGCTGTCGGTGATCTGGTGCGGGAGATGAAGACCGTCACCGAGGCGGAAATTGACGCACTGATGACCGAGTATCTGGCACAGTACGATGTTGCCACCGACAAGCCCGGCCACATCCGCTACCAGGCCCGGGAAGAAATCGCCATGAAAAAGATGATGGACCGGGAGGGTTGCAGGGCTTTTTCCAACACCTTTCAGGATCTGTACGGCATGGAGCAGCTTCCCGGTCTGGCAAGCCAGCACCTGATGGCCCAAGGCTACGGCTACGGCGGCGAAGGCGATTGGAAAGCAGCCGCCATGACCGCCATCATGAAAGCCATGGGGGAAAACGGTAACGGACGCTCCCTTTTCATGGAGGACTATACCTACCATCTGGCGGAGGGGCAGGAATACAGTCTGGGCGCCCATATGCTGGAGGTCTGTCCCTGCTGCGCCAGCGGGAGGCCCCGGATCGAAACCCACCATCTGGGCATCGGCATGAATGAGAAGGATCCCGCCCGGCTGGTCTTTGAGGGCATGGAAGGGGATGCCATCGTGGTCAGTCTCGTCGACATGGGAGGCCGCCTGCGTCTTATCTGTCAGGACATTCGCTGCGTCAAGCCCATTCTGCCCATGCCCAACCTGCCGGTGGCCCGGGTAATGTGGCAGGCGCAGCCCAGTCTTACCACCGGCGTGGAGTGCTGGATCACCGCCGGCGGGGCTCACCATACGGTGCTCAGCTATGACGTCACGGCAGAGCAGATGAAGGACTGGGCCAATATGCTTGGTATCGAATTTGTCCATATTACAAAAGATACTACCGTAGACCGGCTGGAGCACGACCTGTTCCTGAGCGATCTGGCCTGGAAGCTGAACGGGAAATAGAGGTCCGCACACATGGGGCCGCCGCTTTTATGACGCGCCGGCGGAAAGTGGGCCCGTACGATTTGTTTTTTCAACTCCACGGATCATTTTTTCCTTGTACTTCAGGACAAAGCGCTATATAATGAATGGGAGCAGATGCAAAATGTTCCCTCTCAAAATGAAGGGGAAAAGTATAAGGAGGGCTTTGTGATGAAACGAATCGGAATGCTTACCAGCGGCGGCGACTGCCAGGCCCTGAACGCGGCCATGCGGGGCGTTGCCAAGGCACTGTTCAATTCCGGGGAGACGGTGGAGATCTACGGCTTTCAGGACGGCTATCAGGGCTTGATCTACGGCAAATTCAAGCTCCTGACTTACGCTGATTTCACCGGTATTCTCACCAAGGGGGGCACCTTCCTGGGAACCAGCCGCACGCCGTTCAAGACGATCCAGATCCCTGGCGAGGACGGCGTGGACAAGGTGTCCGCCATGAAGCAGACCTACTACAAGCTGCAGCTGGACTGCCTGGTAATCCTGGGCGGCAACGGCACCCATAAAACCGCCAATCTGCTGCGCCGCGAGGGGCTGAACGTCATCACCCTGCCCAAGACTATTGACAACGATCTCTGGGGTACGGATATGACCTTCGGCTTCCAGAGTGCGGTAAACGTGGCCACAGAGGCCATCGACTGCATTCACACCACCGCCGCCTCACACGGCCGGATTTTTGTGGTGGAGGTTATGGGCCACAAGGTGGGCTGGCTGACGCTGAACGCGGGCATTGCCGGCGGCGCGGACATCATCCTCATCCCGGAGATTCCCTATGACGCCGACAAGCTGGCCAAAAAAATCCGGGAACGTCACGACGGCGGCAGCCGTTTCACCATTCTGGCGGTGGCGGAGGGGGCCATCTCCAAAAAGGACGCGGAGCTGAGCAAGAAGGAGTACAAGAAGAAATTGGCCAAGCGGCCCCATCCCTCGGTGTCCTACGAGATTGCCGAGGAATTGGGCAAGCGCTGCGGTCTGGAGGTCCGGGTGACAGTGCCCGGTCACACACAGCGGGGAGGCAGTCCCTGCCCTTATGACCGGGTGTTTGCTTCCCGGCTGGGCAGCGAGGCCGGGAAACTGATCCTGAAGAACGAGTACGGCTTCATGGTGGGCTATAAAAACCGGGAGATCGTGAAAGTTCCCCTGGAGGACGTAGCTGGAAAGCTGAAAATGGTGGACCCGGAGTCCTCTATTGTCAAGGAGGCAAAGCTGCTGGGCATCAGCTTTGGCGACTGACGGCAGAAAAAGCGGTAAGAGCGGCGAGGCAGTGCCTCGCCGCTCTTCGCATCTGCTTCGCATTCTCTCTCAACCCAGTAAACAGCAGCCTGTCCCCTCATTTCCGCATTTTGGAAAAAGCGTCATATCTTCCGCGGCATCCTCCGCGGTGCATGTCCCGGCGAAGGCAGCTGGGGAATCAGCGTCCCCGCCGCTCCCAACAGCAGAAACAGTCCCCCGTGACAGAAGACCATCAGCGCCAGGGCTGCTCCAGTAAGCAGCAGTGCGCACATCAGGCCCACTGTCCGGCAGAGCCGGTCCGCCGTCAGAGGGTCTGCCAGCCAGCTTACTGTCAGATGCAGCGCCCGCCCGCCGTCCAGGGCCGGTACCGGCAGCAGATTGAACCCTCCCAGCAGCAGATTGGCCCCCGCTGCCCCGTAGTTTCCCGCCCAACGGGCAAACACCAGCGCCAGCAGCAGATTGACCGCCGGTCCCGCCAGGGTGCAGCAGATCTCCCGGGGATAGGATAGCCGCCGGGTATCCGCCCGGATCTCCGCGCCGAAGGCGGTCAGCCGCAGCCGCTCCACCCGGGCTCCCGCCAATCTCAGCGCCGCCAGATGTCCCGCCTCGTGACATGCCGCCGAAATCAGCACCAGCGGCAGCACCTCTCCCGCCCCGGCCAGCAGGGCAAGAGCCGCCAGGGCTCCAAAGCCCCAGCCCACCTCCAGTTTACCCCACCGCAACATAATAAATGGGGTTGAGGTACAGTTCCCCGTCATGGAGCTCAAAATGGAGGTGGGGACCGGTAGCCAGACCGGTGGCCCCCACCTCGGCGATCTTTTCCCCCATGGCGACGCTGCCGCCTGTGGCCGTGACTTTGCTGCAATGGGCGTAGAGAGTAATATATCCTCCCTGGTGGCGCAGCATGATATAGTTGCCCAGAGAACTGCTTTCGCCGGAGGCATAAACCTCTCCGTCGGCGAAGGCCAGAATGTCCGTACCGCTGTCCGCCGCCAGATCCACGCCGTAGTGAAACCGGTTGCCGCCCTCTACAGGGTGATCCCGCCACCCGAAAGTGGAGGACAGCCGCCCCGATACCGGCGTACAGTGGTCGAAGCCCAGAATCCGCTGCTCCAGGCTGGCGTTTTCCGGCAGGGCCGCCATGGTGTACACCTGGGACAGGGCGGCGACAGTCTCCTCCGCTCCGCTCTCCTCCTCCTGCTCCGGCGCGCTGCCTCCATCTCCGGCCGGAGGCGACGCGGGCGCGGTTCCTCCGGAAGCGATTACCAGATCTCTCATTACCGCCTTGTCCGCCTCCGGCAGCGTCAGAGCATTGTTCCGCAGCAGTACCGCCCCCACGTCCGCCGGAGAGGAGCTCACCTCCGTCGGATCAGAGATATCCGCCTCCGGCAGGACCGGATTTTCCTCTTCCGGTGCGGCGGGGATTTCCTCCTGCTGCGGGGAGAGATCGAAGACGGCGGCATAAGCCTCCTGGAGAGAGCTGCTTACCGGCTCCTCGCCGCTGACGGCCCGGCCCATGGCGGCGAAGGCCTCCTTGAAGTCCGCATCCCGCCCGATAAGCTGCCGGGCGGAGTCCGCCAGACGGCCGACCGCCTCCGGAAACAGCAGCTTGGCTGCTACCAGCAGAACAAAAACCGCGCCGCAGATCACCAGCCTCAGCGGAATCTGCCCGCCCCCGTTCCGCCGGGACCGGACGCGCCGGAGCTGCTGGGCCCGGCGATAGTGCGCGTTGGATGTTGACAAATTCAATTCCCCCCTTTGCTCTCCTATTTTATGCCAAAAGAGCGGCGGCTATGTCCGCTTCTTGTTCTGTCCTGTTGTCAGGCGCAGGTGTGTAAAAAACTTACTAGAAATTCAAAAATCTACTTGCCTTTTTTGGACGGTTTTGCTATAATCAACCTCAAGTTTTGCCGCAGAAGGGTGGATCACTCTAAAATTTCCGGCAGACGAGGGCGCGGACCCCGCCTGGACAGCGGGAGCTGCGTACAAGAGGAAGAAGGAGGAGACGGCCCGGGCTGAAAGCGTCCATCATTATGATTGAAGAGGGAGAGTAAACTATGAAAAAGAAAATGAGTCTGCCTATGCAGATCCTTATCGCGCTGGCAGCCGGTATTGTTGTCGGCCTGATCTGCTCGAGCATCGGGAAAGGCGGCCAGGCTTTCACCACCAACTATTTGAAGCCCTTCGGCGACATTTTTGTCAACCTGCTGAAGTTCATTGTTGTACCTGTGGTGCTACTGAGCATGATTGACGGCATATTGTCCATGGGCGACATGAAGAAGGTCGGCTCCGTTGGCATCAAGACGGTGGCCTACTTTATGGTCACTACCGCCATTGCCTGCGTCATCGGTCTGGTGTTCGCCAATATCTTCGCCGGAGCGCAGCTGTTCCCCGACCTGTCCGCCGAGATGGGCGCAGCCGAGTATGAGCCCAAGGCATTCAACGGTTTCATGTCCGTACTGGTGGACATCTTCCCCAGCAATATGTGGCAGTCCTTTGTCAACGCCAACATGCTTCAGGTCATCGTGGTCTCTCTGTTCCTGGGCGGCTCCATCATGGTGGCCGGGGAGCGGGGCAGGCTGGCCCGGGATCTGGTCAGCTCCTTCTATGCTGTCATCGAGAAGCTGATGGAGTTTGTCATTTCCCTGTCTCCCATCGGCGTGTTCACCTACATGGCATGGGTCACGGCCACTCAGGGCGCCAACATTCTGGGTTCTCTGGCACTGGTCATCCTGTGCGCCTATATTGGGTACATCGTCCACGCGGTGCTGGTTTACTCTCTGTCTGCTCAGGTGTTCGTGGGTATGAGTCCCGTGAAATTCTTCAAGGGCGCTTTCGCGGCCATGATGTTCGCCTTTACCTCCACTTCTTCCGCAGCTACCCTGCCGGTATCCAAGGAGTGCGCCCATGAGCTGGGCGCGGAGGACGACGTCTCCGCCTTCGTTCTGCCTCTGGGATCCACCATCAACATGGACGGCACCGCCATCTATCAGTGCGTGGCCACCGTGTTCATCGCCTCCTGCGCAGGCACTCCCCTGAGCCTGAGCCAGATGGTCATTGTGGTTGTTACCGCCACTCTGGCCTCCATCGGTACCGCCGGCGTCTCCGGCGCGGGCATGATCATGCTGGCCATGGTGCTGGAGACTCTGGGCATCCCTGTGGCCTACATCGGTCTGATTGTGGCGGTGGACCGGATCTTCGACATGGGCCGCACCTGCCTGAACGTCACCGGCGACATCGCCTGTGCCCTGTGCGTAAGCAAGTGGGAGGGCGGCAAGCGTACGGCTGTCAGAAAGTAACCCGTTTGGAAAAGTCCCCGCGGCTCCGGCCGCGAAGGAGCCCCCGGAGGCATGTGCCTCCGGGGGCTCTTTCTTATGTGGGAGAAAAAGGCGGCCGGAAGAAATTATGCGGCCTGTTCCTCCAGCTTGGCGAAGAATTCCGCGAGTATCCCGTCGCAGTTCATAGCGGGCATATCGTCTGCATCTTCAATTATCACATCGAAGGTGGTGTCCAGATATCCGGCGTATTGGGTCATGATCTTACGGAGGATGGCTACGGTGACGATTTCATCGGGATCAAAGGGATTGTCCGCCGTATCAGCGACCAACTCTGTCTCCAACCCCCAGCAGATGGCCTGCGCGTACTCATGGCCGGCCCACGGGAAGTCCTCGGGCAGCTCGGTGTCGGAAATCTCCTCGTGCCGGCGCAGCACATCCAGGAGCTGGGCCACGGAAATCAGACCCGCCAAAGGAATTTCGCTGTCCTCAATGGTGGTGCTGCCGGCGGATGCGGAATCGGAGGAACCGGAGAAATCAAAACGGAAGTCCGGATCTCCGGCGCCTGTGGAAGTGTTTCCGGTGCTGCCGCCAGGATCAACGTCAGAGCCGCCGGCATCATCGCCGGCGCTGCCGGCATCTTCAGCGGCCTTCTCGTAAGCGTCACGAGCGTCTTCGGCATCCCGTCTGGCCTCGGCCTCCTCCTTCTCGGCATTCTGTTTCGCAGTCTCGGCCTCGGTAAGCGCAAGTTTGGCGTTTTCCAGCGCCTGTGCCAGTCTGGACAGATCCTGCTCATTGAACGCGGCAGGATGCGCCTTTGCGTTTTCCAGATTTGTCCGCGCCGTATCGACGGCCTTCTTGGCG
This sequence comes from uncultured Oscillospiraceae bacterium, assembly GCA_910579725.1. Classification (GTDB taxonomy): domain Bacteria; phylum Bacillota; class Clostridia; order Oscillospirales; family Oscillospiraceae; genus Pelethomonas. The sequence continues at coordinate 2,848 of CAJTUD010000046.1, read as the reverse complement.
GCCTGATACTGGTTTTGGGCGGATTGAGCGGCTTCGTGTTTTTCCTGATAAGCGCTCTGCGCCAATTGATATTCGTCTGCTCGGATTTTCATTGTTTCCAGCAGACCCCTGGCCGTATCAACGGCTTCCTTTTGTTCTTTCAGCGCCTTCAGGGTTTCAATGGTCGTGCTGGTACTCAATTTACTGTCCTTCAAGGTGCTGTTCAGCGACGCAATTGCTTGGGAATACGCATCGGATGCAGCGGTCAGAGCCTCCTGCGCACGATCGAGACTATCCACATCGCTGCTGCCGCCCTTGCAGGCATACATATTTTTGGCGGCATTCAGCGCTGTATTGGCGGTTTCGATTGCGTTGGTCAGATTTTCCAGCTCCGCGTCATATTTGCCGCCGTCATTGATGCGGCCGATTTCGCCGGCCAGATTGGCAAGCACTTCCTGAGCGTTTGTACCAGCGGTCCCGGTGGCGCCGGTAAACTTCTTCCACCACAGCGCTGAGCGCCGTTTCCTGACCTGCCAGCGCTGCCCTGGCAGTGCGCAGAGCTTCCAAAGTTTCACCCAGTTTTACAATATATTGACCACCTTGGGTTAAAGCGAGGTGGCCTTTGGCATCAGAGATCACGTTTTTAATTATTTTCTCTGTCAGCCAATCAGGGCGCTCATTGGCAAGGACTTTATTGATAACTTCGCGACGGGTATGTGTTATTGCTGTTATATCGCAGGCAATATCAAGCCAGCCGTTTGCCACGCCTTCAAAACCGTCTGTCACTTGTTCGTCCAGATTATCCTTCGCTGCCCTGGCAATCCCCTGCGCGCCTTCAACACGATTTCCATTCTCGTCCGTGTACCCATTAAGCGCCTTGTCCGCCTCGTCGTAAGCGTTCTTGGCGGATTCCAGCTTTTCCTGGGCTCCGGTGAGCTTGTCAAGTTCCTGAAGGTCTTCTGCCTTGGTATGTGCGTCTACCACAGCCTGTGCCGCCTCTTCCAGTTCCTTGGCGCTGATTGCGCCGTCCGTCTGCGTGTTTACGGTGTCCCTGTCACTGTCCACGATGCCGTTGCCGTACTGACCGGAAGCGCCGTCAATGACAGTTTGCTGGCCTTCTGCGGCTTGTTTAGCCGCTTCTGCCGCGATTCTTGCCGTCTCAGAGTTGCCCCACGCCGTAATGCGGGCGGATTCCACGGTCTCAAAAGCGGACTGCGCACCCAAAAGCTTGCTCTCTGAGCTTTCCACCTTAGCCGCGGCGTCTTTAAGCAGCTGCTCTGCCTGGGCCTTGAGGCCAGGATCGCTGTTGGCGTCTTCCAGAAGCTCGTTGGCTTTATCAATGGCGGCCTGATAGTCTGTGTTGGCCTTGTCCAGGGCCTCCTGCGCGGCATCGACCACGGCCTGTGCGGCAGTCACCTGCGCATCCGCTTTCTCAGCGGCGGCTTTGGCGGCCTCGGCGGCCTCCTGCGCTTTCCCAGCGGCCTCTTCGCGGGCTTCAAGAGAGAGGGCCGTATCCTTTGCCTGCTGGGCAAAGCTGTTGGCCTCCGTGGCGGCGGCTTCAGCAGCCTTGGAGTTTGCGTCGATTTCCTGATTGATGTTTTCAATCTGTGCGCCGGCCTCCGCGGCGGCGGCGTCAGCGGCGGCGTTTGCCTCACCAATTTCCTGGTTGGCGGTATCCACGGCGTCTTCAATCTCTTTGTTCACCGCATCCAGCTTTTCACCGTCGAGCTGATCCGCCTCTTTGGCCTCGTCAAAGGGGTCCTTGTACGCTTGATCGGTTGGTGCGGTTTCCAGTTCCTCCTCCGTAGGAGGGGTCAGATCCGGAAGCGGCTCTGCGTCCGCGGCAAGCGCGGGCAGGGACAGCGTCCCGATGATCATGACCAGAGATAGGAACATTGCCAATCCGCGCGTATAAATGGTTTTCAAGTTCATTACCTCTGCTTTCCTTTATAATCTGCGATGAATGCAATGCGTTTGGGTCGCCGCACTGTTCGCCGGGGTAATGTGATCTGGTGCTGCTGCCGCGCGAATGCTATGTCCGCAGATAATCCCGAGGCCCTGGGGGTGTCTGCTTATAACGCCTCCTTTTGTGGACGAAATTTGCATTTTGACCTGCATATGCCTGTTTTCAGGCGGTTTTTTAAAAATATGCAGCAAAAAAGCCGCAAAACTGAGGGGCTGCGAAAAAATTTTTCTTTCAGCCCTTGGTTTTTCATACTCTTTTTCGTTATTCCGCTGATTTTCAGAATTTTGAAGATACCATCTTTTTTTGCATGGAGGTTGTGCTATAATGATTATGGGTGATTGTATGTAGAAATTGGGTCAAAATGCAAATTTTGTCAACATGACGAATCCTAAGTGACCAGCCCCAGCCGGTCCAGCTGCCGGGCATGCTCCTCGCTGGTGGAAACGAGATAAATCCGGGTGGTATTGATAGAGGAGTGCCCCAGAATATCCGCCAGCCTGACGATGTCCCGGCATACTTTATAAAAAGAGAGAGCGAACAGGTGCCGCAGGTTGTGAGGGAAGACCTTGGAGGGCTCTACCCCCGCTTTCTCGCACAGCTGCTTCATTTCCCGCCAGATCTGACGGCGGGAAAGGGATTTTCCGCTTCTGGTGAGAAATATTTCGCCGGAGGCGATTTTCTGCTTTCTGGCATACTTGAGCAGTTTGCGGCAAAGCTTGCCCGTCAGAAGAATTGTGCGGATTTTACCCTTCAGACTGATTTCCGCCCTGCCATGCTGCGCGGCTTCCACCGTAAATCCCCCTTTATGCATTGAATATATATTGTCGCATAAAAGAGGAAATTATAGCCGACGCACTTGAGAAGAGGTAAAAAGGAGGGGAGGAAAAATGGTGCGGGGCAAGG
>CAJTUD010000045.1:22570-23834 GCA_910579725.1 uncultured Oscillospiraceae bacterium | reverse complement strand
GTCGAATTGTCTGCCGTAAGCAGACAACCGAGGCGCAGAGCGAAGCGGGGCAGCCGTAGGCTGCCGGGCCGGTCGTTCAGCGCAGCTGAATGACGGCCCTTCCTCAAAAAAGCGGGGCAGCCGCTTTTTTGACAAGCAGACCGCCCGCGCTTCGCGTCCTCTATTTTTCCTGATTCCGGTACTTGTTTGCGCTGACGCCCACGACCTTTTTGAAGATCCGGGAAAACTGGGCGCTGTCGGAATAGCCCAGCAGCTCCACAATCTCCCCGATTTTCAGCTGCGGGTTCTCCAGAAGCCGCTTGGCCTCCTCGATCCGGATGGAGTTGAGCAGATCGTAAAAGCTTTTTTCCATATGCTTGTTGATCAGCTTTGACAGGTGCCACTGGGAAACGAAGCAGTGGTCCGCCACGTCCTGAAGCGTCAGCTTCCGGGCGTAGTTGGCCTCCATAAAGGCCACCGCCTGCCGGACAATGAAATTGCCGGTGCCCGGGTCTTCCTCCGGCGGCGCGGTCCCCATTTCGCCCAGCTGCTCCGTCATCACCCGCAGCGCCTCGTGAATCTCGTCCATCTTCGACGGCTTGAGCAGAAACCGGGTGACGCCCAGCCGGATGGCCTCCTGGGCGTAGGCGAAATCCCGGAAGCCCGTCAGCACCGCCACGCGCATTTCCGGAAACTCGCTGCGCAGCCCCGCCAGCATGGTCAGCCCGTCCTGGTCCGGCATGCGGATGTCCGTGAACACAATATGGGGCCGCACCTCCCGGATCAGCGCGGTTCCCTGGGCGGCGCTGCCGGCGGTCCCGGCCACCTCGCAGCCGTAGTCCGCCCACTTCACCACCTTGCTCAAGCCCTTGACGATGATTTGCTCGTCGTCAATCAAAACCACTCGATACATGGAACACCTCTTACGACTCGTTGAGCGCCATAGCGGTGGCGACCGCCTCCCGGGCGGTCATCTTTCCCGTCACCACGTACTGGATGTTAGCGAAGAGACTGCTGCGGGCCTCGCTGGAAATGGTGTCCTGCACCGCCCCCACCAGCGCCGTGGCCCCCTTCAGGGCTTCCGCCGCGGACTGCTGAAGAGGGTCCAGCCGGTCGTTGGAGACGGGACTCTTCAGCGCCGTCAGCTCCGTGGTCACAAAGGACGCCACCACCTCGTCCGAGGTCAGCCGGGACACAAAGGCCACCGCCGCTTCCCGCTTCTCCGGATCCTCCCAGGCCCGGCGGGTGATGAAAAAGCCGGTGGAGATGCCGCCGATGGTGTCCG
>CAJTUD010000045.1:7929-22558 GCA_910579725.1 uncultured Oscillospiraceae bacterium | reverse complement strand
CAGCCCCTTGGCGGGAACGCAGCACACCGCCAGCTCCTCCAGCCGCTGCGGGTAGTGCTCCGCAAAGTATCCCACCTTCCAGGAGCCGTCCAGCAGGAAGGCCGCGCCGCCCTCGCCGAACAGCGCGGTGGTTTCCGCGTCCCCGGCGGTGAGGGTGTCCTCCGGAAAGCAGCCCAGCTCGTAGAGGGTTTTGATATCGTTGAGTCCGGCGATCCAGGAGGCCGCCGCCGCATCCTCCACCAGCCGGCCGTCCCCGTCCAGACGGGCCGCCGTCAGGTGGCGGGCGGGGTCTCCGTTGTTGAGCACCGCGAACTCAAACCAGTAGTGGGACACCTCCGCCAGGGAGCAGGCCACCGGCGTGAGGCCGTGTTCCCGGATGGTCTGACAGTCGGCCAGAAACTGATCCCAGCTGTAGTCCGGCCCCGGCTCCGCCACGCCGCACTCCGCCAGCACCGTCTTGTTCACATACAGATATTCCCAATAGCCCAGAATGGGCACCGCGTAATGCCGGCCGTCGGAGGCGGCGGGGAGCTTCCCGCCGTCCATGTTTCCCGCGTAATCCGGGTACTCCCGGCGGATTTCCTCCACGGAGACCACCTTGTCCGCCTTGATGAAGGGCTCCGCGTCGGCATTGGCGAAAAAGAACAGCACATCCGGCTCGGAGCCGGTTTCAAAATCCGTGAGCACCCGGGCCTTCCATTCCTCGTTGGATATGGCGGAGCTGTCCCGGACCAGATTCCCGGTCTCCGCCTCGTAGGCCGCGACGGCGGCTTCGTAATTCTTCCGGTTGCCGTCCTCCCCGCCAAAGCTGGTCACAACCCGCAGCGTCACCGGGGGATCGTCCTGGTCCGGGACCTCCCGCCGCCCGCAGGCGGCCAGCAGAGTCAATGAGAGAATCGCGAACAGCCAGACTCGTTTCATGGCGCTCCCTCCTTCAGGGCTGTTTTTCCCATTCTATCTCTTTTTTCGAGGATTGGCAAGTCTCGCGACGGTCTTTTCCAGTCAGATTCCGGAGGGCCCGGCTTCCCCGGGAATCTCCAGCCGGGTCAGAATCCGGCCCGGCCGGGGTTCCGTCATCTCAAAGCAGTAATCCTCCCCGTAGAGCAGCCGCAGCCGCTGGTTGACATTGCGGATTCCCACGCTGCTCCCCGCTCCCTCGGGAGCGCCCCGGGGGTCCAGGGAGCGCCGGATATTCTCCCAGTCCCGAGGGGGGATGGTCCCGTCGTGCTCCACCTCCACCCACAATCGCTCCCCTCCGCCGCCGGGGCGGGAAAAGGCCCGCAGGCACAGCTCCCCGCCGCTCCGGGACAGATCGTGCTCCACCGCGTTTTCAATAATGGGCTGGAGCATCAGCAGCATGACCTTCCAGCCCAGGAGCCCGGGGTCAATCTCCCGCGTGACCGTCAGGCGCTCCCCCAGCCGCTCCTGGGTGATATAGAGGTAGGCGTCCGCGTATTTCAGCTCCTCGGCCAGAGTGGCCGTGGACCGGCCGTCCCGGGCGATGGCGGCATTGAGCATGGTGGAGAGCGCCTCGATCATGGAGCACACCCGGGCGTTGTCCGCCAGCCGCGCCTCCCAGTTGATGATCTCCAGGGTGTTGTTGAGAAAGTGGGGGTTGATCTGGGACTGGAGGGCCTTGATCTTCGCCTGCTGGAGCGCCTGCTGCTCCTGGTAGGAGCGGTCAAACTGGCTCTCCAGCTCCGCGGACATGGCGTTGAAGTGGTTGTAGAGCAGCGTGAACTCCTGACTGGGGGCGGTCTCGGTGATCTGGTAGCCCCGCTCTCCCGCCTGCACGTGGGCGGCGGCGGCGGTCATCACCTCGATGGGCCGGCTCAGATGCCGCCGGAACAGCCAGACGATCAGGCCCAGAAGGGGAATCACCAGTCCCGCCACCCCCGCGATGGCCCAGCGCAGCATGGGCACGTCGCTCCAGGGGCTGTTGGCCGGAACATGGGCGGACAGCTCCAGCGTGTGCCCGTCCGCCTCCGCCGAATAGCGGACCTCCTGGGCGGAGACGCCCGTCTCCGTCCCGTCCTCCTTCAGGAGGACGGGAACGCCGTCTACCATCAGAGACGCGGCGTGAAGTCCGCCGATCTGATACAGGGACTGGAACACCTCCGTTTTTTCCAGCTCCATCACCAGCACCGCGTAGGGAACGAAGTCCTGGTCCAGCAGGTTGCGGACCATATACAGCTCGCCGCCGGCGGTCATGAAATAGATGCCGGTGTCCCGCTCCGCCAGCAGCTCCCTGACGGCGGGAAACACCTCGTCCGTGTAGCGCCGCAGCAGGTTCTGCTTGGAAATGCCCGGCGCGGCGGCGTAGGTGTGGAGCTCCTCGTCCAGAAAGGAGATAAAAACCGTCCGGTAGCTGCTGCTGCGGGAAAATTTCTGCGTCAGGTACTCCGTCACGTCCCGGTAGACGAAAAATCCCACCGGGTTGAGCCGGTAGTCCCGGTAGGCCCGGCGCACCACGCCGTCGTAGGACACCGCCTTGGAGTCCTCGATGACCGCCGCCATGCGCAGCTGCGCCTGCCCCATGGCGGCGGCGGCGTCCGCGTCCACGCTCTGGCGCAGGCTCTCGGTGTAGCTCATGTTCAGCAGCACCCCGGCCGTCGCCGTGATAATGACAATCGGCAGCAGCCAGCATGTCAGCGCCGCCAGCGCCAGTCCCACCCGCAGCGACCCGGGCTTGCGCCGCCTCACAGCGCCAGAAAGCGCCTCCAGGTCTGGATGCAGGCCTCCGCCTGCGCCTTGCTGCCGGCTTCAGCCGCCATGCGCAGCAGGGGCTCTGTGCCGGAAAAGCGGCAGATAACCCAGCTGCCGTCCCGGAAGTAAACCTTGCAGCCGTCCTCCCGGCTGATCCGGTCCACCTCCTCCGGGAAGTCCGGACACTCCATATCCTGGAAAAGCCGCTTTTTCAGCTGCTCCTTCCGCTGGGGCGTCATGGTGAAATCCGCCTCGGCGCAGTGGGGCTCGCCATACTGGGCGCAGATTTCGTCGTAGAGCTCCGCCAGCTTCTTTCCCGTCACGGCCAGCATTTCCACCAGCAGCGCCGCCGCGTAGATGCCGTCCTTCCCCGCGATATGGCCCTTCACCGCCAGACCGCCGGAGGACTCTCCGCCGATGATGGCTCCGGTTTCCGCCATTTTGGCGGAGACGTACTTGAAGCCCACGGGCACCTCGTAGCACTGCTGCCCCAGTCCCTCCGCCACGCGGTCGAGCAGGTGGGTGGTGGAGTTGTTGCGCACGCAGGGGCCCTGCCAGCCCCGGTATTTCACCAGATAGTAGTACAGCAGCACCAGCAGCTTGTTGGGGTGGACGAACTGTCCCCGGCTGTCAATCACGCCCAGGCGGTCCGCGTCGCCGTCGGTGGCGATGCCCAGATCACACCGGTAGCGGTCCAGCACCACCGACGCCAGGGGCCCCATGGTATCCTCGTTGGGCGCCGGGAGCTTGCCGCCGAACAGGGTGTCGTGGCGGTCGTGGATGATCTCCAGATCGCACCGGCAGGTCATGAGAATCATGCTCAGACAGGTCTGGCTCACCCCGTACATGGGGTCCAGGGCAATCCGCAGCCGGGCTTTCTTGATGGCGTCCACGTCCACGGCGGAGAGGATGCTGTCAATATACTCGTTGGCGGGGTTGTCCTCGGTGACGAGCCCCGCCGCCAGGGCCTGGGCGTAGTCCATGGAGCGGACCTCCGCTCCGGTGAGAGCCAGGGCGTTGGCCTCCGCCTCCACCCGGCCTGTGACGTCCGCCTCCGCGTCCCGGCCTCCGGCGGTGAAGAGCTTGATGCCGTTGTAGATGGCCGGGTTGTGGCTGGCCGTCACCGCCATGCCGTAGGGACAGCCCCTCTCCTTGACCATATACATGATCAGGGGCGTGGGCGAGGAGCGGTTGATGACGTAGGGCCGGAAGCCGTTCCCCGCCAGCACCTCGCAGACCCACTGGGCCGACTCCTTGGAGAGAAAGCGGCGGTCATAGCCCACGCAGATTTCCGCGCCGGCATGCCCCTCCTTCTCCATCAGACGGCAGAGACCGGCGGTCAGAAGCCGGATGTTGCTCTTGGTGAATTCGTCGGCGATGATGGCCCGCCATCCGCCTGTGCCAAATTGAATCATTTGTGTTCCCCCATTCTTACTTCTGCGCGGCATACGCTTCCCTCAGGCAGCACCGGCAGCCGCTCCACCGCCGCGCCGTCCGCCCAAATCTCCTTCACGCCCTTCTCCACGCCCTCCGGGTTGACCACATGGATGCGGTACTCCGCGCCCCGCCATCTGCGCACGACGGAGAATTCCTTCCAGTCCGCCGGGATGCAGGGGTCCACCGTCAGGCCGTCAAACTCCGGACGGACGCCCAGGATATACTGGGTGGCGGCGTAGTAGGCCCATCCGGCGGAGCCGGTCATGAAGGGGTGCCGGGCGGAGCCGAAGGCGGTGTGGTCCCGTCCGGCGATGAACTGGCAGTAGCTGTAGGGCTCCGCCTTCCGAATCTCGATCCTGTCGTTCTGCCGGGCGGGGCAGAGGGCGTTGTAGAACTTCATCGCCCGGCTTCCCCGGCCCAGAATCGCCTCCGCGCACCAGGCCCAGGGGTTGGGATGGCTGAAAATGGAGCCGTTTTCCTTCAGTCCCGGATACACCCGGGTGACAAAGCCGATTTCATCGTCCGGCCGGGTGAAGCAGGGGGCGTTGAGCATGAGGCCGTAGTCCGTGTAGAGATACTCGTCCACGCTGTCCATGGCCTTCCGCCCTCTCTCCGGGCCGGCCGCGCCGGAGAGGACCGCCCAGGTGTTGCTCTCCATGTGGACCCTTCCCTCGGTGTCGGCGGAGGTGCCGATCTTTCTCTCTCCGGCGGTGATGCCCCGGATATACCAGCTCCCGTCCCAAAGCTCCCGCTCGCAGGCATCCAGCACGCCGGCGGCCACGGCGGCGTACCGCTCCGCGTCCTCCTTCCGGCCCAGCCGTCCGGCCAGGGCCGCGAAGCGGCTGAGCGCCCAGTAGTGGAGGAAGCTGACCATGGCGCTCTCTCCGCCTCCCAGGTTCAGACAGTCGTTCCAGTCCGCCCGCAGGCCCTTGCAGATCCCGTGGGCGCCGGTCTGCTCCGCGGAGAAGTCCAGAATGCGCCGCATGTGATCGTACACCGTTCCCTCGCCGCCGCCGGCGTAGCCCACGGTCCGGTCCACGAAGGCCAGGTCCCCCGTTTCCTTCACATACTGCACAATGGTTCCCACCAGCCACAGCGCGTCGTCGGCGCACACGTCCTTCAGACCGTGGACGATCTGGCTGCGGTCCGGCGTGGGGACGACGGTGGGCGAGCGGAAGGACTGCCCCTCCTCCTCCGGCTGGAACCACCGGGGCTCAAAGAGATGCAGGCCGTAGCCCTCCCGGGTTTCCGCCTGGAGCAGCTGCAAAATACGCTCCCGGCACTTGTCCGGATTGGAGTGGAGCACCATCATGGCGTCCTGGGCCGTGTCCCGGTACCCCAGGCCCACCCGGCCGCCCACCTCGATGAAGGAGGTGAAGCGGGAGAACATGACGTTGATCTCGCTCTGGTAGAGATTCCAGATGTTGATCTCCGTGTCCATCTCCCGGTTGGGGGTGCTGATTTGCAGGCAGCGGAGCTTCTCGTCCCAGTACGCCGCCAGCCGGGCGAACTCCCGGTCCGCCTTTTCCGCCGTCCAATACCGTTTCGCCTCCCGCCCGGCCTCCAGGCCGCCCTCTCCCAGCAGGTACAGCAGCCGCGCCTCCTCTCCCGGCTCCAATCGCAGGTTCTTTTGCAGGCAGCCGCAGTGGTTGCCTCCCTTCTGGAAGGAACCGGCGCAGCGCCCCTCCTCCACCGCCAGGGGATTCCGCTCGGTGCGGTAGGGGCCGATGAAGCGGTCCCGCAGGCAGTCAAAGCCGTCGGGGGTGAAGTCTGAGGTGAAAAACTGATAGCCCTTCTCCTCGTAGTACAGATCGTGCTCAATCACGCCGTCCTCGTACCGGCTTCCCGCGGCGTAGAGGCTCATCTGGAAATTCTGGTTGTCCATGGCGATCTGATGGAAGCTGAACTCCAGGTAGGAAAACACCGACAGATTCCGGGGCTTCCCGCTGTCGTTGCGCAGCGTCACGTCCCAGATTTCCACCGGATGGTCCAAAGGCACGAACAGGGTCTGGCAGGCGTGCACGCCGCCGTAGTCCGAGAGGTACTTCACATAGCTCAGGCCGTGGCGGCAGCTATATTTCTCCCTGTCCTTTCCCACGGGCTGCCAGGAGACGGTCCAGTACTCGCCGGTGTCGTTGTCCCGGAGGTAGACGTAGTGGCCCGGGCCGTCCATGGGGACGCCGTTGGGCCGGAAGCGGGTGATGCGGTGGTACTCCGGCGACTGGTAGAGCAGATAGCCCCCCGCCGTGTGGTTGAATACGCCGTAGAGCTCTCCGGTGCCGATATAGTTGGTCCAGGAGACCGGCACATCAACGCGGTCGATCACATACTCCCTGTTTTCATTGTCGAAATGGCCATACTGCATAGAAATTCCATCCTTTTCTTTTGTCCGGCGGCTGAGCGGGCTCTGCTCAGGCCCCGCTCAGCCGGTGTTGGAGCAACCCTATTATAAATTTGATTTCTCCCCGGCGCAAGAGGAAATTGCCATCGCGCCGGGGAACCGCCGGAGTTTTTTGTGGGGACTACCCTTTTTCCGCCTCCTGTGCTATAATGGAGTGGATATCAGAAATAAACGGAGGTGGTTTCCCTTGTTCTCTCCCGATTCCAGGTTCATGACCGCCATGTCCCGGGCGGCGGATCTGATGCTGCTCAATCTGTTCTTCCTGTTCACCAGCATTCCCATCGTCACCATCGGCCCCTCGGCGGCGGCGCTCTACACCGTTGTCTTCCGGATGGGCACCCGCCGGGAGCAGGGGACGGTGCGCGCCTACTTCCGGGCCTTCCGGGACAATTTCCGGCAGGCGCTGCCCCTCTGGCTTCTCACGCTGCTGGCGGGCGGGGCGACGGCCTGCAATCTGTTCATTTTCTCCTCGCTGCCGGGGGCGCTGGGGTATCTGCGGGTCCTCTTCGGCATTCTGGCCGTCATCGGGATACTGATGTCGGGATATCTGTTTCCGCTGACGGCTCTTTTCCGCAACAGCACCCTGGAGACCCTTAAAAACGCGCTCAGTCTCAGCCTGGGATATCTGCCCCGCTCCGTACTGGTGGCGGTGGTCAACGCGCTGCCCTTCGCGCTGCTGCTGCTGGACACCGCCAGCTTTTTCTACGCCGGTTTCCTGTGGATCGCCGTTTATTTTTCCGCCGGGGCGTATCTCAATTCCCTGCTGCTGCGCAAGGTGTTCGCGCCGTTCCTGCCGGAGGACGCGTTCGCGCCGGAGGAATCGGATTGAGAACCTGTATTCATAATCGGGGAATGCTGGATGGACGAGGATTTTTTTCGTCAGACAAGGAGGTTTTCCGCGGTCATCCTGACGGATTGCAAGGAAAAGCGACACAGTATGGCGGGAAAAAGACTGGCTGGACAGCGTTCAAGGGTTGTGAATACAGGTTCTGATAACCGCATATGGGGCCGCCCCGCACGAGAATCGTGCGGGGCGGTTTTCTGCTATGCCGCGATGGGGGAGGGGCTTATCCCAGATAGGCCGCCAGCTGCTCCTGGGCTCCGGAGATGATCCGGTCAATACCGGCGCTCTCCAGCTTGCTGAGGAAGTCGGGCAGAGCCTTGGCGGGATCCACCGCGCCGCTCATCAGGTTGAAGCCGTACTCGGCGTACACGTTGGCGATGGCCGCGGCTTCCTGCTCATAGGCGGAGGCGTCGAAGACGAAGCCGCCCATGGGGAGCTTCTCCGCGGAGTTATAGTAGGCGGTGAAGCGGTCCCAGAAATCCAGGCCCTGGGCGTCGGTGGGAGGCAGGATACGGACGTTGCCCATGCCGTTGGTCCAGGGGGTGTAGTTGGCCCGGTTCTCGTCAATGAAGGTGATGGAGCCGTCGGAATTCTTGTTGTAGGTATAGCCCTCCACGCCGTAGTTGAGCAGGGTCATGATTTCGGGATCGGTGTTCAGCAGGTTCAGGAACATCAGGGCCCGCTCCGGATTCTTGGAGGTGGCGGAGATGGCCATCATCGCGCCCTGGCCGGAGGTGGCGTCCATGTAGGGCGCGTCGGCGGGCACCATGCGCACGTCGATCTTGCGGGCGCTGGAGTAGTCCAGCTCGCAGCCGAAGGCGTAGGACTGGGTGTTGATGAGATAGTCGCCGCTCAGGGAGGTGGCGGTGCGGTAGTCGTTGGCGGTGGCTTCATTCTGGCTGCTGGGGGCGATGTAACCCTTCTGAGCCAGATAGTAGGTGCGCTCCACGAATTTCTGGAACTCCGGGGTGGCGTACTTGTTGACGACGGTGCTGCCCAGATCCTTGGAGGGGTGCTCCGCGTCGTAGTAGTAGGAGAGGATGTTGCTGTTGCCCAGATCGCCGGTGACGATGGCGGTGGTGGTACCCATGCGCTCGAGGACCACGGCCTCGATGAGCAGGGGGTAGAAGCTGTCGCCCTTGGCGTCCTTGGCGGCCTTCAGCAGCGCCTCGAAGTCGTCGGAGTAGTAATCCAGACCGGCGGCGCACACCTCGTCCACGTTATAGCCCAGCTCGGCCAGCAAGGTGCCGTTCACGTCCCAGCAGTACTGGGTGGCGGTGTCCTTCAGGCCGGGAACGGCGTAGGTGCCCATGCCGTCGTAGCCGTTGGTCTGGGCGCACTCCCAAATCTCATCGGGAATGGCGGACATCAGCTCCGCGCCGCAGGTGGGCAGCAGATCGTCCAGCTTGACCCAGTAGCCGTCCCGGGCGTAGCGGTTGTACTCGTTGGGAGACCAGTTGCAGGTGAAATAGATGTCCACATCATCGCCGCCGGCCAGGGCGGTGACGACGCTGTCGTCAAAGTCGCCCCAGGTGCCCCAGATGGGCTCCAGGGTCACGTTGAGCTTCTCCTGAAGAACGGGGTTGAGGGTCTCCAGCACCTTGGCGGAAGCCTCGGGGGTGACGGTGCTGCCGTGGAACCACATCTTCAGGGTTACGGGCTCCAGCTCGGAAGCGGCGGGAACGTCCGCAGGGGCGTCCGGAGAGCCGGTGCTGGGAGCGGGAGAGGGCTGGCTGGGGGCGGGATCGTTGTTCCCGCCGCCGCAGGCCGCGAGGGACAAGATCAGCATGGCTGTGAGAAGCAGCGCAAGAAACTTTTTCATGTGTTTTTCCTCCATTTCAAATTGTTGCACAAAACAGCGTTTCCGCTGGATCAGCCTTTGACGGAGCCGATGGTCAGACCGGCTACAATGTACCGCTGGAAAAAGGGGTAGGCGCAGGCGATGGGGACCACCAGCAGCACCACCAGGGCCATGCGGAGGGTCTGGGTCGGCACTTTGGTGGACTCCATGATGGCGGCGGTGCCCAGCTGCCCCGCCATGCGGTTGAGGTACTCCACGTTCTTCTGAAGCTCCATCAGCAGCGCCTGGAGGGGCTGGAGCGCCTTGTTCTGCCGGAGATACAGCAGCGCCTGGAACCAGTCGTTCCAATAGGCCAGGGCGTTGAGCAGCGCGATGGTGGCGATGCCCGGCTTGGCGATGGGCGCCACGACCCGCAGCAGGGTGGAGTACTCGCCGCTGCCGTCCACCGTGGCCGCCTCGATGAGCTCCATAGGCACCGAGCTTTTGAAGAAGGTGCGCATGACGATGATATTGAAGGGACTGACCAGCAGAGGGACGATCAGCGCCGCGTAGTTCTCGCTCAGGCCCAGCAGCTGCTTGGAGATGATGTAGGTGGGAACCAGACCGCCGCTGAAGATCATGGTGAAGAAGCTGAAGAAGGTGAAGAAATTGCGGAACTTGAAGTCCGGGCGGTACAGGGCGTAGGAGTACAGGGCGCACATGGCGGTGCTCAGAACCGTACCCACCACGGTGATGAAAATGCTGTTGAAGAAGGACCGCCAGATCTGCGGCAGCTTCTCGAAGGCGTACTGGTAGGTTTCCAGGCTCCACTCCTGGGGAACGAAGGAGTAGCCGATGGTCCGGATGGACTCCTCCGAGGAGAAGGAGATAATGACGACAAACAGGAAGGGAATGACGCACCCCAGGGCGAACAGGCCCAGAATGATGTGCATGACCGTCTCCGCCCCTGCGCTGACGGAGGTCAGACGCAGATTCTTTTTATTCTTGCTCATCTCATTGCCTCCTTAAAACAGCGCGCTTTCCGAGTCGATGCGCTTGATGACGCGGTTGGCCCCCAGGATACAGAACAGGCCGATCACGTTTTGCAGAAGTCCCGCGGCGGACGTCATGCCGATGTTTCCGGTGTTGAGCATGGCGTAGTATATGTAGGTGTCCACCACCTGGGTCACGGGGAAGAGCGCTCCGTTCTGCATGGGGACGTTGTAGAACAGGCCGAAGTCCGCGTTGAAAATCTTGCCCACGTTCAGAATGAACAATATGGCGATCATGGAGCGCAGATTGGGGATGGTCACGTGGAAAATCTGCTGCCACTTGCTGGCTCCGTCGATGGCGGCGGCCTCGTACTGGGTGGCGTCGATGCCCGCGATAGCCGCCAGATACAGGATGGTGGAGTAGCCCACGTTCTTCCACAGGTTGGCGAATACGAGGATGAAGGGCCATGGCCCGGGGGTGGTGTACCAGCTGGTCACGCCGCCTCCCGCCGCCGCCTGCAAATGGGGAATCATGCCGTACTGGGCATCCAGGAAGGCGTTGAGAAAGTAGCTGACCACCACCCAGGAGAGGAAGTAGGGGAAGAACATCATGGTCTGGTAGGTCTTGGCCACAAATTTGTGGGTCAGTTCGTTCATCATGATGGCAAAGGCCACAGGGACGATGATGCCCAGAACGATGAACACCAGGTTGTAGGCCAGGGTGTTGCGGACCATGACCCAGGCGTCGTCGGTCATGAAGAGGAACTTGAAGTTGTCGAAGCTGACCCACTTGCTGTTGAGCAGATTGCTGATGAAGGTGGGGTTCCGGGGATTGATCTTGTACTCCTTGAAGGCCAGCACCAGCCCTCCCATGGGCAGGTAGCGCAGCAGCAGCAGCCAGATGGCCGCCGGGGCCACCATGGTCAGCAGCATCAGCGTCTTTTTCGCCTTGCTGAAGCGGCCGGTCCGCAGGGCGGCGGGTTTGTCGGTTCTTGTTGCACGCACGTCGTATCCTCCCTCACATGATATAGTTCCGGCGGAAAATCCGCCTTTTGCCGCGCTTTGCCGCCAAATTGACGGAACAGCGGCGTTGGATTGTCCCCTTTTTTATTATATTTTAACAACATCTCCAGACTTTGTCACGCGCCGCGCTTGCTGTTTTTTGCGCCTGGTTGTCGTTTTTGCTGATTTTCCATGCGCCGCTTCCAGCGTCCCGCCGCCCCGCCGCGCAAAAAGGCAGCCGCCTGATGGCGGCTGCCTTTCAGTTGGGAGGCTTCTGCAAGGAAAACGCCGGTTTCGTTCCCCGCGGCCGCCTACGTCTCGTCCGGCCGCTTCATGTCCCGCCAGACGGTGCACATCATGGTGATATAGCACGCCGCGCCGCCGAGAATATCGCTGACCGGCTCGGAGGCGAAAACGCCGTAGGCGCCCAGTCCCCACAGGCGGGGAAGGAGCACCATCAGCGGCACAACCAGAATCACCTTGCGGAACAGGGAAAAGAACACCGCGTTTTTCGCCCGGCCCAGGGCCACAAAGGTGTTTTGTCCGATCATCTGAAAGCTCATCATCACATAGGCTGCGTAATAGATCCGCATGGCGGGCGCACCTGCCGCCAGAAGGGCGGGATCGTCGTTGAACAGCAGGATGAAGGCCCGGGGGAAGGCCAGCAGCAGCGCCCAAACCAGGATGTTGTATCCAAGGCAGCTCACGGTGAGAAAGCGAATGCTCTCCCGGACCCGGCTGTACTTCCCCGCGCCGAAATTATAGCCCAGCACCGGCTGGGCTCCCTGGGTCAGCCCGCGGATGGGCTGAAAAACAATCTCCCGGATGGAAACAATGGCGGTCATGGCCGCCACGTACAGGTCGCCGCCCTGACCAGCCGCGCCCCAGGTCTGGAGCTGGGCGTTGCCGAGGGCCTGGACCAGACTGTTGGTGACGGAAAAGGTGAAGCCGGTCAGACCCAGGCCGCAGATTCGCCGGAGGATGGGCGCTTCCAGCCCCATGCTTCTCCGCTCCAGCCGCAGAACCGTCCGCCGCCCGGTCAGAAACGCCATCACCCATATTGCGGAGCAGAACTGGGCGATGACCGTGGCCAGCGCCGCTCCCTGGACCCCCATGTGCAGGCCGAAAATCAGAAGGGGGTCCAGCGCCAGGTTCACGACCGCCCCCAGCAGCGTGGTCATCATGCCCACCTTTCCGAAGCCCTGGGCGTTGATGAAGGGATTCATCCCCAGCCCGATCATCACCGGAATCACGCCCGTCAGGTAGATTTGCAGATAGCTTCTGGCGTGAACCACGGTGCTGTCGCTGCCCCCCACCAGGTAGAGGAAGGGCGTCTGGAACAGGTAAAAGCCCGCCGTCAGCGCCGCGCCCAGCAGGAGCAGCAGGGTGAAGCTGACCCCCATGATCCGGGACGCCTCCTCGTCCTTTCCCCGTCCCCGGGCGATGGAGAACAGCGGCGCGCCGCCGGCGCCGCACAGATTGGCAAAGGCGGTGATGATGTAGGTGGCCGGCATCACCAGCCCGATGCCGGTGAAGGCGTCCCGGCCGACGGCGTCAATATGGCCGATGAACGCTCTGTCCACCACATTATATAATACAACCGTCAGCTGTGCCACCGTCAGCGGAATCGCCAGGGACAGAATGTTTCCCGCGATCCCGCCCTGAGAAAAATCGTCTCTTTTCTGTACTGCCATAGCCGGCCTCCTCCCGCCGCTTCCAATCCGGACCGGACCCTTCGTCCGTGAAAGCGCGGTTTCCCTTTTGATGGTTATATTGTAGAGCCTCCCGCCGGGAATTGCAAGGGCGGAGGGGGGAGGTTTTGAAAAAAGGGGCCGCCGTTGTGATTCTAAACTAAAATCGGAGCAAATATTTAGTGCTTTTCCCATCTTGCCAGATAATAGAAGATAGTGTATGCTGAATATAAATTAATTAAATTAAATAAGTAATTAAATTTGCGGCTTTCCACCGCAGCTTATGGAGGTAAATTATTATGCCGTTGGTGCCAATGAAAGCGATTCTGGACGCAACCGAGAAGTACAACTACGCGCAGGGGGCCTTCAACGTCAACGCCGTCTGTCAGGCCAAGGCCGTCATCGAGGTCCATGAGATGTTCCGCTCCGCCGCCATCCTTCAGGGGGCGGACCTGGCCAACGCCTTCATGGGCGGGCGCACCGACTTTGCCCAGGGGACCCTGGAGGACAAGAAGCGGGGGGCGCTGAACATCGCCAACGCCGTGAAGAAGTACGCTGTGGATTCCCCCATTCCCATCGCCCTGCATCTGGACCACGGCAAGAATCTGGACTCCTGCATCGCCGCCATTCAGGGCGGCTACACCTCCGTCATGATCGACGGCTCCTCTCTTCCCTTTGACGAAAATGTGGAGCTGACCCGGGAGGTGGTCAAGTATGCCCACGAGCGGGGCGTCACCGTGGAGGGCGAGCTGGGCGTTCTGGCGGGGGTGGAGGACCACGTGTTTGCCGCCAACTCCACCTACACCAACCCCATGGACGCGGTGAAGTTCTTCCGCCAGACCGGCGTGGACGCTCTGGCCATCAGCTACGGCACCAAGCATGGGGCCAACAAGGGCAAGGACACCGTCATCCGCAAGGAGATCGCCATTGCCACCAAGGAGTGCATGATGCACGAGGGCGTCGAGGGCACTCTGGTCAGCCACGGCTCCTCCACCGTACCTCAGTACATCGTCTCCGAGATCAACGCCCTGGGCGGCGACATTCACGACGCCTACGGCATCCGTAAGGAGCAGCTCAAAGAGGTGTCCAAGCTGGGCATCCGGAAGATCAATGTGGACACCGACATCCGTCTGGCCGTGACCCGGAATCTGCGGGAGCTGTTCAAAAACGAGCCGGAGCTGCGGGAGAAGACCACCATCAGCGGCATCTACCAGCTGCTGCTGGCCAATCCCTCCGCCTTCGATCCCCGGGTCTTCCTGCCCCCCATTATGGACACCGTCATGTACGGCAGTGTGCCCGACGAGGACATCGGGTGCATCGTGGACTGCATCGAGCGGGGCGTGAAGGAGGTTGTCGGAACCCTCATTGTGGAATTTGACAGCGTGGGCAGGGCTCCCCTCATCGAGTCCGTCAGTCTGGACGAAATGGCCGAGCGGTACAGGAAGAAGGGGATTTGATGGGAAAAAATATTCTGGTAGCCCATGGCGGCGGCCCCACGGCGGTGATCAACTGCTCCCTCCAGGGGGTGGTGGAGGCGGCCCGGGCCTCCGGACAGGCGGATAAAATTTACGCCGCCCGGTTTGGGGCGGAGGGCATCCTGAAGGGGGACCTCATCGACCTGACGGACGTGCCCGGGGAGACCATCGCCAAATTGAACCGTACCCCCGCCTCCGCCATCGGCTCCTGCCGGCGGAAGCTGACGGACGGGGACTATCCCACGGTGCTGGAGACCCTGAAGAAATTCAACATCGACTGCTTCTTTTACAACGGCGGCAA
>CAJTUD010000045.1:0-7918 GCA_910579725.1 uncultured Oscillospiraceae bacterium | reverse complement strand
CACCTGCCACAAGGTCAACGAGCTGGCGAAGCGGGAGGGGCTGGACCTGCGGGTCATCGGCATCCCCAAGACCATGGACAACGATCTGGATATCACCGACCACTGCCCCGGCTTCGGCTCCGCCGCCCGGTACGCCGCCCTGAGCGCCGCCGAGCTGGCTCTGGACGCCTCCGGCCTGCCCATCCACGTGGTGGTGCTGGAGCTGATGGGCCGGAACGCCGGGTGGGTCACTGCCGCCAGCGCCATGGCGGGGCGGCTTACGGACTGCGAGGTGCTGACCTATCTGCCGGAGATTCCGGTGGACGAGGACCGAATGCTGGCGGATATTGAGAAGAGCTACGGGAAGGGCAGGGGGCTGCTGGTGACGGTCAGCGAGGGCATCTGCGGTCTGGACGGCAAGCCTCTGGCGGACACGGGCATTGTGGACGGCTTCGGCCACAGGATTCCCGGCGGCGCCGCCCAGCATGTGACCGACCAGATCATTCAGAAGCTGGGCCTCAAATCCCGGGCGGAGAAGCCGGGGCTTCTGGGCCGGACCAGCATCCCCTATGTGTCTCCCGTGGACCGCTCGGAGGCCTATGCCGTGGGCCGGTATGCGGTGAACGCCGCCCTGCGGGGCGAGAGCGGATGCATGGTGTCCATTGACGCCGTCCGGAAGCCGGAGTACAGCAGCAGCATGTCCCTGGTTCCGCTGTCCAGGGTGGCCAACGTGGAGAAAAAGTTCCCCGCGGAGTGGATCGTGGACGGAAACGGCATCGCGGACGCATTCTTTGACTATGCCCTGCCGCTGATGGGCGGGGATTTCCCGGACTACGCCCTGCTGAGAAAGTGAGAGAACATGAAACATATCTATCTGAATCTGAAACGTTTTGACGTGCCTGTAGAGCTGGGCGGCGTGAACCGGCTGGCTCCGGTGAAGGACTGGGGCGCGGCTGTGGTGGGCGGCACCCAGGAGGCGCTGGGAAGGTACGATCCCGCCAAGGTGGAGTTTGTCCAGTATCTGCCGGAGGCCCACCTGCTGGGAGCTGCGGCGGCGAGGAGCGAGGGCAGTCCGGTGCAGCTGGGCAGCCAGGGGGTGTACCGGATGAATACCGCTGTGGGCGGGAACTTCGGGGCCTTCACCACCAACCGGCCCGCCTCCATCGTGAAGGCCATGGGGTGCACCTCCACCCTCATCGGCCACTGCGAGGAGCGGGGCGATAAGAAGGGGATTTTGGCCGAGGCCGGCGTGACGGACATGTCCGCCGTGAACCGGCTGCTCAATCAGGAAATCAAGTGCGCCCAGGAGGCAGGGCTGACGGTGCTCTACTGCATCGGTGAGACCAGCGAGGAGCAGCCATTGTGGGAGCAGGTGCTGGGCGAACAGCTGGAGGCAGGGCTGGACGGCGTGGACAGGAGCCGGGTGGTGATCGGCTACGAGCCGGTGTGGTCCATCGGCCCCGGAAAGACCCCGGCGGACAAGGACTACATCACGAAGATCGCCCGCTTCGTCAAGGAGCGCACCGGCGGCATGGATGTGGTCTACGGCGGCGGATTGAAGGCGGACAACGCCGCCATGCTGGCCTCCATCGAGGAGATCGACGGCGGGCTCATCGCCCTGACCCGGTTCCAGGGGGAAATTGGATTCTATCCGGAGGAATATCTGGAGATCATCCGGTTGTATTTAGGAGAGTAAGAGATGAAATTGGATTTTGAATACGGCCACGGCCTGATGACGGCCGAACTGCCGGACAGTACCGACGTGTTTATCCCCGGAGAGACCGTCGCGGATCCCCCCTGCCTGCCCCAGGACTGGGACAGCCTGTATGCCGCCACCCTGGAGAGCATCCGCAACCCCATCGGGATGAAGCCCCTCCGGGAGCTGGCGGGCCCCGGAAAGACCGTGGTGTTCGTCATTCCCGACATCGTCAAGGGCGGCTGTCAGGCCACCAGCCACCGGAAGGTGTCCATCCGGGCCTGCCTGGATGAGCTGTACGAGGCCGGGGTGGAGAAGAAGGACGTTCTGCTGCTCATCTCCAACGGCCTGCACCCCCGGGCCACAGTGCCGGAGATGAAGCAGATATTGGGGGAGGAGCTGTTCAACGAGTTCTATTACTCCGGCCAGCTCACCAGCCACGACAGCGAGGACCACGCGCATATGGTGGATCTGGGGACCACCCGCCGGGGGGACCCGGTGCTGATGAACAAGTACGTCTTCGACTGCGATATCCCCATCCTCATCGGCCACACCCAGGGCAACCCCTACGGGGGCTACTCCGGGGGCTACAAGCACTGCGCCACCGGCATCACCCACTGGAGAAGCATCGCCAGCCACCACGTGCCCCAGGTGATGCACCGGCAGGACTTCACCCCGGTGTCCGGAAAGAACCTCATGCGGACCAAGTTTGACGAGATCGGCATGTGGATGGAGGAGAAGATGGGCCATCCCTTCTTCTGCTGCGACGCGGTGCTGGACACCGCTTCCCGGCAGATCGCCGTCTTCTCCGGCTATGCTGCCGAGATGATGCCGAAAAGCTGGGAGGTTGCCGACAAGCGGACCTATGTGCCCTTCGCGGAGAAGAAGTACGACGTGATGGTTTTCGGCATGCCCCAGAACTTCCACTACGGCGACGGCATGGGCACCAACCCCATCCAGCTGATGCAGGCCCTCTCCGCCCAGGTCATCCGCCACAAGCGGGTGATGAAGGACAACTGCGTCATCATCTGCTCCTCCATCTGCAACGGGTACTTCCACGACGAGCGCTGGCCCTATCTGCGGGAGCTCTACGAGCTGTTCCAGCACGACTACATGAACATCCTGCCGGATATGAACCGGTACGGGGAGTACTTCGCCACCAACGAGGAGTACATCCGGAAATACCGCTTCGCCAACGCCTTCCACCCCTTCCACGGTTTCTCCATGATGAGCTGCGGCCACATCGCGGAGATGAACACCTCCGCCATCTACATCGTGGGCGCACAGGAGCCGGGTATCGCCCGGGGCATGGGGCTGAAGACCCGAGCCACCTTCGAGGAGGCGCTGGCCGACGCCATGAAGAAGTACGTGGGGCCTGCGCCCAGCATTCTGGCCCTGCCCAAAACCTTCAAGGTGAGCGCGGTCCACCTGTGCATGAAGGATGCGCCCTACGACGGCACCAACGGCCATTGCGGCTGCTGAGAATCTCCGGGCGGGACTTTTGATGCCCGCATTTTTTCAGAAGCGAGACAGAGAACCTGTATTCACAGCCGCTGCACGCCGCCTGGCCGGCCTTTTTTCCGCCATGCCGCGTTGATTTCCCTTGCCATACGCCGGTATGGCTCCTTGTCTGACGAGAAAAGTCCTCGTCCATCCGGCATTCCCCGGCTATGAATACAGGTTCTGAAAATAAAAAAGAATAAAGGAAGGTGTCGTATGAGCAAACAAGGAAAGCGGCCTCTGACACAGGCGGAAAAGCGGAACAGGCTGATCAACTGGCTGTGGCTGCTGGTTTCTCTGGCCGTGGCGCTGGCAGTGTGGTTCTGCCTGTCCATCGGGGAGAAGACCGCCCGCAGTTTCCCCTTCATCCCCGCCGTGATCGACGGCATGAAGACCATGCTGGACCGGGACGCGCTGCTGGGAGACTTCACCAGCAGTATGATCTCCGTGGCCATGGGCTTCGGCCTGGGGTTTGTCACCGCGCTGCCGGTGGCGTTTTTGATGGCGTGGTACACCCCTGTGCGCAAGATCATTGAGCCCTGGATCAACTTCATCCGCAACATCCCCGCTCTGGCCTACGCGCCCCTGATCGTCATCATGCTGGGCGTGGGCCGGGCCCCCTCGGTGGTGCTGATCTGGATCTGCACCTTCATGACCATGTGCATCACCATTTTTCACGGCATCCGCAACATTGACAACACGCTGGTCAAAGCGGCCAAGGTTCTGGGCGCCAACGACATGGACATCTTCTTCCGCATCACCCTGCCCGCCACGGTGCCCTTTATCCTCACCGCTGTGCGCCTTGGCCTCAGCGCGGGACTGACCACCCTGCTGGCGGCGGAATCCACCGGCGCCCAGGCCGGCCTGGGCATGCGCATCCGCACCTTGCAGACCACCTTTGAGACCAACGCCATGCTGGGCTACATCATTCTCATCGGCATCATCGGCACGCTGCTCAACACCTTTGTGGACTTCATTGAAAGGAGGCTGACGTCATGGCAGGAGAAGCGGGAAGAGGCGTAAAGATCCGGATCAAGGACGTGAAAAAAGAGTACCACGGAGATCACGGCACCACCATAGCCCTCAACGGGGTCAACCTGGACATCATGGAAAACGAGTTTGTCTGCGTGGTGGGTCCCTCCGGCTGCGGCAAGTCCACGCTGCTCAACATTCTGGCGGGTCTCCACGAGGCCACCAGCGGCGACTGCTTCCTGGACGGCGAGCGCATTGTGGGCACCGACGTAAAGCGGGGCGTGGTCTTCCAGCAGTACGCCCTGTTCCCCTGGCAGACGGTGATCCAGAACGTCATGTTCGGTCCCCAGATGAAGCGTATGCCCAAGGCCCAGTGCCAGGAGATTGCCAGAAAGTACATCAAAATGGTGGGCTTGGAGGATTTTGAGAACTCCTACCCCAAGGAGCTCTCCGGCGGCATGAAGCAGCGGGTGGCCATCGCCCGGGCCTACGCCAACGATCCGGAGGTGCTGCTCATGGACGAACCCTTCGGCGCGCTGGACGCCCAGACCAGGGCCCAGCTTCAGACAGAGCTGCTGAAAACCTGGGAGCAGGAGAAGAAGACCTGTTTTTTCATCACCCACGACGTGGATGAAGCGGTGCTGCTGGCCCAGCGGGTGGTTATCATGTCCGCCCGGCCGGGGCGTATCAAGCGGGTGGTGGACATTGACATTCCGTATCCCAGGGACCAGGGGACCAAGAGCGACCCCCGGTTCATGGAGCTGAAGGCGGAGATTTGGAACGAGGTGTATCAGGAGTATCTGGAGGTACGCAAGTAGTTCTTTTCTCTTCCCGCGGCCCTGGGGGCCGCCTGCGGCTCCTTCTGTTTGCAGGCCCGGAGGCTCCGCGCCCCCCGGACCCCGCGCCGGCAAGGCGCAAAGTACCGTTCAGAAGAGCATCCCCGCTCTTTTGATATAAACCAATCATCTGAATGGAGGAAATGAAAATGAAGAAACTGACCGCGCTGCTGCTGGCGCTCATCATGACCCTGGCCCTGGCGGCCTGCGGCGGCGACAGCGGCAAGAAGGACAGCAATCCCCCCGCTGATCCCCCCAAGACCGACGCCCCTGCCGAGCCCGAAACGAAGGACCAGACGCCCGCCGAGCCTGCGGAGCCCGCCGGTCCCGAGCCCATCACCCTGCGCATCGGCTACATGCCCAACTACGCCTCCCTGTGGGGTGTGCTGTCCGCCATCGAGCAGGGCTGCTTTGCCGAGGAGGGCATCACCATTGAGCTCACCGAGTTCCCCGACGGCCCCTCCGAAATCGCCGCGATGGAAGGCGGCTCCATTGACCTGGCCTACATCGGCAAGGGTGCGCACCGCCTGTGCATTCTGGGCAGTGCCGTCATCTTTGCTCCCAGCTCCGTCCACACCGTGGACAAGGTGGTCTGCATGCCCGACAGCGGCATCCAGAGCGTGGCCGACCTGAAGGGCAAGACCATCGCCTTCAACTCCGGCTCCTCCTCCGAGTCCACCTTCAACAACGCCCTTGGCGTAGGCGGTCTGACCCGCGAGGACGTCACCGCCATGGACCTGGGTATCGACAACATCGTGGCCGCCGCCGTGTCCGGCTCCATCGACGCCGCCGTGTGCTGGAACCCCTACTCCGGCCAGATTCTCCAGCAGGTGGAGGGCTCCTACGAGATCGAGTTTGCCGACGGCTCCACCAACATCTCCAGCTGGATCTGCCTGCCCAAGTACGCCGAGGAGAACCACGACGTGCTCGTCCGCTTCACCCGCGCCCTGTTCAAGGGCATGGACTGGGGCTCCCAGGTGGAAAACTATGAGACGGTGGCCGGATACTGCGCCGGGCAGACCAAGGCCAGCCTGGAATCCCAGCTCATGCAGGTGGGCGACGCTCACTGGTTCAATCTCAGCGATCTGACCTCCGGTGTGACCGACGGCACCATCAAGGGCTACTACGAGGGTATGCAGAACGACATGGTGAAGGGCGAGAACATCAAGCCCGAAGAGGCCAAGGAGGATGTGGGCGACTTCGTCCTGTTTGACGTCATGGAGGAAGCCCTGAAGTAAGAACCTGCATTCATAGGTGGGGGATGCTGGATGGGCCCGGTGGAGCGACGTTCCATCGGGCCCGTTTTTTAAGGAGAAGAGGATATGCGGATTCATATTGCCTGTAGTCCTGCGGACCACGAGGTTCTGTCCTTTGCCGCCGGGGAGCTGGAAGCCTATCTGACCCGGATGCTGCCGGAGGAGGGGACGGAGCTGACGGTGGCGCTCCGGGCGGATGATCTTGCGGACGGACGGGAGTCCTTCGCGGTTTCCATGACGGAGGGCGGCGGGTCCATCACCGGCAGCTGCCCCCGGGCGGTGCTGCTGGGGGTGTACGACTATCTGCGGGGCATGGGCTGCCGGTTTCTGGGACCGGGGAAGCGCTGCGAGAAGGTCCCGGCCGTGGAGCGGAAGCTTCTGGCGGCGGAGTATACCCGGCGGGCGTCCTTCCGCCACCGGGGGGTGTGCATCGAGGGAGCCGACAGCCGGGAGAATGTGCTGGACTTTATCGACTGGCTGCCCAAGGTGGGGTACAACGCCTTCTTTTTGCAGTTCAAGTCGCCCTACGCGTTTTTGAAGCGCTGGTACCGCCATGAGAACAATCCTCTGCGGGAACCGGAGCCCTACTCGGAGGCGGACGCGGAGGAGGACCTGGCAGTTTTCCAGCGGGAAATCAAGCGCCGGGGGCTGCTGCTGCACAAGGCGGGCCACGGCTGGACGGGGGAGGCGCTGGGGTACCGGGCCCTGTCCTGGGACGCGGACCCGGAGCCTCTGGCGGAGGAGCGCAGGCCCCTGGCAGCCCAGGTTGACGGAGCGCGGGCGCTGTGGCATGGCGTACCGGCCAACACCAACCTGTGCTTTTCCAACCGCCGGGCCGCCGGGCGCTTTGCCTCGCTGGTGGTGGAGTATGCGAAACAGAATCCCGGCGCGGACTATATCCATGTATGGCTGGCGGACGCGTTTAATAATGTGTGTGAGTGTGAAAACTGTCAGAAGACAACCCTGTCCGACCAGTACGCCGCCGTCCTCAACGACATCGACCGCCGTCTGACGGAGGCTGGGCTGGCGGCGCGGATCGTATTCCTGCTGTATCAGGAGCTTCTCTGGCCTCCCGTCCGGGAGCGGCTGATCAATCCGGAGCGGTTTGTGCTCATGTTCGCCCCCATCAGCCGGACCTTTGAAGCCTCCTATGATCTGAGCGGTCCCCGGAGGACCGTTCCGCCTTACGTGCGCAACCGGATCACCCTGCCCACGGAGCTGGGAGAGAATCTGGCGTTTCTCCGGGGGTGGCAGGAGATTTTCAGCGGGGACAGCTTTGTCTACGACTACCCCCTGGGCCGGGCCCACTACGGGGATCTGGGCTATGTGCACATCGCCCGGGTGGCCGGCAGCGATGTGAAAAAGCTGCGGGAAATGGGGCTGGAGGGCTATATCAGCTGTCAGGAGCTCCGCGCCTGTCTGCCCAACGCCCTGCCCAATTACGTGATGGGGTATACCCTGCTGGACGAGAACGCGGATACGGAGGCCCTCATTGCCGAGTACTTCCAGGCCGCCTACGGCGGGGAGGCGCAGAAGGTCATGGACTATCTCTCCCGGCTGTCCCGGCTGAGCAGCTGCGATTATCTCAACGGCAAGGGGGACCGGGTGAACCCGGCGTTTGCCCGCCGGATGCGGGAGGCCCAGGCGCTGTGCCGGGAGTTCCGGTCCGTGACCGGCGC
>CAJTUD010000044.1 GCA_910579725.1 uncultured Oscillospiraceae bacterium | reverse complement strand
TATCCAGAAATGAGGAAAACTAAAAATTAGGGAAACCCTGTATTTGGCGTTTCTAAAGAATTGTTTAATTTTAAAAATCTTCAAGGTATTACCACCATCGCTCAAATAGTACTTATATTACTTTACCATAGCTAAAGCGACGGTTCAAGACACAAAGTGAAAAAGTGGTCAAGGTTTTATACCTTGACCACTTTTTCATTTTGACATCAGAGCCACACCATCACGGCAAAGCCGCCTTTGAAATAATAGGTGTTCGTCCAATGTCCATCTGGTGGAGATAAGCGGGATCGAACCGCTGACCTCTTGAATGCCATTCAAGCGCTCTCCCAGCTGAGCTATACCCCCATGTTTTTGTTTCCCTGCCGAACAAGACGTATATTAACAGATTCCCCTTGATTTGTCAATACCTGATTTGAAATTTTTCAGCCAGAAAGAATAAATTTTTCAAGAGGGACCAGAAAACCAAAAAGTACAGTTTCCCGGTACACATTCCTGTACTCTTCAAAAACAATAATTTTTGTGTTTTATGGCAGAATCTTTACAAAAATACAATTGCAAGCAGATGCTTTGTATGATTCCGCAAATCAAATTCACCTGATTACCCCCACGCATTTTCAACACTTTGCCTGATGATATGACGTACAACAGAAAGAAAAACCCTGACGGGCTGCCGCCCGCCAGGGTCGATCACAACGCAAAATTTCCGTTAATGAAAATGGGGATTTCTTCTCCGCTGTGGGTTCTTCCGGTGATGTTCAGATCGGCAGTCCCTACCATGAAATCCACGTGGGTGATGGAGTCGTTGAGGCCATGGGCCTTCAGTTCTTCCTTGGTCATGTTCTCTCCGCCCTTGATGCACTCGGAATACGCTTCCCCGAAAGCCAGATGGCAGGCGGCGTTTTCATCAAACAACGTATTATAGAACAGCAGCTCCTGGTTGCGGATGGGACTGTCATAGGGCACCAGAGCCACCTCCCCGAAGTAGGAGGCGCCTTCATCCAGAGTAGTTTCGGCCTTCAGCTTCTCCTCGCCTGCCTGAGCATGGATTTCCGTGATTTTCCCTTCTTTGATGATGAAGTGGAATTTATCCACCACTTCACCCTTCAATACCAGCGGCATGGAGGCATAAACTACGCCGTCAATGCCATCCCGCAGCGGGGCGGTGAAGATTTCTTCAGTGGGCATATTGGCGATAAAATGAATGCCGGCCTTGCTTACACCGTCTCCGCCGCCCCAGATGTGGTCCTCTGGCAGACGAATCGTCAGGTCTGTACCCAGACTGTTGGTATAGTGCAGGCTCTCCAGGCGCAGCGCGTTGAGCTTGTCAATACGGACTTGCAGGGTATCCAGATGCTCCTTCCAGCGCTGGACGGCTTTGCCGTCGCCCGTGACCCGGACGGAGGTGAGAATCGCGTTCCAGAGCTTCTCCACCGCCTCCGCCTCGGAGCAGTCCGGGAAGACCTTCTTCGCCCAGCTGGGCACAGGGATAGCCCCGATGGACCAGGGAACTGCGTTGGACATCTGGAGCCGGCGGAACTCCTCCAGATCCCGTCCGCTGGAGCGGGCGCTGCGGACCAGCCGGTCCTGGTCCACGCCCTTCAGAATCTCCGGGTCAGACCCTCCGATGTGGAGGAAGGCCGCGCCCGCCCGGGCGTAATCGGTGCTGAAGCGAATCTTCCACTCCGGGACGGTGTCGAAAACATCATCCGCAGCGTGGAGGAACCATTCCCGGTTCAGCTGATCGTCTCTCCAGCTGATAATGACCTCGCGGCAGCCCGCCGCGTAAGCGGCCTTCGTGCACAGCCGCGCGAACCAGGCGCAGTCCACCGGGCAGCTGATGACCAGGTTTTGTCCTTTTTGGATGTTTACGCCTACTTCTACCAGGAGTTTGGCGTACTCTTCAAATTTTTTCTGCATGGTTTGCTCCTTTCTTTCCTGCGGCCCTGCGGGCCGTAACCCATTCTTTTGTTCCGCTTCATGCCTTGAGCGGAGGATGCCGCCTGCGCCGGCGGCGGGAGGGCTTCCGTGAACGCCCCCGCGGGGGCGGGCCCCCCGGGCCGGTTCAAAACCCCGGCTGCCATACGCATGGCGGCAAAGATCATCCCCAGAGCGCCGACAGCATGGGTATAATCTGCTTCTTCCTCGACATGACATGGGGCAAAAACGCCTCATGCTCCTTCAGCTCCGTATTGAACGCCTGCTGAAAGGTATCTTCGCCGCCGACACACAGAATTTTGCTCCCCTCCAGCAGCACATCCGTCAGCATCAAAAGAATCATGCTGTACCCGTGTTCGGCCTTGGCCGCCTCCATCAGGCGGAGGAAATCCTCCTTCCGCCGCAGCTGGCGCTCGGAATCCACACAGGTAATCTGTCCTACCCCAAAGTCATGGCCGGCAATGTGGAACTCCTTGAAGTCCGTAAACAACAGCTGCTCCACCGGCTTGTCCTCCGGCGTGGAGGCGGAAAAAATCTCCCGGCCCAAGTCCTCCAGAGACAAATCCGCAATATGCGCCAGCCGCTCCGCCATACGGCGGTCCCGGTCTGTGCACGTGGGGGACTTGAACATGACCGTGTCCGATACAATGGCCGCCGCCATCAGTCCCGCCAGCTTGGGCGAGGGCATCAGTCCCCGCTCCTGATACATCCCCGCTACAATGGTGCAGGTGCTGCCCACCGGCTCGTTGCGGAAATAGATGGGATTCTTGGTCTGAATATCCGCCAGACGGTGGTGGTCAATGATGGCCAGTATGTCCGTCTCCTCCAGACCAGGCACCGACTGGGCCGCCTCGTTGTGATCCACCAGCACCACCTGCTTGCGGCGGGGGCGGATGAGATGATACCGGGACAGCGTCCCCACCACCCGCTCCTGGCTGTCCAGAATGGGATAGCTACGGTAGCGGCTCTTGAGCACCACCTCCTGCACGTCGTCCAGATAATCATTGAGATGGAAAAACGTGAGGTTCTCCCGCTGGGCCAGCCGCCCTACCGGAATGGCCTGAAAAATCCTCCGGACGGTGCGGTAGCCGTCATAGGGGGTGGAGATAACGCAGGTGTTCCCCGCCATGTCCCGCAGGTCGTCAGGCAGCTCCGCCTGACAGAGAATCACGCATGCCACGCCAAACTCCACCGCCCGGCGCAGCATGTCCGGCTGGTTGCCGCAGATCAGGATGGTCTCCTTCTGCCGGAAGGGCGGCAGCTCCGAGGACTGGGGCAGGGCGAGGATCACCTCGCCGGATATGGTGTTGACCACCTCCGCCGTCTCTCCCAGAGGCTGGCCCTCCAGGACGCTGAGAATGTTGAACAGGGGCACATCCTTCAGCTGCGGCGCTTCAATGGTCCGCATGTCATAGGCGGCGATATCTCCCGCGGTCATCATGCCCCGCAGGCGGCCGTCATCGTCGACGACGGGAATCGTGGAAATATGAGCGTCCTCCTCCATGGCCGACCAGGCCCGGCTTACGGTCACGGCCTCGTGGAGAATGGGGGGCGTGTCGTAGTCCAGATCCAGCACCTGGGTCCGCATACTCTGGATCAGCGTGGGGGGCTCAAAATTGAAGCGGCTGAGAATGAGCTTTGTCTCGTCGCTGATGTGGCCCAACCGGGCGGCCGTATACTGCCGCTCTCCCGTGGCGTTGCGGAGAGCCGCGTAGGCCATGGCGGAGACAATGGAGTCCGTATCCGGATTCCGGTGGCCGGTGACGTAAATCTGTTCCATTTTCTTCGACTCCTTTTGACGGTTTCTGAGATGGCGGACGTTCCGCCGTTACAGCGCGGCGCAGTATGCCTCCACGTCAAACGCGTCCAGTCCGCTGTCCTTGCGCAGATAAAGCGGATGGTGGGGATGCCCCCGCCGGGACCGGGCTCCTGCGGTGTACCACCGGGCGCCGAAACGCCGCCCGGCCTCCGCCATGTCCCGGACGCAGGCCGGCAGATACGCCCGCTGTTCAATGATGTTCCCCCAGGCCGCCCAAACCGCCGGCCTGTCCGGCAAGGACAGGGCGTAGGCAAACGCGGCCAGATTCTCCTGGTGGAGCCGGGGATTCATTTCCCGCTCCATGTCGGAGGGGCGGGTCGCCCGCTGGGCATAGACGTTGCACATGATAAAGCTGTCAAATCCATTGTGCAGCGCCACCCGCTCCACACTCTTGAGCGTATTGTCCAGAGCGCCGGGCGCGGCGGTGGAGGGATTCACGCCCACGCAGATCAGCGGCCGCTCCCCCCGGGTGCCCAGAAGATAGCGGTATTCCTGATAAGTATGGGGTACATAGAGCCATTTTGATACGTCGTAATCCCCGCAGGGGACCAGCGCTTCCTCCAGAGCCTGCCGGAAATCCGTCAGCTCCGTCTCCGCCGTGGGGCAGCCGGGAATGTGCATCGTTCCGCCTCCTTTTCCATTTGCTTCCAGTGTACCACATTTCCCGTCCGCCGCGCAACTGGAAAAGCAAATCCACTGCGGAAATCCTCCCGGAGGAAGGCGGGATATGTTCCCGGTTTTTGCTGACGCTTCCCAGGCGGGCGGCGGCGCGTAGGCGTTTGGCCGGCAGTCTCATGAAAATTCTTTTCCCGGCGGAGGCGGCAATGATACGCCGCAGCTCCTCTTTTTTTCATAATTGCTGAAAATTGTATCGGGTTTGTACCAAAAAAGGGATCATCTTTGGAATATTCGGGAGGTTCCGGCCATTCCCGTCAGGCCGCATGGCGGAGAAAATTGTTTTCATGGAAACACTCTTTTTGCTTGACAGAATGCGGGTAGAGCGAGTATTATTGAATAGGATTTTTGTCGGCGGATAAAAAGGGGTATCCGCCGATTATTTCCAGGTCCGGCGCCCTGCGCCGGGCAAGTAAAAACCCCCATGCCATAAAGCAAAACATAGGAAGAGGAGGAAATTTACCGTTATGCCATGGCAGCAAACCGTGATCACCCTGGTGATCGCGATCGTTGTGGCGGTCATTTCCTTCTGGCTCGGCATCCGCTACCGCAAGACGGTAGGGGAGAAGGAGATCTCCAGCGCGGAGGAGGAAGCCCGGCGCATCATCAACGAGGCGATCAAGGGCTCCGAGAGCAAGAAGCGCGAGGCTCTGCTGGAGGCGAAGGAAGAGATCCTGCGCAGCCGCACCGAGTACGAGAAGGAAGAGAAGAGCCGCCGGGCGGACCTGCAAAAGCAGGAACGCCGTTTGCAGCAAAAGGAAGAGAACCTGGATCGCAAGACCGAGAACATTGAGAAAAAAGAGGAAGCCCTGGTCCAGAAGCACGCCGCCGCCGACAAGGCCCAGGAGGAAATCGACCTCATCAAGCGCAGTCAGACCGAGATGCTTGAGCGCATTTCCGGTTTTACCGTGGAGGAGGCCAAGCAGTATCTGATCTCCCAGGTGGAGGGCGAAGTGACCCATGAAACGGCGCTGAAGATCAAGGAAATCGAAGCCCGCGCCAAGGAGGAGGCCGAGTCCCGCGCCAAGGAGATCGTGGCCACCGCCATCCAGCGCTGCGCCGCCGACCACGCCTCCGAAATCACCGTCAGTGTGGTTCCCCTGCCCAATGACGAGATGAAGGGCCGCATCATCGGCCGGGAGGGCCGCAATATCCGCACCATTGAGACGCTGACCGGCGTGGATCTGATTATCGACGACACGCCGGAGGCGATTACGGTTTCCTGCTTCGAGCCGGTCCGCCGGGAAGTGGCCCGGGTGGCCCTGGAGAAGCTGATTTCCGACGGGCGCATCCATCCCACCCACATCGAAGAGATGGTGGAAAAAGCCCGGCGGGAGGTGGACGCCGTCATCAAAAACGAGGGCGAGCGCTCTGCTTTTGAAACCGGCGTCCGGGGCCTGCACCCGGAGGTCATCAAGATGCTGGGCCGTCTCCACTACCGCACCAGCTACGGGCAGAACGTCTTGCAGCACTCCATCGAGGTCAGCCATATTGCGGGGCTGATGGCCTCGGAGCTGGGTCTGGATGTACACGCCGCCAAGCGGGCCGGCTTGCTCCACGACATCGGCAAGGCCCTGGATCACGAGTACGAGGGCACCCATGTGATGCTGGGCGTGGAATTCTGCCGGAAGTACAAGGAAAAAGAGGACATCCTCAACGCCATTCAGGCCCACCACGGCGACGTGGAGTGCAAAACGCTGATGGCCTGTCTGGTTCAGGCGGCGGACGCCATCAGCGCGGCCCGTCCCGGCGCGCGGCGGGAGAATCTGGAGAATTATATCAAGCGTCTGGAGAAGCTGGAGGAGATCACGGGGACCTATCCCGGCGTGGAGAAGAGCTACGCCATCCAGGCCGGCCGGGAGGTCCGGGTCATGGTCCGTCCCGAGGCGGTCAGCGAAGACCAGATGGTGATTCTGGCCAGGGATCTGGCCAAGAAGATCGAAAGCGAGCTGGAGTACCCCGGACAGATCAAGGTACATGTCATCCGGGAGACCAAGGTTGTCGAATACGCCAAGTGAGATTTTGGACGCCGTCCCCACAGGGGGCGGCGTCCTTATATGCTGCGGCTTGCATTTTCTCCGCATATCCTGTATAATATAGTCGACACACTTGAAAATCGGTAAAGTTCGGGGGTCAAAATGGTACGGGGCGGCGTTGTCGTCTTTGGCGGGCGTCAGCCCGCCTGCATCCTCCGCCTTGCCTCGCGCCATTTTTCCTCCCCTCCTTTTTACCTCTTCTCAAGTGCGTCGACTATACCCTGAGAATTGACAGACAGCTCCATACCCGGCGGCAGTGTGACGCCGCCTCTGCCTGCGTATGATGAAAAGGAGGCGCATCCGATGCAGATTATCGTCATCAACGGTCCCCTGTCCGAAAAGGAACAGGACGCCTATATCCGCCAGATTACCAGAAAGCATCCCGCCAGCGCCATCGAAAAGCTGTATCTGGAGGTCCACGACAGCTACGTGGACGTTCACTACACCCTTCACCGGTACCGGGAGCTGCGGAAAATGGGGGGTTACTGCATCAGTGAGCCCGCCGCCTGGAACAGCGCCAAGCAGGCGGAATACCGGGAAATGATCCCGAACGGCATGGAGGAGGACGGCTGAGTGAAGCGGGAAAAAGCGGGAATTCTTTTTTGCGTCTGCTGCCTGCTCTGCCTGCTCTCCGCCTGCGGGGAGCGGGAACCGGCGGAGACGGACTGGAGCGAGGCGCAGATGAGCCGGGCCGTCTGGGACGCCCAGGGACCGGGGGAGTATCAGATGCTTCAATGGGGGGACGAGGACTTTACCCGCTATGTGCGGGACTACTATCAGGTGGACCCTGCGGAGCTGGCGGGAGGCGCCGTGTTTTTTGCCGGAGGCGTATCCGCCCGGGAGGTGGCGGTGCTGCGCCTGAAGGACCCCGCCGGAGGGAAAACGGCGGAGGCGGCGCTGCGGGCGTACATAACCGGCAGAGAGGGCGCTTTCGCCGGGTATGCGCCGGAGCAGTACGCGATTCTGAAGCAATCGGTTACGGCCTGCCGCGGCGCCTATGCCGCCCTGCTGATCGGCCCGTATCCGGAGGAGGCCCGGGAAGCCTTCTCCGCCTGCTTCACCTCCGCGCCGCCGGAGGAGGAGCCCGCCCTGCCCGGCGTTCCCTCCGGCGCTCCGGCGCAGGACGGTCCGCTCCCTCCGGCGTCCCCGGAGGATACGCCGCCTGAGCCGGAGGAACCGGAGCCATCCCCCGAGCCCCGGAAGGAACCGGAGGAGGAGCCGCTTCTGGAGGAGCCCCCGGAAGAAGAGCCTCCGAAGGATCAGGAGCTTTTGCCGGAGGAACCGGACGCGCCGCCGGAGGAGCCGGACAGGGAGCCCCCGGAGCCCTGGAGCTATGACAGCGCCCGGCTGGTTTCCGCCTGGCAGAACGGCGGGCGGGAGGGCCTGCCGGAGGAGGATCTGGCCATTCTGGAAATCTGCGATCAGATTTCCGCTCTTTCGGACAGCTCGCTGACAGACTACCAGCGGGAGCTGGCCCTCCATGACTGGATGCTGGCCTGGGCGGAATACGATCCCGGCGCACTGGACAACAATCCCCAGGGAAGTCCCATGCCCCACAACGACAACCCCTACGGCTTTCTGACCGGAAAGAAGGGAATCTGCCTGGGATATGCCTCCACCTTCCAGCTTTTGATGGAGATGAGCGGAATCGAGTGCGTCACGGTCCATGGCATGAGCCACGGCAATACGGAGGAGCACGCGTGGAATCTGGTGAAGCTGGACGGCGACTGGTACGCCGTGGACGTGACCTGGGACGATCCCGTGGCCTCTTTTTCTGTTCCGCGGAGCATGGCGCACCAGTATTTCAATGTGACAAGCGAGTATCTGCGCCAGACTGACCACCAGTGGGACGCGTCCGCTGTGCCGGAAGCGGAGGGGCAGGCGCTGTCCTGGCAGGGAGATTGATCTGTCCCGCGTATGGGAAAAGGCCCTTCCGGGCAGGCTGTAAGGGGAAGATTTACCTGCTCCGCCCCGGCTGCGGGCAATTCCTCGGAAAAAAACCGCTTGTTCATAGAACTTTTACTTGCGAAACAGAGCACATGCGAGTATACTAGTGTTTGTTGAGCCCAATTCAAGGACGGCCCAGAGCAGATCACAAATGTTATCGCCGCCATTCCCTCTCTTTTCCGGCGGCAGAAAATTTTGGAAGGAATGAACATCACATGAGCGCATCCAGAGAAAAGAAAAAGCGTCAGGAAAAGTTATCCAGCGGTACCGTGGACCCCAAGGCGGCCCGGGCCGCAGAGCAGAAGGCGGCCGAGCGGAAGTCCAACATCCTCTATGGTACGGTCGCCGCCGTGTTCGTGGTGGTTGCCATCGCGCTGCTGGTTTACAACTCCGGCATCATTCAGCGCAATCAGACCGCCGTGACCATTGACGGGGAGAAGTATTCCGTCCCCGAGACAGCCTATTATTACAATCAGGTGTGCAGCACCTACGCCAGCCTCTTTGGCCAGGAATACCTGCAAACCTTAAAGACCCAGCCCCATCCCGAGGATGAGACCAAAACCTATAACGACTACTTCAAGGAGTCCGCAGTGGACAACATGAAGTATATCCATGCCGCCACCACCGCCGCCAAGGAGGCCAACCTCTCCCTGGACAGCGAGGACGAGGAGACGGTCAAGGCAAACGTGGAGAGTATGAAGTCCACCGCCGCCGCCTCCGGCTACAGCTACGGCTCGTATCTGAAGATGGTCTATGGTCCTACCATGACCAGCGGCGTGTTTGAGTCCTGCCTGCGGGATCAGCTTCTGGCCAACAAGTACTCCGCCGACTACAGCGAGAAGAATTTCGTTTACAGCGACGACGAGATTCTCGCGTACTACAACGAGAACAAAGACTCCTACGACGTTATTGACGGCGCTTATGTCTCCATCAACGGCACGCCCGAGGCCAAGACCGACGATCAGGGCAACGCCGTGGAGGCCACCGAGGCGGAAAAGGCGGAAGCGCTGGCAGAGGCCGCCGAAACCGCCCAGGCAATCCTGG
This sequence comes from uncultured Oscillospiraceae bacterium, assembly GCA_910579725.1. Taxonomy (GTDB): domain Bacteria; phylum Bacillota; class Clostridia; order Oscillospirales; family Oscillospiraceae; genus Pelethomonas. The sequence continues at coordinate 14,402 of CAJTUD010000044.1, read as the reverse complement.
AGGCCTATCAGAAGAGCGGCGATCTGGAGGCTGCCGCTTCCGCCTATGACGCCACGGTTTCCACCACGATTTCCGGCTCCTCCACCGTGTACGGCCAGTGGTTCTTTGACGAGGCCCGCAAGGCGGGCGACGCCGAGGTCATCGAAGACGGCGCCTCCGGCCGCTATTATGTTGCGGTGTTCAACAGCCGCCAGCGGGACGACAGTCCGGCCACCTATGACGTGCGCCACATCCTGGTGACGGCGGAGAATCTGGACCTGCCCGAGGGCGAAGAAGCCACCGACGAGCAGATCAAGGCCAAGGCCGAGGAGATTCTGGCCGGCTGGGACGGTACGGAGGACGGGTTTGCCAAGCTGGCCAACGAGTATTCCAAGGATCCCGGCAGCAACACCAACGGCGGCCTGTACGAGGACGTCGCCAAAGGCCAGATGGTAGCCGCCTTCCAGGATTGGTGCTATGAGGACGGCCGCAAGTCCGGCGACAGCGGCATCGTCTACAACGCCTCCACCGGTTATCATATCATGTACTTTGTGAACTACGGGGACGAGCAGAACTGGCACTACAGCTGTGAAAACGCCCTGCGCAGCGCCGCCGCCACCGAGTGGCAGAACGGCATGGTCGAGGCCGCCAAGGCTGAAATCAACGAGGCCGGTATGAAGAACGTGGGCTGATTTTTCTACAGGAAGCTTTCGGCGGCTCCGGGGTGCGCTCCGGAGCCGCCGGCATTACGGGCATCGGTCCTGTTCCCTGCCTGAAAAGCATGCCTGCCTTTCGCGAGTAAGGAGAAGCTGCATGAACCAACGATTTTTGAGAAGTGAGATGCTCCTGGGCCCCGCCGCGATGGAGAAGCTGGCCCGATGCCATGTCTGCGTGGTGGGACTGGGCGGCGTGGGAAGCTGGGCGGCGGAAGGGCTGGCCAGAGCCGGTATCGGGGAGCTGACGCTGATTGACGAGGACGCGTATGGAGAAAGCAACGTCAACCGGCAGCTGGGGGCGGCAGCGTCCACCATCGGGATTCCCAAGGCGGAGGCAATGGCGGCGCGGGTGAAGGATATTCATCCGGACTGCGCGGTGCACCCGATGGTGGGAAGATATGAGCGGGAGAACCGGGAGCGGTTCTGGGGAAATTATGACTGCGTTGTGGACTGTATTGATCTGGTGGCCTGTAAGGTGGATCTGATCTGTCAGGCAAAGGAGCGGGGAATCCCCATTTTTTCCGCTCTGGGGACAGGCAATAAGCTGGACCCCTCCCTGCTGGAGGTGACGGATCTGAGCAGGACTTACGGGTGTCCTCTGGCCAGAGTGATGCGCCGGGAGCTGGGCAGGCGTGGAATCCGGCATCTGAAGGTGGTGTACAGTCCGGAGGAGCCCGCGTACTGCGCCCCGCTGGAGACGCCGCCGCCGGGACGGCGGAGCGTACCGGGCAGCGTGCCCTGGGTGCCCCCGGTGGCCGGGCTGCTCCTGAGCGGGGCGGTGGTGATGGACCTGATCGCGGGCCTGATTCCGGAAAAAGAGAGCCGCGGAGAACACGGCGGATGAGGAGGAATATCGGATGGAAATTCGACAGGCAGAGGAACGGGATATCCCCCGGCTGGGCGAGCTGCTGCTCCAGGTCTGCCGGGTTCACTGGGAAGGCCGCCCGGACCTGTTCCGGGAAGGCGGACGGAAATATGACGACGGTGAGCTGAGAGAGCTGCTCAGGGACCAGGACCGGCCGGTTCTGGCTGCGGTGGATAACGGCAAAGTGGTTGGCTATGCCTTCTGCGTGTACCAGCATCACCGGAACGAGGGCTCCTTTCAGGATATGACCACGCTCTATCTGGATGACCTGTGCGTGGACGAGAACTGCCGTGGCCGGCATGTGGGCCGGGCGCTCTATCAGGCCGTCCTGGACATGGCCCGCAGAAGCGGGTGCTACAACGTGACGCTGAATGTCTGGAGCTGCAACGAGAGCGCTGTGCGCTTCTATGAGAAGTGCGGACTGAAGCCGCAGAAGGTGGGGCTGGAGACCATCCTGTAGCGGACCGGCACAGACGGCAGGAGGAGGACGCCGCGGATTTTCCGCAGCGTCCTCCTGTCTTATTGCGGGGAATGACCGGTCAAATCCTGGGCCAGAATGTATTTTCTCAGCGGCACATACAAAAACGCCGCGATGACCAGGGCCAGAATCGTGTTCGCCAGCATGTAGGAGCCGTTGTAGACCAGGGAATAAAAGTGGGGATTGGTAAAGGTGATCCCCAGAACCTCGGTGGGAACCAGAATTCTGTAAATGGTGATGCCGCTGATGTAGTGAATCAGAAAGCGGCAGAAGCATCCCACTACAGTCCCCGCAAATACGCCCCATTTTTTCCCCCGGAACCATCCTGCCAGCCCCAGGGGGGTGAACGCCGCCAGATAATCCAGCAGCATGGATTGCCAGCCCCAGGCGTAGGCGCCGTCAAAGATCAGCTGGAGAGCGCCGAAGGCAAAGCCGGACAGCAGACCGGGCTTCAGCCCCCATCGGACGGCGAAGAGGATCAGCGGAAACATGGCGGCCGTAACGGAGCCGCCGTGGGGGAATTGGTAGATTTTGACATAGCTGAGAATCTGTGCAAGGGCCACCAGGATGGCCGCCTCGGCCAGACAGCGGGTGCTGAGAGACCCGGAGCGCTTGACGCTGGACTTGGTTTCGCTGGACATAATTGACTTCCTCCTTCTTTGCAGCGGCGGGAAGTGCCATGCGGACAGAGACAAAAAAATGTCGTATGTCCGCAGGGCGCGGGCATACGACAAGATATACCTATTGTAATCGCATTCCTACGCCGGCATTACCCGGATCAGGTTCGAGGGACCGGACGGCAATGCGTCTCATCTCAGCCGGCGTGCGCCAGCGCCCCTTGGATTGTAGGTGCAGTATAACAGATTGTCCGGCTGCTGTCAAGGGCCTTGCCGGATCAGGAATTCTTTTTGCTGATAGGCTGGCGGATCAGCAGGCGGCCCAAAGCCTTGCCGTCAAAGGGGCAGATGGGATAGAGATACCCCCGGCCCAGAATCGGCTTGGTGCTGGCCAGCAGGATGATCCATCCCAGGGTCCCGAATATCAGCCCCCACAGGTCGAAGAGGGCCACCAGAATCAAAAACAGCATCCGCGTCAGCTTCAGCGCGTACCCCAGCTCAAAAGAAGGCTGGGCAAAGTTGGCAATGGCGACAAAAGCCATATATACCAGCACCTCCGGCACCATCCACCGGGCCTGAACGGCAAAGTCTCCCAGAATCAGAGCGCCCAGCATGCTGAAGGAGTTGCTCAGCGCGTCCGGCGTGTTCAGGCTGGCCAGCTTCAGCAGGTCCACCACAAAATCCAGCAGCAGCAGCTGCACCAGCAGCGGCACGCTTCCCGGCTCTTCCGGAACGATAAAGGTAAGATATTCCGGCACCCGTCCCGCATCCTTCACCAGCAGATACCACACCGGCGTGATAAACAGCGCCAGCAGCATCACCACCACCCGCAGCCAGCGGAGATAGGTGCCCACCAGCGGGGGAAAGTAGTAGTCGTTGGCCTCTTCCATAAAGTCGAAGAGGGAGGTGGGCATCAGCATCACCGAGGGGGAGTTGTCCACCAGCATGACAATGCTGCCCTCCATGACGCAGGCGGTAGCGGTGTCGGGCCGCTCCGTGTAGCGGACCTTGGGGAACGGGTTGTACCACTGGGGCTTTACAATGGCCTCGGCCACGCTCTCCTGGCTCATGGCGATGGAACCGACGTCAATGCTGTCCAGCTTCTTCCGCAGCGATTCCAAATCCCCCTGCTTTACCTGGTTGTTCATATAGGCCAGCACCACGTCCGTCTGGCTTCGCCCGCCCACCTTGTGGTTCTCCAATGTGAGATGGGGGTCCCGAATGCGGCGGCGGAGGAGGGCGGTGTTCTGCACCATGGTCTCCGTAAAGCCGTCATGGCTGCCCCGGAGAACCTTGCCGTCGCTGGGCTCCTCCACGCTGCGGCCGGGGAACTTCTTCGCATCAATCATGGCGCAGCAGTCGAAGCCCTCCAGCAGCAGAAGCGTTTTTCCGATGAAAGCGCCGGTGAGAATTTTGTCAATCTGGTTTTCGCAGTCCACCTCGCAGAAGGTGACGCACCGGTCGATGAATTCCTGCATGTTGGACGCGTCTTTTCCCAGAGCCGCCCCCTGGCCCAGCAGGAAGGAGGTAATGCGCTCGATTACGCCGTCGTCGCCGTATCCGTCGATCACATACAGCCGCCCTTTCCAGGAGCCGATATAAAGATCCCGGCTGATTACGTCGTAATTTCGTCCCACTCCCAACAGGTCATCCAGGGTTTTCTGATTTTCTGAAAGACTTTTTGTCAATTGCTCCATTGGTTTTCCTCCGCAGTCAATTTGATCCTTCGGATAGTATCTGCTGTGAGGAAAAATTTATCCCGGGATTTCCCCTCCTCCCAACAGCAGGAGAAAATTGTGGGGCAAACGGGGGAATGCCCATTGACAAACGGCTGGATATCTTATACAATTATACATAGTATTCTTTTCAACTGATGATCGGCGCGGTCATCATAAAAATTGAAGGAGTGATCAATTATGAAAATTTATGTGACCGAAGATTATCAATCCATGAGCCGGAAAGCGGCCAACATTCTCTCCGCCCAGATCATCCTGAAGCCCACCAGCGTGCTGGGCCTGGCTACCGGTTCCACGCCGGTGGGCATGTACAAGCAGCTGGTCATCTGGTATGAAAAGGGCGATCTGGACTTCGCCGGGGTGAAGACGGTCAATCTGGACGAGTATGTGGGCCTGGAGCCCACCCATGAGCAGAGCTACCGCTACTACATGCAGCACAATCTCTTCGATCACGTGAACGTCAACCCCGCCAACACCAACGTCCCCGACGGACTGGCCCCCGATCCCAAGGCGGAGTGCGAGTGGTACAACCAGGTAATCCGCCAGATGGGCGGCATTGACATCCAGGTGCTGGGGATGGGCCACAACGGACATATCGGCTTCAACGAGCCCGGCGAGGCTTTTGAGCTGGAAACCCATGTGGTTGACCTCAGCGAGCGCACCATTCAGGCCAACGCCCGCTTCTTCTCCTCCTCCGACGAGGTGCCCCGTCAGGCGATGACCATGGGCATCAAGTCCATCATGATGGCGCGGAAGATTCTTCTGATGGTCAGCGGCGAGGACAAGGCCGAGGCCGTGAAGAACGCCTTCACCGGGCCGGTAACGCCCCATATGCCGGCTTCCATTCTTCAGCTGCATCCCTATGTCACCCTGGTGGGGGACCGTCCGGCGCTGAGCAAGCTGCTGGAGGCGTAAAACTGTACAGATTGGGCGGAGCCGGAGCGGCTCCGCCTTTTACATCCGCCGGACCATGCAGCGCGCCCACAATCCGTCTGGAATAGGCAATAAACTCCCGGATCACCGGCGGAGCCTCCTCCAGAGAGCGGATGGCGACCCCCATATGCCGGCAGGCCGGCGGATCCAGGGGCAGGGCCCGCACATTATCCCGCCGTCCCTGCAAAACCAGCTGGGAGAGAATACTCACGCCCAGACCGTGTTCCACCATGGAGAGAATCGCGGCGTCCTCCACGGCGGTATTGCTGAGAATATCCGGCTGCACGCCCTGGGCGGCGAAAACGCCCAGGATGTCCAGGTCAAAGCCCAGGGAGGGCATCAGAAACTCTTTTCCGCCGAAATCCGCCACCGGGAACCGGTCCCGGCCCGCCGCGGGATAGTCCGGCGGCAAAATCGCCAGCAGAGGATCGTCCCACAAGGGGACCCAGTCGTAGCGCCCCTTATCCTGACGGCTGGCAAAGCTGAGATCCACCGTCCCCTCCTGGAGCCAGCGGTAAATCTCCTGCACGCTGCCCATGCGGATATCGACGGACACGTCGGGCCACGCCCAGCGGAACTGCTGGACAATGGTGGGCAGCCAGTGCATGCAGACGCTGGAGTAGGCGGCCACGCGGATGCTCTCCCGCCGCTGGCCGGTCTGAGCGGCAATCTGCTCCTCCAGATGAGCCGCCGCCTGAATCATCTCGCGGACGGCGGGCAGCAGCCGCTCCCCGGCGGCGGTGAGCCGCACGCCGGACCTGTCCCGGATCAGCAGGGGAAAGCCGGTCTCCTTTTCCAGCGCGTTCATCATGTGGGTCAGACCGGACTGGGTCAGACCCAGCTGCCGGGCGGACCGGGTGAAGCTGCCCTGCTCCACTGCCGTCAGCATGGCCTCCCACTTTTTCGTCTCCATCAGCGAATGACTTTCCGGATATCCTCCATCCGGCCCAGCACCAGCAGATGCTCCTCCTTGCGGAAGGCATAATCAGGACTGAGGTTGGGGATAACGGCCTCTCCCCGCTTGACGGCGATCACCGTAAGATGATATTTTACCCGGAAGTTCAGCTCCTTCAGGCTCTTGCCCACCCAGCGGTCCATGGGCTCCAGCTCATAGATGGAGTGATCGGATGTAAGGGGAATGCAGTCGAAGATGCTGTCGGAGCTCTCGCTGATGGCCAGCCGCAGGGCGGCCTCCCGCTCGGGATAAATCACGTGGTCCGCGCCGTTGCGGAGGAGGAACTTTGCCTGTACGTCGTCGTCAGCTTTGCTGAACACCTTTTTCGCGCCCAATTCCTTCAGAAGACTGGTGATCTGAAGGCTGCCCAGAACGTTGCTGTCGCCCAGGCAGACAAAGCATGCGTCAAAGCTCTCCACGCTGAAGGAGCGCAGCACCTCCTCGTTGGTGCAGTCGCCCACCTTGGCGCTGACCACCAGGGGCAGAACGTCCTCCAGCGCGTCCCCGTTCTGATCCACAGCCATGACCTCGCACTTCTGCTCCACCAGGGCCCGGCAGAGATGGTGGCCAAAGGAGCCCATGCCCACAATCAAAAAAGATTTCATAGATGATCCCTCTCTCTCCGGCCGGCTCTCCCGGACCGGCCATGGTTCATCCCTTTTCCTGAAAAAAGGGTGCAAAGGACTGTTCCGCTTACCCGATGGTAATATCCTCCCTGGGCAGAGTGACGGGGGGAATCGCCCGCTTTTCCAGCAGCGCCACCGCAAAGGAGATGCTGCCCACCCGGCCGCAGTACATGAGAAAAACAATCACCAGACGGCTGAGCGGAAGCAGGTCCCTGGTGACGCCCATGGTCATTCCCGCCGTACCAATGGCGGAGAAGGTCTCAAAGAGGACCTCCGTCAGAGCCAGGGGCTGGATGGCGCAGATCGCAACCGCGCCCGCCAGCGCCAGCAGCAGATTGGTATACAGCACCGCCGTCGCCTTCTTCAGCGCGTCGTCTCCGATGCTCCGGCCGAAAGCGTTGGCGCTCCGCTCCCGGCGGACGCCGGAGAGGGCGTGCAGCAGAATCACAAATACCGTGGTGGTCTTCACGCCGCCGGCGGTGGAACCGGGACTGCCTCCGATGAACATGAATATGATGGTCACAAGCAGGCTGCCGCTGGTCAGCGCGCCGGTATCGGTGGAATTGAAGCCCGCCGTCCGCGGCGTTACCGCGTCAAAAAGTGCGGAAAGCACCTGCTCCCCCAGGGGCCGGCCCGCGCCCAGATTGTTCCGCTCCAGAAGGAAGAACAGTCCTCCGCCTCCGATGGTCAAAAGCAGGTTCACCGTCAGCACCACCTTGGTCTGAAGCCGGTAGCGCCGCCAGTGCCAGCGGTTCCGGACCAGATCCTCCCAGACCAGAAAACCGGCGCCGCCAATCAGGATCAGCCCGCAGATGGTCAGACTGACCAGCGGGTCCCCGGCATAGGCGGTAAAGGAGGAATATTCCCCGCTGTAAGGCCCCATCAGGTCAAATCCGGCGTTGCAGAAGGCGGAGACGCTGTGCCACACGCCGTAATATATCCCCTTGCCCCAGCCCAGCCGGGGCACAAACCGGATGGACAGCAGCACCGCTCCTAGGCCCTCCGCCAGCAGCGTCCCCAGAAATACCAGCTTCATGAAGGGAACAAAGCCGCCCAGGCGGTCATAGCTGACGCTGTCCACCACAACCTCCCGCTGCCGCAGACCCAGACGCTTCCGCAGCAGCAGCAGGAACAGCGTGGCGATGGACATGAATCCCAGACCGCCGGTCTGAATCAGCAGGATGATGACGGTCTGACCGAAAACCGTCCAATAGGTCCCCGTGTCCTGCGGCACCAGACCTGTCACGCAGGAAGCGGAGGTTGCGGTGAACAGCGCGTCCAAAAAGGACGCGCCGCCGGAGGCGCGGCTGGAAACAGGCAGCATCAGCAGCGCCGTCCCCAGCGCAATCATGATGAAGAAGCCCAAGGCAATGATCTGCATGCTGGACAGCTTTGCTTTTTTTTGAAGCTTCATACGATTCCCATCATCCTTTGCGGCCCGCCGCAGGCAGGGCCTTGATTCCTTCAGCATAACATATTTTTCCAAAATCCGCAACACGCAATGCCGCAGACAGGAAAATCTCCGGGGCGGGTCAATCCGCCGGACGGAGGCTGGCCCACACCGGATAGTGGTCGGACAGGAAGACGCCCTCCCGCTCATCCGTCCATTTTCCTGTTTCAGTACAGACAAAGCCTTGGGTCAGAATGCAGTCAATGGAGCAGGAATGCTCTGCCTGTCCGAAGCCGTGGTAGGTAACGCCGGTATGCTCCGTCACGTTCCGGCAGGGAGAAGTCTTCAGCAGGGCCATCTCCGGGCTGTCCGGCTCTGCGTTCATGTCCCCGGCAATCACCGCCGGCACGCCGGGGAACAGCCTGGGGCTCTCCAGCCGTTTCAGAATCTGCCGCAGTCCCAGCTCCCGGGCCTCCGGAAACTCATGGTCTAGATGGACGTTGAGCAGCCGGAAGACCCGCCGGGAGGTCAGGTCCTCCAGAAGCACCTCTGTGGCGGTGCGGGGACAGATGCTCTGCCGGGGATAGCGGGACCCCGGAACCGCAGGCGTTTCCGACAGCCAGAGGGTTTCCATCCCGATCAGGTTCAGCCGCTCCCACCGGTAGGCCACCGCCATCTGCTCATCCTCCAGAGTCTCGCTGCGGCCGCAGCCGACGACGTAATAGTCCCGCAGCTCCTCCTTCAGCCATGCCGCCGTATGGGGCAGCACCTCCTGAAAGCAGACGACGTCCGGCTTCTCCCGGCGGAGCTTGTCGAGAATCAGTGGTTTCCGAAAGCAGAAGTTGTTTTTTCCGTCCTGGCCATAGTCGCAGCGAATGTTGAATGTTACCAGCTTCATTCCGATGATTCCTCCTGTATGTTGATGACCGGCGCCCCCTCCGGAGGCGCTCTTTGACTTCCGGGCCGCGGGAGCCGCCAAAATGCCGTCCGGACAAAGCCCCGCCCGGACGGCATTCATTTCCGCGTATACAGATTCCTGAAACGGCCGCTTCAGGGATAAAACAGCGCCGGATTGGGTACTGTTTTCACCGGGGACATGTTCATCACAGGCTCCATCACTCTGGTGGGCTCCCAGTCCCCGGGGTCCGCGCTCTCCGGCCCGTCCCCGGCCGCCTCCGGGATATCCGCAGGCTCTGCGGGAGCGGTTTCCGGCGCTTCCTCCGGCGGCTCCTCGGAGGGCGCGCCCATACCGGGAACCTCCTCTCCGGGCAGCGGAACCGGCTGGTCTGTGCGCCCGCGGGAGGAAAAATAGGAGTAGCCATAGAACTGGTCCGGCTGGGGCAGCTCGCCGTAATAGTAGGCCATCAGCTCCGTCACCGTCACCAGCTGATACCCCTGCTCCTGAAGCCAGGGCACCAGCACCGCCACGGCCTCCGCCGTACTCTGATAAATGCTGTGCATCAGGATGATCTCTCCGTCCAGCTCCGGAATGCTCTGCACATAGTCGATCACGGTCTGGGCGTCCCGGCTTTTCCAGTCCTCCGTGTCCACGGTCCAGGTGATCATTGCGCGGCCTGTGGCGGATTTCACATTCTTGTTCACCGCGCCGTAAGGCGGGCGGACCAGAAGGGGCGCTTCCGCTCCCGCGGCGGCAAAAGCGGCGTCGGCGGCATCCAAATCCTGAAGAAGCGCTTTTTTCTTCAGCTTGCTCAAATCCTTGTGGGCGTTGGAGTGGCTGGCCACCTCGCAGCCCATCTCCACCATGCGCCCGACAGGGTCCGGACAGGCCCTGACGTTTCTTCCCACCTCAAAAAACGTGGCCAGGGCGTGGTTTTCCTCCAGAACGTCCAGAATCGCGTTGGACCAGGTTTCGTCCGGACCATCGTCAAAGGTAAGGGCTACCATGGGCCTGGAGGGGTCGATCACCCGGACGTACGGCTCCTCGGGCAGGGGGGCGGATTCCTCTTCGGGCTCCGGCTCATCGGAGGATTCCGTATCCAGCGGCTGCGGGGCGGCGACGTCCTGGGGCGCGGAAGCCGGACCGTCCCCGTCAGCAGGCGCAGCCGCCCGTCCCACACAGGCTGTGCAGGAAAATAAAATTAGAAGCGCCAGAGCAAAAGAGAAAAAACGATTCATGGTACGGACTTCCTTCGACGGTATTTGACAAAATGATTATCCTCCTTTCAGCCGGGAAAAGCAAGAGGAAATCAGTTACAATTCGGTAAAATTCTCAAAAGGGCGGCATAAAAAAGGCCGCCCCTCCCGGCGGGAGGGACGGCCCGGACAGTCTGCTTACTTGTGGTCCACGCTGTACATGTGCTTGATGAGCTCCAGCACCTTGTTGGAGTAGCCGATCTCGTTGTCGTACCAGGAAACCACCTTCACGAAGGTGTCGGTCAGAGCGATGCCGGCGGTGGCGTCGAAAATGGAGGTGCGGGCGTCGCCCAGGAAGTCGGCGGAAACGACGGCCTCGTCGGTGTAGCCCAGAATTCCCTTCAGCTCGCCCTCGGAAGCTTCCTTCATGGCGGCGCAAATCTCATCGTACTTGGCGGGCTTGGCCAGATTCACGGTCAGGTCCACCACGGACACGTCCAGAGTGGGGACGCGCATGGACATGCCGGTCAGCTTGCCGTTGAGCTCGGGAATCACCTTACCCACAGCCTTGGCGGCGCCGGTGGAGCTGGGGATGATGTTGCCGGCAGCGGCGCGGCCGCCGCGCCAATCCTTCAGGGAAGGACCGTCAACGGTCTTCTGGGTGGCGGTGGTGGAGTGAACAGTGGTCATCAGACCGTCGGTGATGCCCCACTTGTCGTTGAGAACCTTGGCAATGGGAGCCAGGCAGTTGGTGGTGCAGGAGGCGTTGGAGACAAAGTTCATGTCGGGGGTGTACTTGTCGAGGTTCACGCCGCACACGAACATGGGGGTGTCGTCCTTGGAGGGAGCGGACATGATGACCTTCTTGGCGCCGGCCTTGAGATGGGCCTCGCTCTTCTCCTTGGTCAGGAACAGGCCGGTGGACTCCACCACGTACTCGGCGCCCAGCTGGCCCCAGGGAATCTCGGCGGGATCACGCTTGGCATAAATGGGAATCTCCTTGCCGTTGACCACGATGGCGCTCTCCGTGGCGCTCACGGTACCCTCGAACTGGCCATGCATGGTATCATACTTCAGCATGTAAGCCAGATAATCGGCGGGGCACAGATCGTTGATGCCCACGATCTCAATCTCGGGGTGATTCACGCTGGCGCGGAAAACCATGCGGCCGATACGGCCAAACCCATTGATGCCTACTTTGATGCTCATAAGAAAAAACTCCTCTCAAAATTTTGTTGGAATTTCCGTCAAACAGATCATATGGTATTCTGGAGATATTATACACCGGAGATTTTCAAAAGAAAAGTGTTTTTTGTGGAATTTTTGACGAAGGTAAAATTTTCTTGTAATTTCGACAAATTTTTGATATGATACTCCTGTTATTCTTGGGAGTTTGCTGTGCCCGCTTCTGGCGGCCGGCTTTTTGGAGGAAATTACCACAGGAATTTTTCTCCGGATGCATACACTAACCCTATCACCGGCAGCCCGGCAGGAGGTAAACCATGTCACAAGAGCTTTTCCATCAGGACGAACCACTCAGCGAGGTCCTTCAGCAGGTGTCCGGCCAGCTGCGCCTTTCTCTGGGAAACATTCATAACGCCCTCACCCGCCTGGCTCCGCCGGAGCTCCGGGATGAGCGGCAGAGCGTGGATCTGGACGCGGCGGTGCTGTGCCAGAGCTATTACCGCATTCTCCGCCTGACCAACAATCTCTCCGACGCCTCTGAGCCGGAAAGGCGGGAGGGCGAGGGAATGGACAACGACGACATCGTGGCGGTCTGCCGGGACGTGATGGACCGGGCGGCGGTTCCGGCGGAGCTGCTGGGCATTCGCCTGGACTTCCGCTGCTCCAGGGAGAGCCAGGTCATCGCAATGGACGGCGAACGAATCGGGCGGCTGCTGCTGAATTTGCTGTCCAACGCGTTCAAATTCATCGGAACCGGAGAAAAGCGGGTTTCCCTGGAGGTCCGGGTGGAGCCGGATTCTGTCTATCTGACGCTGTCCGATACCGGCCTTGGGATTCCGGAGGAATTGCTGGATACCGTCTTTGACCGCTGCCGGCAGGCGAAATACCTCAGCCCGCCGCCCCATGGGCTGGGGTTGGGACTTCCCATCTGCCGCCGGATCGCCCGGGAACACGGGGGCGGTCTGGTTCTCGCCTCCGAGGAGGGCCGGGGCACCGCCGTCACCGTATCCCTGCCCAACCGCAGAGGGCCCCAGAAGCTGCGGGGCCCCATGACGATGGATTTGACCGGGGGATTCAACCCGACGCTGGTGGAGCTGTCCGACGCTCTGCCCAAGCAGGCCTTCACCCAGAAGTATCTGGACTGAAGCCGGAGGAGTGCAATGGAAAACAAAAAGGTTTTGGTGGGAATGAGCGGCGGCGTGGACAGCGCCGCGGCGGCGCTGCTGCTGCGGGAGGAGGGCTGGGAATGCGTGGGCTGCACCCTCCGCCTCTATGACAACGAGGACGTGGGAGAGCCGCTGGAGGGGACCTGCTGCTCCCTGGAGGCGGTGGAGGACGCCCGGGGCGCGGCCCGCCGCCTGGGAATCGATCACTATGTCTTTAACTTCACTCAGCAGTTCCGGCGCCGCGTCATGGACGAGTTTGTGGAGAGCTACTGCTCCGGACGCACGCCCAATCCCTGCGTGCAGTGCAACAGGACCGTCAAGTTTGACGCGCTGCTGCGCCGGGCGGATGAGCTGGACATTCCCCGCATCGCCACCGGGCACTACGCCCGGGTGAACCGGGAGGCGTCCTCCGGCCGCTGGCAGCTCCTGCGGGGGAAGGACCGGAAAAAGGATCAGAGCTATTTCCTCTATCCCCTCTCCCAGCGGCAGCTCAGCCGGCTGCTGCTGCCGGCGGGAGATTACAGCAAGCCGGAAATCCGCGCGATGGCGGCCAGCGCCGGATTTGCCAGCGCCGGAAGGCCGGACAGCCAGGACATCTGCTTCATTCCCCGGGGCGGCTACGCGGAATTTCTGGTGCGCTACGGCGGGGTGAAGCTTGTCCCCGGTGATTTTGTGGACGAGGAGGGCCGCGTGCTGGGGCGGCACAAGGGCCTGCCCTGCTATACCCCCGGACAGCGCCGGGGGCTGGGCGTCAGCGCGGACCGGCCGCTGTATGTACTGCGGAAGGATGCGGCGCGCAACCAGGTGGTGCTGGGCGGAGAGCCGCAGCTGTACAGCATGTCCGTCCGGACGGAAAGCTTCAACTGGGTTTCCCTGCCGCCCCAGGCCGGGCCGCTGGCGGTCACGGCCAAAACCCGCTACAGCCAGACAGAGGCCGCCGGCATCCTGTATCCGGAAGCGGACGGCGGTGTCCGGGTGGAGTTTGACGCGCCCCAGCGGGCAGCGGCGGCAGGTCAGTCTCTGGTCTGCTATCAGGGCGAGGCGGTGGTTGGCGGCGGAATCATCGCCGGGACCGGGCCTCAGCGCTCGCTGGCGGACCACTCCTCCTGATAGATCAGATCATCTACGTCCCCCCGGGGAAATTCTGGGTTCATCCGGTATCCCTCCTTTTTGCGGATTTTCCCAGTATATGCATCCGGGGGAGAAATATTGCGGGAAATTTGCCTGGAAGGAAAAAATTTTTGGTTGGAGTAATCTTGTGCTTGACGAACGAAAAAATGTATGGTATCCTACATCTGCTGCGGCGCGGCGGTTTATCCGCTGGAATAGCTCAGTCGGTAGAGCAGCTGATTCGTAATCAGCAGGTCGTCAGTTCGAGTCTGATTTCCAGCTCCAGGCTGCCGCGGACGGATTTCGTCCGCGGCAGCTTTTTTTTGAAAAGCCGCCTGCGCCGGGGGCTGAAATTTCCCAAGAAAGGTTGCACTGCGGCATGCAACTTTCCCGCCTTTGCGCCCTACAGGTAGGGGGAAGGCGGCGCTTCGCGGGGCGGAAGAGGCTGTTCCTGAAAAGTGGCACAGGTGGCCGGGCGGTGGCACAGTGCAAACCGTTTCCGCTATGCCACGCGAAAGCGCTGGGGCCCAGCGGTTACAGGGGAAGTGGCAT
>CAJTUD010000043.1:22717-24122 GCA_910579725.1 uncultured Oscillospiraceae bacterium | reverse complement strand
GTCCAGCGTCTCCTTCACGGAAACCGCTGCGGCGTCCACCACGTCCGTGGCCGTCTGCATGGCCTTGCCGGCGGCGGTTTTCTTGGCGGAATTGGTGTGCATGGCGAGATCCGCCGCCGCGCCGGCCACTGCGCCCAGCAGCATCCCCTTTAAAAAGCCTTTCATACTGTCCACTCCTTCTCTCGGTCTGGAACTAGTATTTCCGTCCGGAAGAAAAAATAAGCGTTCCGCTCATCATTTCATTTGCTAAATGCTGGCAGTTCATATATAATAGGAAGCAAGATTCTTGAGAGGAGCCCTGAGATGACACAAAAAACCTTTGCTCTGCTGGAGGACTGCATGCTCTCCTCCATGGGCGATTCCGCCCATGATGCCGAGCACGTCCGCCGGGTGCTGTATCTCGCGCTGGAGATTGCGGAGACAGAGCCTGACGCGGACCGGGACGTGCTGATCGCCGCCTGCCTGCTTCACGATATTGGCCGGGAGGAGCAGTTCCAGAACCCCGCCCTCTGCCACGCTCAGGTGGGCGCGGAGAAGGCCTGCCGGTTCCTGCTGGAGCGGGGTTTTCCGGAGAGCTTTGCCCTTCATGTCCGGGACTGTGTCCGCACCCACCGCTTCCGCTCCAGCGATCCGCCGGAGAGCATAGAGGCGAAGATTCTCTTTGACGCGGACAAGCTGGACGTGACCGGGGCCATCGGCATGGCGCGGACGTTTTTCTATGCGGCCCAGGTGGGCCAGCCGCTGTATACCCTGCTGCCGGACGGCTCGGTGTCCGACGGTTCCGCAGAGGAGCCAGCCGGCGTTCACTCTGTGCTCCGGGAGTATAAGGTCAAGCTGGAGGGCCTGTACGGCCGCTTTCTTACCCGCCGTGGCGGCGAACTGGCCCGGCGGCGGCAGGCCGCGGCGGTGAACATTTACCGGGATATCCTGCAAGAGGCCCGGGAGCCCCGGGAAGCCGGGGGACAGATCCTCCGGGCCTGCCTGAAGGAATCCGGGAGAGAGGAGAGCATCTGGGTATGATTACCAGAATTTTTCTGATCCGCCACGCGGAGGCGGAGGGCAATCTGTTCCGGGTGGCCCATGGCCAGTACGACAGCACCGTCACTCCCCAGGGCTACCGTCAGCTCTCCTGTCTGCGGGAGAGGTTCAAAGGCCAGATACTGGACGCGGTGTACGGCAGCGACCTGACCCGCACCCGCGCCACCGCCTCTGCGCTGTATGTCCCCAGGGGCCTGGAATTCCGTCCCCTGCCGCAGCTGCGGGAAATCCGGCTGGGCGTCTGGGAGCAGATGAGCTGGGGAGAGATTGCGCGTATGGACCGGCAGATGTACGTGGATTTCAACAAGCGCCCCGACCTGTGGCAGGTGGAGGGCGCGGAGACCTTTGCCCAGGTCCGGGACCGTCT
>CAJTUD010000043.1:0-22694 GCA_910579725.1 uncultured Oscillospiraceae bacterium | reverse complement strand
GCGGAGAACCCCGGCGGCACAGTGGCCGCCGCCAGCCACGGCGTGGCCCTCCGGACCCTGCTGGGGACCCTGGAGGGGAGGACCCTGGAAGAAATCGGCGCCACTGGCCACGGGGACAATACCGCCGTTTCCCTGCTGGAGGCCGAGGGGGAGGAGATCCGGGTAGTCTTCCGGGACGACGCGAGCCATCTGCCGGACAAGCTCTCCACCTTCCGCCGCCAGAGCTGGCACAAGGGCGACGCAGCCACCGAGCCGGGGCTCTGGTTTTGCACCCTCCGGGAAGATTCGGACGGCAAAGCCGCCGAGGCTCTTCTGGAGGAGGAGCAGGCAGGCAGAATCACCATGGCCCTGGAGCCCGGAGCGCTGCGTGTTGCGGACTATGAGGTGGTCCCCGCTTTCCGGGGACGGGGCTATGGCGTCCAGCTTCTGGGGCAGGCGGTGCAGTATGCCCGGACAAAGGGACGGGAGCGGCTGGTCCTTCGCTGCCCCGAGGCCCTGAGGGGATACTTTGCCCGGTATGGCTTCATTTCCGCCGGAGAGGAGATGGCCATGGATCTGCGCCGGGTTGTACGGGAAATCCCGGCGATGGAGGAGCAGCCATGCCGCCGGAGCTGAAAACGGAGAGACTGCTTCTGCGTGCTTTCACCAGGAACGATATTGAATCGATTTTTGCCATTTACAGCGACGCGGAGGTGAACCGGTTTCTCCCGTGGTATCCTCTTCGGACCCTTGAGGAAGCCGGAAGGCTGTATGAAGAGCGTTACGCCGGAGCGGGAGAGTATCGCTGGGCAGTCTGCCTGCGGGACGAAAACGTTCCTGTAGGCTATGTCCATGTGAGCGCGGACGGCAGCCATGACCTGGGATACGCTCTGGGTAGGGCGTACTGGGGAAGAGGTCTGGCCACGGAGGCCTGCCGCGCCGTGATTGACAGGCTGCGGATGGACGGGGTTCCCTTCGTGACAGCCACCCATGATGTGAATAATCCCGGAAGCGGCCGCGTTATGCAGAAGCTGGGGATGCGCTATCAGTACACCTACCGGGAGCAGTGGCAGCCCAAAAATATTCCGGTGCAGTTCCGTCTGTACCAGCTGAATCTTGACGGAAACACAGACCGCGTATACAGAAAATACTGGGAGCTTTATCCGGAGCACCATATCGAGAAGAATTTGTGAGGAGACGCGCCATGGATACCTTTGATTTTCTCCCCGTCAGCAAGGAGGACATGCAGCAAAGAGGCTGGTGGTATTATGACTTTTTAGTGGTCACTGCCGACGCCTACGTGGATCATCCCTCCTTTGGCTCCGCCATCATTGCCCGGGTGCTGGAGGCGGAGGGCTGGCGGGTGGCTGTGCTGGCCCAGCCGGACTGGCGCAGCGCCGCCGCCTTCCAGGCTATGGGAAAGCCTCGCTACGGCGTTTTCATCGGCGGCGGCAACATCGACTCCATGGTAGCCCATTACACCGCCGCCAAGAAGCGCCGGTCCTCCGACGCGTACAGCCCCGGAAACAAAATGGGTCTTCGTCCGGACCGGCCCACCATTGTCTACGCCAACCGGGCCAGAGAGGCTTTCCCGGATATTCCCATCATCATCGGCGGTCTGGAGGCCAGTCTGCGGCGCTTTGCCCACTACGACTACTGGGACGACGCGGTGCGCCGCTCCATTCTCTTTGACGCAGGTGCGGATCTGCTGGTCTACGGCATGGGGGAGCGGGCCACCCGCGAGATCGCCGGCCGGCTTGCCAGGGGGGAGGCGGTGGACCGGCTCACCAACGTCAGGGGCACCGCCTACGCCGCCAGGGAGCCCGCCTGTGCCTATGAGAGCGTGGCGGTTCCGTCCTTCGAGTCGGTGGCCTCTGACGAGAGAGACTATGCCGCTGCTGCCAGAATCGAGTACGAGGAGCACGACCCCATCCGGGGCAGGGCGATTCTTCAGCCCCATGGTAGCCGCGTCCTGGTGGTCAATCCACCGGCCATGCCGCTTGACCGGCAGGAGCTGGACGCGGTGGCGGAGCTGCCCTACACCCGGGAGGTCCATCCCATGTACGACAGTCAGGGAGGTGTGGCGGCCATTGAGGAGGTGCGCTTCTCCGTCACCCACAACCGGGGATGCTTCGGGGGGTGCAATTTCTGCTCCCTGGCCTTTCATCAGGGACGGATGATTACTTCCCGCAGCCATGAGAGCGTGGTCCGGGAGGTGGAGGGCTTTACCAGAGACCCCAAGTTCAAGGGCTATGTTCATGATGTGGGCGGACCGTCGGCCAACTTCCGCCACCCCTCCTGCCAGCAGCAGAAGAAAAACGGCATGTGCAAAAACCGCTCCTGTCTGGCCCCCACCCCCTGCAAAAACATCGACCCCAGTCACGCCGACTATCTGGCGCTGCTGAGGAAGGTGAGAGCGGTGCCGGGGGTGAAAAAGGTGTTCATCCGCAGCGGCATCCGGTTTGATTACCTTCTGTGTGAAAAAAACAGCGAATTTTTGTCCGAGCTGGTGCGCTATCATGTCTCCGGCCAGCTGAAAGTGGCCCCGGAACACTGCTCCGCGCAGGTACTGGACTATATGGGAAAGCCCCATTTCGAGGTTTATGAGCGGTTCCGGGAGAAATACCAGCGGCTGAACCAGCGGTACGGCCTGGAGCAGTATCTGGTGCCCTATCTGATGAGCAGCCACCCGGGCTGTACGCTCAGCGACGCGGTGGAGCTGGCGGTATTCCTCAACAAAACCGGCCGTCAGCCGGAGCAGGTGCAGGACTTCTATCCCACCCCGGGCACCCTGTCCACCTGCATGTGGTACACGGGTCTGGACCCGAGAACCATGGAGCCGGTATATGTGGCGAAAAGTCCGCACGACAAGGCGCTGCAAAGGGCGCTGCTGCAATGGAAGCGGCCGGAGATGAGACGGCTGGTGGTGGAGGCGCTGCACAAAGCGGGCAGGGAGGATCTGATCGGCTATGGAAAGGACTGTTTGATCCGGCCTCTCCACAGCGGCGGGCCCTCCTCCGGAGAGGCGCAAAAGGTCCGCCGGGGCGCACCGGACAAGAAGGGCCGCCCCCCGCAGCGGGCGGGAAAATCCGGCGGCCGTCAGGAGTCCCGGGACAAGCGCTCTCCCCGGTCCGGAGGGCGGGGAAGAAGAAAGCCGGGCTGAGCGGCTGGGAAGAAAGTATGCCGGAGGGCCGCTCCCGGTTTTGCCGTATCAAACCAGCAGCATATAACGACAGCCATGCGGCGGGCATTTGCCCGCCGCATGGCTGTCGTTTGTCATTCGGGAAAACGGGTCAAGCTACATTCTCGCTGATCCGGACCAGAATCGCCGCGATCTGCGCGCGGTTCGCCGTTCCCTGGGGATCCAGAATTCCGTTGCTCCCGGTGATGATTCCCTCGGCCGCGCACCAGCACAGCGCTTCATAGGCGTACTCCGATACTTCCCGGGTATCCGTGAAGTCCAGCTCGGCATAGCTGCCGCTGGCTATCGTTTCGTCCTTGCTCTGAGCGTAGCGGTAGAGAATCACCGCCATCTGCTCCCGGGTGATGGGCTGGTCGGGGGTGAAGCGTCCGTCCGTTCCGCCGGCGATGATATTCTTTCCGGCGGCCCAGCGGACGGCGTCCGCATAGTAGGCATCCGCAGCCACGTCGGAGAAGGTCACGTCCGATTCCGCTTCGGGGCTGCCCTCCAGCCGCCAGAGAATGGTGGTCAGCATCCCGCGGGTCGCCTTGGCGTAGGGCGCGAAGGTATCGCCGGAGGCGGCGCCCATCAGATCATCGGTATAGACGGTCCTGACCGCATCATAGAACCAGTCCGTCTCCGCCACATCCCCGAAGGGCAGCGCATCCCCGGTGCTCCCGGCTTTGCCGCTCAGGGTCTCCATCATGTTCATCACCACGGAGGCGGAGGTGTTGGACGCCTCGGTATAGTTGAAGGCGTAGGTATCGTGGGCAATGCCGTCGGCCTTGTCGGACATGCAGCGGAGCACCGCGCAGGGTACGCCGTACTGATCGCACACCCGGGCTACCGCCGCGCCCTCCATCTCGCAGGCCAGCGCGTCAAAGCTGTCCTGAAGCTCCTTGACATAGCTCTCGCTGGAGATGAACTGGTCTCCGGTGGCGATGACGCCACGGTGAACCTTCTCCTGGCCCAGAACCGCGCAGGCGGAGGTATAGGCGGTTTTGGACAGCGCCTCGTCCACAGGAATCAGGCCGGTTTCCTGATCCGCGGCGGCCTTACCGTTCCACTCAAAGCCGTCGTTGGTTTCCGTACCATAGTCGTGCTGGACCAGACCGGTGCCGACGACCATGTCCATTACGTTCACATCGTCCCCCACGCCGCCGGCAATGCCGGTGAAGACCACGCCGCCCACGCGGTAATTGTTGATCAGCGTCTGGGTGCAGGAGGCGGCCAGCACCTTGCCCACGCCGGCCCGCACCAGCACGACGTCTACCCCGTGGAGCGTGCCGGTGTAGAAGGTGTTGCCGGCCACGGTTTCCTCCTTGGAGATCTCCGCCTCCTCCACCAGCTTTTTCAGCTCTACGTCCATGGCGCTGATGATGCCGAGGGGACCCGGCCGGGCCTCGCTCTCACCTGCCAGCGCCGCCGGCGTTCCCAGGGATACCGTTAGAAGCATCGCCAGAAGGAACGCGCCGATCTGTTTCCATGCCGTTCTCATTTTCACTACCTCCTCAAAATGTCTGTCCGCTTTCATCCCGGCGTCTGCGGCCTTCACCTCCTTCTGCTCCCGGTGTCAAGCTGATGATTGGGCTTATTTTAGCAATTTCCGGTAAAAAATGCAAGTCCATTTTTTGCCTTTGTTGGCAGATTTGCCAATAAAAGTGTACAAAAAGACGGGGCATTGCCGCGCGGACAGCTTTGGTCCGGAGCGCAGAGCCTCCGGGGGACCGGACCGCCCCGGAGCGGGCTTGGGCGGGCTGCCGGGGAGATGGAGTTGAAAATGATTTTCCAGGGAGAAATTATCTGAAAGAAATTTTATTTTTTTTCAAAAAGTGGTTGAAAATATTTTTCAGACCATGTATAATGCAGACATACTGCTATAGAAGCCCTGGTCCTTTGCATCATGGAGAGTCACCGACAGGCTCATGGTTTCAAGTGGGATGTCAAAGAGAAAGGGATGATCTGTTGTGAAAAAAAACCGCACCCGTTTTTTGAGCTTTCTTCTGTCCCTGGTCATGATCGTCACCCTTGTCCCCACTACGGCCGCGGCGCAGCCGTACACGGGCACAGAGTATGACGTATCAAGCGGGGAGCCGGATGGCATCCTGCCATCCGAACCAACGGAGGATATCGCGCCGTCCGAAACCCCGGAGGACAGCGCGCCGTCCGGAACGCCGGAGGACAACTGGCAGACTGTGCCTCCGGAGAGCAGTACGCAGCCTGAAATCCCGGAGGACAACAGTCAGCCCGCTCCTCCGGAGAACAACGCGCCGTCCGGAACCCCGGAAGAGGGAATTCCTTCCGCGCCACCGTCCGGAATTCCGGAAGACGGCGCACAGCCCGGAATCCCGGAAAACGCGGGCGGCGACCCATGGGCGGCAGGGAATTACAGCCTGACTGTGCCTCCCGCAATTTCCGGTTATCGTCTGGTGAGCAGCGCCGGGGAACTCATGGAGGGAGGCCAGTACCTGATTGTCGGTCAGGGCCAGCGGGGAACGTATGCGCTGTATCCCTATGTGAGTGGAATCAGCCCTGGCAGTTTGGCAACTGGTGAAGGTAATTACGGTAGTCATCTTGCCATACTGAGCTTTGACGGCAGCGGTTATGTTTCGAGTGTCACAGCTCCAGGGGCTAGCCAAGGTATCGGCGATCTGGCCCAGCTGCATATGACAATTACCCCATCCGGCAACGGGACATATGCATTTGCTTCCGCTGCCAATCCTTCTGTCTGTCTGAGGCTGATTGGCGCTGATTGGTTTAAGGAGAACGATGCCGGACAGATTGCGGTTTCTTTCAGAGAAGACGGAAGCGTCACCATCAAGAACAGCGCTTCTGACGGACGCTATTTGGCGTTATCTGAATCCAAGGGTGACTATGCGTTCAAAACTTATGGCACTGATTTCTGGGGGCCTACAAATTCTATAGGCGCACCTATTTACATCTATGCTGCGGAGGAGCCTGTGGAGGAGTTCCCTGTGGAGCTTGGAACCAACCTCCCGCAGATGTTCACTGATGACGGCAACGTCCATAACTCCTGGGTCTTCACCGGCGGGCGCGTCGCGCAGGGCCAGTACCAGGATATCGGCGGGGCCCGCTCCTACGCCGGGCACTTTGAAGAGTATATCCGTTATACCTGCAAGAGCGGCGCCTACGATGCCGTCTCCAAAGAGCTCCAGCGCCATGTCGTCAACGTGGCCTACGCGGGACAGACCCTGGCGGATATCGTTGGGAGCTTCAGCGAGCGTATTGCCAGGCTGAACCCCCGGGCGGTGTCCTATCTGATGGACAGCGGTGAGAGCGGAAATTATGGCTTTGAAGGCAATTTGATGTCCCTCATTGAACAGTCTCTCGCGCTCCGCGGCGGCAGCGGCATGATCGTCATCCAGACGCTCACTGACGCGGATAAAAACGCGGTGGATCGTGTGCTGGATGAACTTACCGATGAGCAGAAGCCCAACGTCATGTCTGTGCTGTATTCGGCCGGGGTGACATATGGAACTTTTGATGGGGCCATTGACGCCAGGGGGCATCTGGAAATGGCCCGGCAGTTGGCGGAAGCCGTTATCGGTACAAGCTTTGACGGTAATTGGCCGTATGGTCAGTATGGAGCAATTTCCACTGATTTCCCCAACAAGGCGGCCGTGAACGCGGCGCACGAGGAATATGAGGAGAATTCCGTTCCGACGGATGTCAGTCAGTTGGTCGAAAGGTCCACCGATCAGGCGCTGACGTGGCTCTTTATGGGCGATTCCATTACCCATGGTTCGGTCTGGACCAACGGCTATGACAGCCTCGCGCAGCTCTTCGAGAAGTTCCTGAAGGACGATTTGGGCCGCGGACAGGATATCGTCATCAACACAGGCAGCTCCGGAGCGACCACGGGCACCACTTTGGCGGATTTGGAACGCCGTCTGGAGCCATACAGCCCTGACGTCGTGGTGCTCATGCTGGGTACAAATGACGCCAAAAGCGGCGTTCAGGAAACTGCTTTCAAGAATAATCTCCGCGGGATTTTGAGTGCGGTCGTTAACAAGGGCGCGATTCCCGTTCTGCGCACTCCGCCTCCCCGGACATCCAATGTGAACGAGGCTGCGCCTTATGCAGGGTGGATCCGCGAGGTGGCGGCAGAGTATGAGAATGTGATTCTGGTGGATCAGTACGCGGAGTGGACCGCGCTGACGAACTGGACATCGGTATTTTCCGCGAATGAACTCCACCCGGACGAGGCGGGACATGTCTGGATGGCCCACCAGCTTATTTATGAGCTGGGCCTCTGGGACAGCGGATCCAACATCTGTTCGCTGGAATATGAGGTGAAGATGAAAGCTGATCTTCCGGATGGGTATGCCGCGCCTCCCAGCGGCCAGCCAACCGAGCCTTTCTCACAGCCGCAGGACACGCTCAGCGGCACGAGCAGCACAGGCGGTCCTATGGACGGAAACCAGACCAGGAGCTATTTCCGTATTCCCTCCCTGGTCACTCTGCCCAACGGATGGATTGTGGCCGCGTCTGACATACGTTGGACCAACACAGAAGATTCTCCCAATAACCTGGATACCATCGTTTCCGTCTCCAAGGACGGCGGCGCAACCTGGAGCTGGGAGGCCGTCAACTACTTTGCCGACTTCGCGCCCAGTCAGGGGCCGACGTACTACGGCACGTACAACGGCAGCAGCGCGTGGCCTGCGATAAAAGACAGCGCGTCCTTTATCGATCCTTCCATGGTGGTGGACGGCAGCGGGACGCTGTGGATGCTGGTGGACTTGCAGCCGACCAACGTCAACCTGAATCAGAACGCCCAGAAGGCGGGAAGCGGTTTTGACGATAACGGCTATCTGATGGTGGGGCATATCCCGGAGAGTGAATACGCCGGTATCGTCAAGGGCGGAAATGGGCTGGACGCCGCGTCTTCCAAAGTGCTGGCGGAGACATACTATGAGTACCGGGTGGATATCAATGGTATCTATGGTCAGAATACCAGAACTGCCCAGAAGGACGGTAAGGAAGTCACCCTCCGCCCCATTTTCCACAGAGACAACGTGAATGCGCTGACCGGTTACTATGTGGACGCATTCTTCGACCTCTGGTACGACTATGGAGCGGCTAACGGCGGCCTGAAGCCTGTATGGTGCAAGCAAAAGCAGATTGCACAGGAAACGCCCCGGGGAGATCAGTACGTACAGGCCAACCTGTTTTACATCCAGTCCGACTGGAAGGCGTTTTCTGTCACCTACCTCATGCTCCGCAGCGCGAGGGTTGAGGGAGACGGGCTGGTCTGGAGCGATCCCATACTGATCAACCATAACATCAAGGGGGACGAGGAGCGATTCCTAGGCGTGTGTCCCGGCCGCGGCGTCACCGTTACGCTGGGAGACGGCAGGGAGCGCATCATTTTCCCGGTGTATGAAAACGCTACCGGCGTTGAGCGGGCCAGTACCGTCTATTCCGATGACGGCGGAAAGACCTGGACGCGCGGCAGCAGAGTACCGCAATTGGAGGATACCGGCAAGGCCAGCGAATCCCAGATCGTCAAGCTGCCTGACGGGACGCTGAGAATGTACTCCCGCAATAACATGACATGGATCAGCTATGCCGAAAGCACCGATAACGGCGTAAGCTGGGGGACTTCCAGCTTTGATTTGGACCTGCCCTATTGCGGAGAATGCATGGTTTCCTTCATCAATCTGGAAGGTTCACTCATCGCGCCGGACGGCAGGCGGTATGACAACCTGATTCTGGCTTCCTATCCCAAGGAGGCATACCGGAGCAGCGGCGTGATCCGTATCGGCTCCATTGGTGGAGATAACGTTGTTACCTGGCTGAATGACGATACCATCCGCTACACGAATCGATTCAACTATTCCTGCCTGACCCAGCTGCGGGAGTACAATGATTCGACTGATGGCCAAAACCGGGCCACCGACAGCTTTGCCGTACTCTATGAGAAGGACGACAATGACGGGAGCAAGGGCATCATGGCCATGAAGTTCTACAAGCTGACCACGGAGGATCTGCTGGGCGATGGGTGGAGCTTCGTCCACGAGGGCGAGGAGGTAGTACCCTTCGTCGTGGAGTTGGATGCGGAAGGTCTGGTAGAGGTAAGAGGCCATAAGCTGCTGGATATGGTCAAGGGTGGAAGCAAAGCCATTCAGGTCCAGACCAGTGCGGTTTACGCACGAAACGGCGGCGCCAGCGTGAACTGGAGCTCCTCCAACGAGGCGGTGGCTACAGTTGACAGCAGTGGTACGGTCAGTGCGCATGAAGCGGGCACCGCTGTCCTTACCATGACTGCCAGCAACGGAACGCTGACGCGCAAGACTACCGTGGAGGTCGTGGTGCAGGAGACGGAGGGCCAGATCAGCACGCTGCCTGGAAAATACGGCATTGACAGCATCACGAAACGGACAGTATCTGCCTCTACGGTTTACCGGCTGGCGACGGACGGGGTTCTGGGAGAAGGCGGCGAATACGTCGTATATTCCGAGAACGGTGCGAGACTTCTGTTTGATGGCAGTAGCACGAGCACGACAAACCAAAACATGATAAGCGGATACGCCCTGAGCAGCGACGGGACGGAAATAACCGGGAAGAAAGACGGGAGTCCGATTGAGCAGCAGCTGGTATGGAAGCTCGTTCCCGTGAGCGGAGGGTATGCGCTCCAGGGTACGGTCAGCAGTAAGCACGTCACCATGACTGCCGCCGGCAACCAGCTTGCGCTGAGTAACACTCCCGTTTCTTTCGAGATCAGCCATCAGAGCAGCGGCGTTTACCATGTCAAGTGCAATGGCAAGTATCTGGCATTCTCCGGCAGCGGTTGGGCGATGCAGGATGCTCCGGGCAACCTCCGGTTGTTCCGCAAAACCTTACAGCCGGAAGGGATGATCTATACTACCCATGCCGACGGTCTCAGAGCCCTGCTTCAGGACATGGGGATAGCGGAGGAGATCTACGAGAGCACACTGGCATGGGAAAAGGACTACGAGACGCAGTCTGCGGCTGAAGAGGCTCAGGCCAAGATCGACGAAGCGGCAAAGGAGCTTTACGCCATGCTGCTCGCCGGAGAAACCATTGACGCGCCTGAGAGCAGACCTGCCGTACAGCAAAACGACCTGTACCAGGTACAGGTCCTGTGCCAAGGGCACAGGAATAATGCTGAAGGCTGCGAGAACCACTGGTGGAGCACTCCCGTGAATGGGCAGTGGGTCAATGATTTCACCGTAGGCAGCATTGAGAGAAACACCGCGTATCAGCCGGATACATATTCCTGGCGCTGCCCGGTGACGCCCGGACACAGTCTGAGTTACTATCTGGACATGCTCAACGCAAAGGTGTCCGGCCACACGCTTGTGACCGAGGAGCTGCCCGTGGCGTACTTCTACTATAACAACGGCACAGCGGAATGGGAATTCATCAAGAACCCGCAGGCAAACCCCAATTGCACCGTTGGCAACAACAATGTCTATTCTCTGACCATTGAGGCGGCCTGCAACCCGGCGGAGGAGCGGGAGTGGCTCACCTCCATGGAGGAGACCGGTTACGACCGGTTCACCCAGGAGCCCGTCCAGCTGACCGGGGAGAGCGGACGCAAATACCTGATTCTGGCCCAGAGCGGCAAGTCTGGCGATACCGGAGTCTACGCGCTGTATCTCAATCCGGCCAACAAGAGCGCCAATAACGCTGTGGCCGACGCGGGCGCAGGGTCCTGCGCGGTCCGTCTTGCCAGGAAGGGCAGCGATATCGTGGGATATGTCCCCGGAACGGAGGAAGAAATCCCGTTGGAGAAGCTGCTCATGACCGTGACCAGCGAGGGGGGCAAGTTCTATATCAGCGACGGCACCCACCACCTGAATTTGGAGAGTAAGATTGCCGGAGATCGAAGCCCGCTGACCGTTACCGCCCGGGTCAATACCGGCGGCGCATATCAGATTCTGGGCAGCGGCACTTCCATTCGGAGCCTGACCCTCTTTGTCTTGGGACAGAACAGCGATAACGGGAATTGGCATACGGATTTCTGGGGGCCCACTGCTGATTGCGGAGCGTTTTCTGCAAGTGGCTCCAGCTACATCTACTTCTACCATCCCCACGTGGCTGACGGGAGAGCGGTGACGGCGTTCACCAGCGACGGGACGGAGATTCCCCCCGCTGACGGCGTTCTCACCATTCCCGGCGGCGGGTATATCAAGCTGGACGGCGTGCTCTCCTTCACCGTACCCGGCGCGATAAAGAGCGTCACTATTCCGGTGGATTACGCGTCCACCTTGCAGCTGGAGGCCAACGGCGGCTTCTCTTCGCCGCGCTGCACCATCACCATGGAGGACGGTACCGTTACTTCCGGTATTACCCGGTCCGGTCCGGCGGGCAGCGGCGTGTACTTTGCCCGCACCCGTGAGAACGCGGTCTATTTCGCGGGCAAGGGAGATATCAGAGATTTCTCCTCCCGGAATACCGAGACGCCTCCCTGGCTGAACGCCATTGGCGACCGGTTCCTCCGCTCTGCGTACATCGGAGAGGGCATCACCGGCGTGGGCAGCAACGCCTTTAAGGGCTCGACGCTGGAGAGCATTACGCTGCCCGGCGGGCTGAGGTCCATCGGCGGCAGCGCCTTTGAGGCCAGCCGCATCCGGTCCATTGCCATTCCCTCCACAGTGGTTTCCAT
Organism: uncultured Oscillospiraceae bacterium; assembly: GCA_910579725.1. Classification (GTDB taxonomy): domain Bacteria; phylum Bacillota; class Clostridia; order Oscillospirales; family Oscillospiraceae; genus Pelethomonas. The sequence goes on along the minus strand of CAJTUD010000043.1, from coordinate 10,878 downwards.
CGGCAGCAGCGCTTTCCGGGGCTGCATGGAGCTCAGTGAGATTTCCCTGCCCGCCAGCGTGGTTTCCATCGGTTCCGGCGCTTTCGCCAGCTGTCCCAGGCTGCGCACCGTCACCGTGGCGGGGAACATCGGCTCCATCCCCAGCAACGCGTTCCAGGCCCTCAGCGGCCACGGCCCGCTGAATCTGGTGCTCCAGGGCGGCGTTCCCGGCGGCGCCTGGGCCGGCTACGAGGGTATGAGCGCTTTCCTGCATCAGAATGCCGCCATCGTCTATCTCAGTGCCGCGCCCGGCGCGGATTTGACGGAGACGGCCGGTAATGACGCGTATTTTGCCGTTGTTCCCAGCGGCGTGAACCTCCCGGCGCTGAGCTCCGGCGTACTGCCGGTGCTGCCCGCGAGGAACGGTCAGGCGTTCACGGGCTGGCGGGCCGGTACTACCGGCGAGATTCTGCCCGCGCCGGTGGACCTGATGGGCGCTCCCGTTGTGGGCGCTTCCCAGGCGGGCGCGGTCCGGACCGGCGGGGGCCGGTATCCGGGCGGTACGGTGTTCACCGCAGTATGGGGCGGCGATGTTGTGGCTCCGGAAACCGTGAGCGTGACCTTCAGCGTAAACGGCAGCGTTCTGACCACCGTCACCGTCAGCAAGGGCGAGAGCCTGGGCGAGCAGATGCCCGCCGATCCCACGCTGGAAGGCTTCACCTTCCTGGGCTGGGAGGACAGTCAGGGCAGCCGCTTCACCTCCGCCACGGCGGTGGAGGGCGATATGGAGCTGTTTGCCGTCTGGCAGGAGAATGAAGAGCCCTCCATCCCCGGTACAGCCACCGTGACCTTCCGCGTAAACGGCAGCGTTCTGACTACTGTCACCGTCAGTAAGGGCGAGAGCCTGGGCGAGCAGATGCCCGCCGATCCCGCGCTGGAAGGCTTCACCTTCCTGGGCTGGGAGGACAGTCAGGGCAACCGCTTCACCTCCGCCACGGCGGTGGAGGGCGATATGGAGCTGGCAGCCGTCTGGCAGAAGAATGAAGAGCCCTCCATCCCCGGCACAGTGACAGTAACCTTCCATCCCAACGGCGGCATACTGAACGGCGCAAGCTTTATCACACTGAGCGAAGGCGCTTACCTGCCTGTGAACAGCCTTCCCGGCGTTACCCGGGCCGGCTACCGGCTGAGCGGCTGGTACATGGAGGACGGAGCCGCCTTCCAGGGGGCGCAGATCTTCCACAGCATGACCCTCTCCGCTGGCTGGATCGCAGAGGAAACGTCCGGCGGCATCCAGTTCCCGCCCTACTTCCCGACGGATACGTTCACAGGCCCGGCGGTCCCCGCTCAGCCTGAGAAGCTGGAGGAGCTGGAGGAGTCCGGAGTTCCGACCGCTCCCACCCCCTTCGAGGGCTGGCTCAAGACTCCGGAAAACATCGAAGCGGCCGTGGCGGCGCTTCCCCACCGGGATGTGCCTAAAAACTCCTGGTACGCTTCGTCTGTGGCCTATGTTTACTCCAACGGCCTGATGAAGGGCTTGAGCGATGTGGAGTTCTTCCCCAACGCCACCCTCAACCGCGGCATGATGTCGCAGATCATTTACAACCTTGCCCGGCAGCCCGGCAGTTCCGCGGTCTCCCTCTTCTCCGACCTCGGCGGCCGGTATTACGCGGAAGCGGTGGCCTGGGGCGCGTCTCAGGGTATCCTCATGGGCTACAGCGACACGGAGTTCGGCGGCGAAAAGGATTTGACCCGCGAGCAGATGGCCGTGATGCTCTACCGCTACGCCGTCACCCTGGGTCTGACCAGGGATGTGGACCAGAGTGTTCTGGCCGGCTTCAGCGACCGCGGGGCGATCTCCAGCTGGGCTGTGGAAGCTCTGGCCTGGGCTGTGCAGAACGGCATGATGCAGGGCCGCGGCAATAACGTGCTGGATCCCCAGGCGAATATCACCCGAGCGGAAGCCGCCGCTATTCTGGAGCGATACGGCAAAGCATTCTTCTCCTGACGCATGTCCCTGTCCCGGCTCCTTCGGGAGCCGGGACAGGAGCGGAACAGAACAGTCCATCATTTTGAAAAAGGAGAAACAGCATGAAAAATAAGAAATTGAACCGTATCGCCTCTCTCGTGCTCAGTATCGTCATGCTTTTCACGCTGGCGGTTCCCGGGACGAGCGTCGCCTTCGCGGCGGGTGCGGTCTTTGAAAAGGAAAATCTGATCGAGGATCCCGGATTCGATCTGCCGAATGGCTTTGTAACAGACAACGCAATTGGACGCTGGAATAACTGGCAGGTTGCGCAAGCTCCAACGGGAGGACGCGACGGGAGCAGCGGCGTTCAGTTCACAAAGAGAGATTCCTCCCTCCAGTACAATATTGACGGCGGGAGCCTACAGGTCGGTGCAAGCTATGTCTTTTCTGTTTATGTCAAGAAGACAAGTGCCGAAGGAATTCTTCAGGTAGGCGTTAAGGAATACGGCGGCTCGGAAGTTCATACCCGCGTTGCCGGTGCCGGAGACTGGGTACAGCATTCCATATCGTTCACCTACATCAGTGGAAATCCTATTCTCTATGTCTATAATCCAGGCGGCAATGCTTGCACAGCTTTTGTGGACGACGCGGCCTTGTTTATAGACAGTCCCATTACCAGGGCGGAGATCAGCAGCGGCTCCATTACCGTTACGGGGGATCAGCTGGACATGAGCGGTTTCAGCGCCGTCTGGACCTCCTCTCTCAATCCCGGTCAGCCCAAGACTCTGGCGCTGACGCCGGGAAACGGCGAGCTGACCTTTGACCCAATCCCCGCCGCGGCCCTGGAGCAGACCATCACGGTGATCCTGACCTACAAGGGGACGAATATCACGCTCCAGTATACCATAGAGGCGTCCGGCGAGGAGGCGGTTCCTGCGGAGGTCAGCGCGGTGGAAGTGAGCAACGGCTCCGCCGTTATTACGCTGAAAGAGGTTCCCACCCAGGCGCCCACAATCGACAGCTTCCAGTTTGAATTGACGGTGGACGGCGCGAAGGCGGCCTTCAGCGCAAGCAATTTCAGCTATGATAACGCCAGGACCGTCACACTGAATTTTGACCCGGTGCCCGCCAGCATGAGCGCCCCGCGGGCTGTCACCCTCAGCGTGACCAGCGGCGGGAGCAGCGCGGCCGGCAGCTTTACCGTGGACAAGGGCGTCTGCAAGACCTACTATGTGTCCTCTTCCACAGGCAGCGATTCCAACAACGGCCTCTCCGAGGCGTCGCCGTTTCAGAGCATTGAGAAGCTCAACACCATCCAGTTCGTTCCCGGCGACCGCATTCTGTTCAAATCCGGCGACACGTTTGTGGGGCTGTTCAGGCCCAAAGGTTCCGGCATGGAGGGCGCGCCTATCGTGGCGTCCAGCTATGGCGGCGACATCCGGCCCGTGATTCAGCCATACGCCGGCAGAAGCTTCCCGTACGTCCTTGGCGCCGGGGGCCCTAATGACTCTCAGATCAATGGCGCAATTCTGCTGGAGAATGTGGAATACTGGGAAATCCGGAATCTGGAGCTCCATGATCCCAGCTATAACGAAAACAATCACGAAACCAGCAAGCTTACCGTCTACAACGCCGGTATCCGGGTGGTCAACGAGGACCAGGGAGACCTGACGCACTTTGTTTTTGACAACCTGTACATCCACGGTTTCCGGGGACCCGGTACGAACCTGGGTAAAACCTCCGGCGGCATCCAGTTCAACGTCAATATCAAGGAACCGGATCTCAGCAATGCGGTTCCCTCCTGCTTCGTGGACGTGAGCATCACCAATTGTGAGATCGCCTTCTGCGGCCGGAGCGGCATCAATACGCTCACCAGATGGGGCTACCGTACGGTCACATCTACCGGCGATGCCTGGCCTAATTTCCCGGGGGGTGAGTACGACTCAGGTCTGACCTATTACCCCAACCGGGATTTCTACATGGCGAATTGCAGCATCCACGACATTGACGGCGACGGACTTATTGTGGATACATGGTCCAACGCGGTGATCGAGAACAATACGGTTTACAGATGCGCAATCCATCTGACCAAAAAGTCGTCCGCCGCTGTGGGTATGTTCAACTGGAACTCGGACAATGTGGTGTTCCAATATAACGAGTGCTACGCCAACGGCATCAACGCCACCCGGGACGATACATTACAGGGTGGCAGTGTTCTGACCGGAGTCGTATCCCAGGACGGGCAGGGTATCGAGGTGGACGCGCTGAATCAAAACACCTGGGTGCAGTACAACTACCTCCATGACAACTCCTGCTTCATGATGCTGTGCTGCTTTGGGCCCAGCTACAGAAGCTATAACACCTGGATTCGCTACAATCTCAGTGAGAATGAGGGCTACGGCAAGAATGTCAGCCTTAAGGATCCAATGGGTTACTTCTATAACGGCGAATACGGGTTCAACACCGAGGTCTACAACAACACGCTGGTGCTGAATGACAACACGCTGCTGAACGGGAAAATCTACCTGCTCAGCCGCCCTGCGCGAGCGGATAACGTCTACAAGTTCTACAACAATATCTTCTACTACACCGGCGAGACTCCGGTGCAGGTGGACAATTGGTGTACCGGCGGTACGGACTTCAGGAACAATGTTTTCATCAACATCAGCAATGCCCCGTCCGGCAACGGGAATACCACGGCGGACGCTTCCATCTTCGCCGGCGGCGGAACCGGGCTGGACGCCTACCGGCTGACCACCAGCGCGTACGACGGCAAGGGCGCGTCCCTGCCCAGCATGCGCGATGGGATGTTCAGCGGAACGGACATGGCCGGCGAGACTGTCGCAGCTCCCGGTATTGGCGCATTCGTATACGCGGGGTAAAAAACGCCGGATTGGCGGACACATTCAGGCAGAGGAAGGGGACCGGGATCAATCGGTCCCCTTTTTCCTTCAAAATCCGGGAAATGTTTCGGCATGATTTGAATGTTTCGCCGGTTTGTGGTATACTGGTCAAAAATGGGATGGGAGGAGACAGCAGTTGAAAAAGTCCGGAGAGAAAAAACGCGCCCGGCTGCGTAAAAAAATTTGGGCGGCAGCTGCGGCTGCGGCGATTTTCGTGATCCTTCTGGCGGCGCTGTGCCTTCAGAGCCGGAGGGAGGAGGGCGAGGGCCTGATTGCCGGACTTTCCTCCTTCCAGGGCAGCTCCCGCACCGTGAGTCAGGCAGAGTATGACTTCTTCCGCGCCCGCGCGGAGCGGAGCACCGGCCCCCAGCGTTCGGAGGAAGAGCTCGACCAGCTGGCGCGGGAGCAGATCACTGCGGTCAGCGCCCGGTTCAGTCTGGGCAACCATCTGGGCCTTTGCGAGCCGTACAGCTTTGAGGCGCTGGCGTATCGCATGGAGCAGGAAAACATCATCCGCAAGGCCAAGGCGGACAGCGGTGAGGCGGTGTACGGCGCCGTCCAGTTTACGCTGGAGAGCTACCTTGACTATCTGGACAGCAATCTGGAGACGGATATCGTAAGCTTCCTGGTGGACAACGCCGACCGCTCGATGCTGGAACAGGCCAGGACGTACTATGACTCCCACACGGCATCCTTTTCAAAGCTGGTTTCCGTCACCTACGAGCTGGAGGACGGAGAGGGACTGAATACCACCGAGACGCTGTCCGCAGACGAGCTGCGCAGCTTGCAGAACACCAACAGCCCGCTGTCGGAATTCCTGTCCTCCGCCCAGCCGGGGGAGGTTCTGGAATATCAGTCCTTCGGCGGCGCTGCCCAGCGGGCCACGTTTGTAGAAGCGAAATGGGAGGTCCCGGCGTTTGAGGACGCGGTTCCCATTGCGGTGCGCACCTGGCTGAACGCGGAGATCATGGACGGCCTGTACGCAGACGTGGCGCAGAATGCCCCCGTCGTTTTCGGTTTTTGACGCGCTCCGGGCCGCGCGGCGCTGGCCGCAGGGAGGGAGCGCTCCCCAGAACAAGGAAGACCCCCGGCAGGAATCGAATTCCCGCCGGGGGCCTTCCTCTTCTCAAGTGCGTCGACTATAGCGCCAGGGCCGCCAGCTGGTAAACCGCGAAGGAGGCCAGCCAGGCCGCGCCCAATTGCCAGATCAGTGCCAGCAGTGTCCAGCTCAAGCTCCCCATCTCCCGCCGGATGGTGGCAATGGCCGCCACACAGGGCGTATATAGTGCGCAGAAAACCAGAAACGCCAAGGCCGCCGCGGGGGAGAACGTGGCCGCCATCACCGCGCCGGCGGCGGCATAGTCCGTCAGGGAAAAGCCGTAGAACAGGCTCATGGAGCTGACCACCGCCTCCTTGGCGATCAGTCCGGTGAGCAGCGCCACCGCCGCCTGCCACACGCCGAAGCCCATGGGGGCGAACACCGGCGCGATAAACCCGCCCACTATGGCCAGAATGCTGTCCGCCGTGTCCTCCACCATGCGCAGGCCGGGATCGAAATTCTGGAGGAACCACACCGCCACGCTCATGGCGGCGATGATGGTCCCCGCCCGGGTCAGGAAGTCCCGCACCCGCTCCCAGACGTGGAGCCAGATGTTCTGGAGGGTGGGCATCCGGTAGGGCGGCAGCTCCAGCAGAAAGGGGGCCGGTTCCCCCTGGAAGACGCTGCGCTTGAGAATCAGTCCGGAGATAATCGCAATGACAGGTCCCAGTATGTACAGGCCAAATACAATCAGACCCGCGTATTTCGGGAAAAAAGCGGCGGTCATCAGCCCGTAAATGGGCAGCCGGGCTCCGCAGGACATGAAAGGCACCAGCAATATGGTCATCCGCCGGTCCTTCTCATTCTCCATGGTCCGCGCTCCCATGACGGCGGGTACTGTGCACCCGAAGCCCATGAGCATGGGGATGAACGCCTTGCCGGAGAGGCCGAAGTGCCGCAGGGTCCGGTCCATGACAAAGGCCGCCCGGGCCATGTAGCCGCTGTCCTCCAGTATGGAGAGAAACAAAAACAGCAGCGCGATCATGGGAAGGAAGGTCAGCACTCCGCCTACGCCGGAGATAAGCCCGTCCACCAGCAGTCCGGCCAGCCACTCCGGCGCGTGGAGCGCCGCCAGCCACCCGGATACGCCGGGACACAGCACCTCCTCCACAAACCAGGCGATACCGTCCGAAAGCCAGGCCCCCGGTCCGCTGAAGGTGATGAGAAACACCGCCAGCATCATCCCCAGAAACACCGGAATGGCCCAGATGCGGTGGGTGGCGACGGCATCGATCCGCTCCGTGACGGTCCGCTGGCCTGACAGGGATTTCTTCTTCACCGAGGAGCGGATCACCCGCTCCACAAAGCGGTAGCGGCTGTCCGCCAGCAGGGTCTCGCGGTCCCCCAGAGGGCTGGCGGCCTCGTATTCTCTGGCGATGGCATCGATCTTATCCAGCGTTTCCTGGTCCAGCGCCAGCTCCCGGGATACCTCCTCGTCGCCCCCCAGAAGCTTGATGGAGGCCCAGTGGGCTGGAATGCCCTTTTCGTAGGCCCGGTCGTGGATCAGTGCGCTGATCCGGTGGTGAATGGCGTGGGTGAAGTCGTCATACAGGTCGTCCGGCTCCACGGTGAGGCCGGTGTGCATCTGCTTGTGGACCTCCTGGACCAGCAGGTCGACGTTCACGTTGTCCCGGGCGGAAATGGGCACTACCGGCACCCCCAGACTGGCGGACAGGCGGGCGCAGTCGATCTGGTCCCCCCGCTTTTCCACCTCGTCCATGAAGTTCACCGCCAGCACCACCGGCCGCTCCAGCTCCAGAAGCTGCATGGTCAGGTACAGGTTCCGCTCCAGATTGGTGGCGTCCACAATGTCAATGATGGCGTCCGGTTCCTCGTTGAGAATGAATTTCCGGGCCACCAGCTCCTCCATGGAGTAGGGGGACAGGGAGTAGATGCCCGGCAGATCCACCACCGTGAAGGACAGCTCCTCCAGCTTTGCCTGCCCCTCCTTTTTCTCCACCGTTACGCCGGGCCAGTTGCCTACATACTGGTTGGAGCCTGTCAGGGCGTTGAACAGCGTGGTCTTGCCGCAGTTGGGATTGCCCACCAGGGCCACCTTCCAGGGGCGCTGGTCGTGGGCGCGGGGGTCGTAGGTGCTGGGGTGATGCTCCTGCTCGTGGCGGTGGGCCCGGTGCATGGCCTCCAGGTCCTTGGGCCCGGCGCAGCCCATGGCACAGCGGGCGCAGTCCCCGTGGCAGGCCGCTCCCAGGTGATAGGCGCTCTCGGAGACCGGCTCCCGCTCCCGGTTTTTCAGCGGCCCGGCGCTGATCCGGATCTGGGCCGCGTCCTCCTTCCGCAGGCTTAACTCGTAGCCCCGCAGCCGGACCTCCATAGGGTCCCCGAAGGGGGCCATCCTGATGAGTTCCACCGTGGTTCCCGGCGTCAGGCCCATGTCGATAAGGCGGCGCTTTACCGCCCCGCGCTGGTTGCCTACCTGCTCAATGACGCAGCTGCCGCCTACAGGCAGCCGGTCCAAGGTCATAATTTTTGACTGATCCTTCATTCCCTTTCATCCTTTCCGCCCGGCGCCGGGCTCCGCTTGTACAACTGGCGTTAGTATAGCCTAACTGCGGGGCGTTGTCAAGTGGATTCCGGCGATATTTTCTGAAAAATCCAGATATTACGCCTTGCGCCGGGGATGGTTTGTCAGGTACAATAGAGAAAACTTCGCTGTCGAACGCTGTCGATGGCTCTCAGAAAGGAACCTGATACGATGAAGCGTGTTTATACTTTTCTCATGGCCCTGGGCATTCTGCTGATGCTCTCCCTCTCCGCCTCCGGCGCAAATCAGAGCGGCCTTGGCCTTCTGGTGGACGGTCAGACCCTGGAGGCTCCGGAGGCGTACATATCCCAGAACGGCACCGCCATGATTCCCCTGCGGACACTGGCCGAGGCGCTGGGCTGCGAGGTGGCCTGGGACCCCATCACCCGCACCGTATCCGTTACGTCCCCGGCTCCGCCGGAGGAGGCTCCCCTGTACTCCGGACTGGTGGTCCTGGACCCCGGACACGGCGGCGAGGCGGAGGGTGCCTGCTATGGCGGCGTGCAGGAAAAGGATCTGAACCTCGCTATCGCCAGTCAGGCGGCGCGGCTGCTGGAGGAGGCCGGCGTCACCGTGGTCATGACCCGCACAGACGACAGTTATGTGGACCTCTATGAGCGCACCGATCTGGCCAACGGCCTGGAGGCGGACCTGTTCGTCAGCGTTCACTGCAACGCCAACGTGGAACATGACGATGTGACCGGCGTGTACACCTGCGCTTACAGTCAGGGTACCAAGGGCTGGCGGCTGGCGCAGCTGCTCCACCAGACCATGCGGGAGGCCACCGGAGCCGACGATTTCGGCATGGAGGAGCGCCCCAATCTGGCGGTGCTCAGAACCTCCCTGATGCCCGCGTCCCTGGTGGAGTGCGGCTTCATGTCCACGGAGTCGGAGCTGGCGCTGCTGGTTCAGCCGGAATATCAGGCCAAGCTGGCCCGGGGCATCGCCGATGGAATTCTGGCCTATCTGGCACAGTGATTCCCCCGCCGGCATAAACTGTTCTGTAACAGACCGGATACGGAGGACGGCCGTCCTCCGTCCGGGCAAGAAGGAGGAATCCTCCATGGAGGATACGACTACTCTGGACCGGCTGCCGGTGGGCCGGCAGGCCGCCGTTGCCGGACTATCTGCCCCGGAGAGCCAGCGGCGCAGGCTGCTGGAGCTGGGATTCGTCCCGGGCGGCGTCGTTTCGGCAGTTCAGGAGAGCCCCTGGGGCGATCCGGTGGCCTATGCCGTATGCGGCGCAGTGATCGCTCTGCGGCGGGCCGACGCGCGGCAAATCGCCGTGTACGCGCTTTCCTGAAGGAAACGCGGCGGAACGAGGTTTCACGCGCCCCTGAACACGGTTCTGACCGGGGGAGCGGTATACGAACATAACAAGAGGCGGCAGGTATTTTATGATACCTGCCGCCTTTTGCGGCGGGGAGGATCGAATATTGTAAACCTGTATTAAAAAATAGGTTGACAACTTTGGCGGAGTATGGTAAAGTCTGAGCAGAAACCAGAAAAGGAGTTGATTGCAATCGAAATGACTGCGCCAAAAATCCGGGTACGGGATATCGCGTATGTGGCGGTGTTTACCGCGATGATCTCCGTATGCGCCTGGATCGCTATCCCTACGCCAACCCAAATTGACTTCACTCTCCAGGTGCTGGGCGTGTTCCTGGCCGTGGGCCTGCTGGGAGGGAAGCGGGGTACTCTGGCGGTTACGGCCTACCTGCTGCTGGGCGCGGTGGGTGCGCCGGTGTTCGCCGGATTCAGCGGAGGACTGGGCGCCCTGCTGACCCCCAGCGGCGGATACCTGGTGGGCTTCCTCTTCTCCGCCCTGCTGATGTGGGGCATGGAGAAAATGCTGGGCGGAAATCTGTGGGTGCTGGGAGCGAGTATGGTGTTGGGCCTGCTGGTCTGCTACGCCTTCGGTACGGCCTGGTTCATGGTGGTCTATCCCTCCGGCGGCGAGGCCGTGGGACTGTGGACCGCCCTGGGGTGGTGCGTGTTCCCCTACGTGCCCTTCGATCTGATCAAGATCGGACTGGCCCTGGGCCTGACCTCCCAGCTGCGCCGCCATGTCAAGTAATCCGCTGCCCCTGCGGCCCCACCACGGGATGTGCATGGCCTATTTTGTGGGTCTGGGGTACAGCAGCGGATTTGCCGCCCATATGGCGGAGCTCCTCCGGACCCTTCGGCCGGACAGCCCTATCCGCCTGACGGTGGGAACGGACGCGGTGTGCGGCCAATGTCCCAACAACACGGGCGGGCTGTGCGACAAACCGGATCTGGTGGCGGGTTATGACCGGGCGGTGCTGGTGCTGTGCGGACTGAAGGGAGGACAGGTTCTGCCCTTCGGCGCGTTTACCCGGCAGGTACAGAAGAAGATTCTCGAGCC
>CAJTUD010000042.1:18221-24188 GCA_910579725.1 uncultured Oscillospiraceae bacterium | reverse complement strand
GTGACAGTGCCGCCGCCGTTGATAGTGGCCTGATCCACATGGGCGATGACCGGCTCGGTGAGGGTGGCGTAGGGAGCCGGGGCGGACACCTCCACAAAAGCGTACATCCCCTCGGTCACATCGGTGACGGTGATGGAGCCGTCCGCTTTGGTGGCCTCCGTGCCGATGATCTGGCCGTCCTTGATGATGTTGAACACCGCGCCGGGGAGGGGGTTGTCGCTGTCGTCCAGCTTAATCAGCTTGACTTTCACTTTGGCGTCATTTTCAAAGACAAGGGCGATGTCGGTCTTGCCGTCCCAGCGGAAGGACTGCTTAGTCTTATTCACATCGGGGCTTTTGGTGTAGCCCTCCGGGGGCGTCACTTCCTCGGCGGTGTAGCTGCCGATGGGCATATCCTTCCAGGGTACATCCGTCAGATAGCCGCCGGTTCCGGTAACATATGTGCCGGTAAAATCATTGTCCACGCCCTCAATTTTAATGACCGCCCCGGCGAGGCCCTTGGTGGGATCGTCCGCGTCCACCTTGCGGATGCTGCCCTCGCCGGTAATGGTTGGGGTATCCGCAAAGGTGACGGTCACGGTGTTGTTGCCATTGCTGGGCAGGACAACATACTGCGGTCCAGCGTTGTCGATCTCGTAGCCCTCTGGGGCCTCCAGCTCGGTCACGGCATAAGTGCCCGCATCCAGGCCGAACAGGGTATAAGTCCCATCTCTCCCTGTCACGATTTCTTTTGAGTAGGTCCCGTTTTCCGAACGTACCATAAACCGCGCCCCGGCAAGACCCTTGTTGGGGTTGGTACTGTCTACCTTTTTGACGGTAAGCTCATATTTTTGGCGGGTGATGTTCAGCTCGCCCACCATAACGGCCTGCACATCATTTGCGGGGTGATAGTTGGAGCCGGGTCCGGCATAATTGAACTCATAAACGCTGCACTCGCCCCATACGCCCTGATTTCCCAAATCCAGAATATACTGGGCGCGGTCGCGGAACGATTTACCGTCCATGGTATCGTCAATACTGGTATAGCTGGTATGCTCCAGATTGTTGTAAACGCACAGCAGTTCCTCGGCGCAGGCCACAACGGGATCGGAGAGCAGACCGGACTTATAGCGCCAGATAATCGCCTGTACCCAAGCGTTCATGGTCCATGCGTAGCCGCTGTCCCACACATCGTCCACACCCAGAGCGCGGGCCTCGTCGGTGAATACGCCGGTGGAGTGGGCGTAGTAGTAGGCCATCATGGTCGATACAGTGGGATCTGAAATGGACCGGGGATTATCCCAGGTGTGTCCCTCCAGCGACCAGCCCATACCCTTGCCCTTTTCCGCGCAGAAGCCAATCGTACTCTGTTTGTTGTAGTCAAAGGTCATCTGGTGGAGGTAGCACGTCCCCAGGCTGGGGGAAACGTAGGATACGCCGTTGTGGGTGCAGTCCTCCATCTTGATGGTGTCCGGCGCGGCGGTGCTGCGCGTGGCGGCGCTGGCGGGAGCCGTCAGCATACTGAGGATGGAGACGATTGCCAGAAATAATGCGGTAATACGGTTTTTCATATAGCCTCCTGTTCATGTTCGTGCATGAAAGGAAACTGTAACTCCCCTGAAAAGTTGGGAAAATCCTCCTTTCATGCGTGATTGGAAGTTCTTTTCCCGTTCTCATTTTTCGGGGATATAAAAACGCCGCCCTGTGCGGCAGGACGGTCATGGGGAAATGTGTCGAAATGCGTCTCAACTTGAGACGCATTTCGGGCAGGGAAAAGGCCCTCCAGCCTGGGGCTGAACGGCCTTTCCGTGTCCATATTCAGTTATTCGTAGGGGTTGTGGGTATTCGGCTGGCCGATGAACATATAACAGTAAGTCACGCCGCCGCTTTCGGTCACGCCCACGCCAATGCTGTCGCAGGCCGGCTTTAGCATAGTCTCAAAGTGGCCGGGAGAATTGATCCAGTTTTCCAGGGCGTGCTGGGCGGCGTCCTCTGTGGCGACGCCGGTGAATACTGTCAGATTTACGCCAAAACCGTAAGGGTAGCCGCTGGCGAGTGCGGCTTCACATTCCTCCTGGGAGTGATGCCAGGAATACCGCTTGTCCGAAATAGTCTGGGCTGCGTTCATCAGGGCCTCGTTTACCATCAGTTCCGATACGCCGTTGGCCTTGCGGGTCTGATTGATAAGCCGTATCAGTTCCTGCCGCACATCCAGATTTTCCGGCTGGCCTGCGCTGTTGTCGTTGGCGGGAGCCGTTGGAGCGGCGGAAGTGCCGGAGCCAACGGTAAGCGTCAGGGTTCCGCTCTCTCCGGCACGGTTGGCGGCGGTGATCTCAGCGGTTCCCTCTGCCTTGGCTACGGCCACCCAAAAGCCTGTGATCTGCTCCACCAGCACCGTGTCCGGGTCGCTGGAGGTAACGGTGTACTCCGTCCCGCTGGGGCCGATGATAAGGCCGCTTCGCTCTCCAACTGCCAGGGTATTGCCTTTATAGCTGCTTACCCGGACAGCACTTGCCGGGGGCGCGGCGGCCAGGGCAGGGACAGGGAGTAGGGAGAGGGCCAGAATGGCGGCGGTGAGCCGCGCGGTCAATCCTGCTTTTTTCATGGTCGTTTTCCTCCTGTAATGTAGTTTTTAGGTTGGTTTTCCTACAATTATTATACTACATTCAAGGGAATTTGTCTAAAAATGCAATATCACGTCGGGAAATGCGTCTCGAACTGAGACGCATTTTTCGTTAAATTTCCACCCCCCGGACACACCAGCGGTACTCGCTCTCATTCATCACACAAGTAAAAAGGGTGATGCAGTTGTCGCTGGTGGCCTCCAGCATGGTGTTGTCCATCACGTCAACCTTTGCCACACTGGTAACGGAATAAGTGCGGGTTCCCAGGGCCGTGGTGAGGGTGATGGTGTTGCCCGTGTCAAGTGTATGGATTTTGCCAAAATGGTTGTTTACCCCCCGGTTGTGCCCGGCCAGGGCCACGTTGCCGTTCCAGATGCTGGTGTTGGTGAAGTGGCCCGCGCCCTTTTTCAGCGCGGCGCTGTCCGTCCCCTGCATGATCTTGACCAACAGGCCAATGGACGGGATCTCCAATGTCCCCAAACTGCCGTTGCTGTAATAGAGGTCGGCGGTCACATCGGTAAAGGCGGTGACGGGGCCGCTGGTGGTGGGATACGCCGGACTGCTGGGCGCGAAGGTGTCAACCGCGCCGGGAAGGGCCGGTGCGCCGCCGCCCGTGCCGCCCGTCACGGTGAGGGTGTAGTTTCCGCTCAGGGGGCCGTCGGCCGCGAGGTTCGGGGTCAGGTACTCCCCGGAGTTGGGCAAGTAGCTGGTGGGTGTCCCAAAACCGGGAGGAATGAGGGCGCTGCTCTTGCTCCTGTCCTTGTTGGCGGGTTCCGCCCCGGTCTGGATGATGTCCTCCGTGCTGGTGGGCGTCCCAAAATCCCCGGTGGGAGGGCCGTCAAAGGTATATTCCAGCGCATGGGCCGGGGTCACAGCCAGAGCCAGCAGCAGGGCGGTGGACAACAGTGTGGTTTTCCATTTCTTCATGTGGTGTACTCCTTCCATTCTTTTTTAGCCTTGTATTTTTTCAGCAGGAACTTCCCCAGGAAGGCCAGCCCTGCCGCCCCCGCCCCGATGGGCAGGATCAGCAGCCATTTCAGGCCGATACCGCTGGAGCTGCCGGGTTCTGCCGGCTCCGGCGGCTGGGTCTCCGTACTGTTATCCTCTGCTCCCGGTTCGGTCTGGACGGGGGCATTGATGGGGGTGCCGCTGAACACCGCCGTATAGATCATCTCGCCGCTGATGGTCTTGACCACCTCCCCGGCATATTCGGCGGTGATAACATAGCCGGTGGCATATTTACTGGTAGCGGTGCCAGTGTAGCTGGCGGTGGCGTTGTAAAACTCCCCGGCCTCCAGCCATTGAACGTCCGCCAGGGTCAGTGTCCGCCCGCCGTCCGTAATAGTCTTGGGGATCAGGGAGGAGTCGGCGTCGGACAGGCTGGGATAGGACCGGGTAGCGGTAACGGTGCGGGATGAGGAGCCATAGCCCGCAGCCTCCACGGTAATACTGGTGGTGTCCAGTGTCAGGATGCCGGTGAAGCCGTCCTCGGTGGTGACTTCCCGTGTGGCCGCGAGCTGGGGCATGATCTTGTCCATATCCTTGGTGCCGCTGTCCAGGGTGACGGTCTCGGTGTGTTCTCTGGTCTCGCTCTCGGTGTAGTCCTGCCGGGTCACGTCCAGCAGGGTATAGCGGTATCCCTCCCGCTCAAAATCAGCGGTGGGGATATTGGCCGGATTGTCGGCTGCGGTGAGCAGATAGACTTTCTCCAGACGGCGGCCGCTGCCCGTCTCGGTTTCCACGATCTCCGTGGGGTACAGGGCGGCGGGCCGGACGGGGGCGGTCCCCTCCGGCGCCTCCGCGGCCAAGGCCGGGCAGGTCATGGCGCAGGCCAGAATCACCGCCATCAGCAGGGGTGTGATGCGTTTCATGCAGATAACCTCCAATTTCAAGTAATGTCGAAATGCGTCTCAAATTGAGCCGCATTTCCGGGCTTGCCGCCCCGCCGACGGCTTGCGGCGGGGCGCTGGAAGGGCTGCTGGCGATCCCGTCAGGTCCGCCAGCTCTCCAGGATAGCAAAAGCCGCTGACAAGCGGCTTTTGGGGTGTTTTCCCCTTGGTGACTAAAAAATCCGGCGAACGGCCCCTGTCAAGGTCCGGCCAGTCCGCAGACTGGCCGGCTCGCGGGCGATTGCGCCAGCAATCGTCCGGCCTTGACGGGGGACGAGCGGCGGATTAGTCTCTCAAAGGGGAAAAACACCCCTATTCCGGCTCTACCTTCCGGGACGGCGGGGCGGGGTCCGGGTCCGCTGTTTGTCCACCTCCAGATTTTTGTCAATAGAGCGGCCTATTTTTTTGCTCATGTCCTGAATGGTGTCCAGTGCGTGCCTGCGGTCCTCGGTTTCCCAGCCGTCATACAGTTCCGGCAGGCGTTCCGTCTCCGGCATAGGCCGCTCGATCCCGAACCTGCGGCAAAGGATGTAGGACACGCTCTGGGCGTCCAGTTCACATTCAGCCCGGTTGTAGCCGGGGGTCGCGCCCTTGGCGTGGAAACGGGACTGCGCCACCTCTGCGGCAATAGCGGCGAACGCCTCATGGTCGGGGAAATCGGGATTGATGGCCAGCTCTATGCTGCCGGGGTCATAGTAGGCGGGAACGGGCAGCTCCTTGTCAATGACCACGGGAGCCACGGCGTAGTTGAGTACCGTAGTCAGCGCGGTCTCCATGCCCTTGCTTCCCTCCTTCAAAACGGGGCGTTTCAGATCCCGGCCCTGGGTCTGGCTCACATCATAGGCGTCGGCCAGAACATACCCCCGCCCCATGGGGCCTCTGGCGAAGATTTTCACGCCGTTGTTCATTTCCTCGCCCATAACGGAGCGGTTCAGGGCCCGCCAGCGGTCACGGGTGCCGAACACGGTGGCCTGGGGCAGCGCCACCATGACCAGGGCGATGTTGCCCACACTGTACGCCGGGTTGTCCCCCTGCATATCCAGGTAGCGGGCGTATGCCTCCGGGCTGCTGGTGATCTGCATAATGCCCGCGTCCTGCAAGGCGACGGTGTTTTCCCGTTCCGACTGCTGCTGTGCCTTCCAGCGGGTGTCATTCTCGGCCTTTTGGGAGACGATCTGTTCCAGATTTGCCATAAAAAATTACCTCCATTTTATCGTGTTTGGGGCGGGCGCTTGGGGGCCTGCCGCTGCGGGGCCTTGCCCGGTTCCTTCATCCCCTCGGACGCGGCCCGCAGAGCGGCCAGCCGCCCTTTGACCGTGGGAATGTCCCCCACCTTGGCGGGGGTGTCAGTAGTCCTCGTCGTCCTCCTCTCGCTCTGCGATGGCGTCGAGCCACTTCCGCGCTGTGGTGAGGAGCTGCCGGGCCGAGCGCGGGGGACGGCTTTTTTTGGCTCCCCGTCCTCCTTTCCTCTGGCG
>CAJTUD010000042.1:0-18210 GCA_910579725.1 uncultured Oscillospiraceae bacterium | reverse complement strand
CCCCGCCGCTCCATGAACAGGTTGACTTGGGACACAAAATCCACATTCGTCACAAGGTCCACCACGCCGTCTGTTCTCCGTTTGTCCTTTACAACAGAGTAGAGGACATTTTTCTTGGCATAGGCCCGGAACTCCGCAAGGTCGCTCTCCTTGATCTGGAACACCTTCAGCTCCTTGTTCTCCCGGAGCAGGCGGCCCATACCGGCCTTGCCTACCAGCTTTTTGTCCTCCTTCGCCAGCGCCCATAAAAGCGCCGCCAGACTGGTGCCGCCCGCCGCCAGCAGCTTGATACTGGCCTCGGTGAGCTGGATGCTCTCCTTTACCATCAGGTCGGCCACATCACCGCTTACATCCATTGACTTTCACCCCCTTCCTGTTTTCAGATATTGGATAACCTCCAGCATGGAGCAGTAGGTAACGTGCCTCTGATACCGCTTGACGAGCAGGCGGATATGCCGCTCCCGCTGGCTCTCCGGCAGGGCGGAAAAGATACGCACGTCCTCCACGGCGGTCTGCTGGTCCAGCAGGGTAACGCTGCCCCAGGGCAGGCCCTCCACCGCCTTGTCCGCATGGAGATAGAGGGCGATGACCGGCCATGGTGTGACGCCCCGGCAGGCCAGCCAGTCCAGATTGGCCGGAGTGTCCGGCTCATAGACGGCGGGCAGGGTGGACAGGCGGCAGCGCCCATTCCAGGCCAAAAATAAGTAGTCGGTGTGCCGGGAACGCTGCAACACGGCGGCCTCCCGTTCAACGTCCAGGGCCTCCACCGCCTGATAAGCCCCGGCCAGTCTCAAAATGCCGCTGAGGTCTGCTTTTATCAGTTTTTTCATGGGTCACGCTCCTTGTCTCGCTGGTGTCGGCCTGCACCGCCTCCTTTACCGTGGGTATGTCTCTTTCGATGCGGACGCACAATTTCAACTCCCGGCGCAGCTCCCGCAATTTGGCGGTCAGGCCGGTGATCTCGTCCGTCACAGCGCCGCCACCATGACCGGCGCGGCGGATTCTATACAGTTCCCGCCGCTGGTCCGTCAGTGCGTCGATGCTGGCTTGCAGCGCGTCATACTGCATGGATAGCTGGTCTGCTGTCTCAATGCGGTTTTTCATCAGATATTGGAATTGCTCTTGATAGCGGTCAAACTTGATGATCTCCGCCCGTGAGACGAACGCCGCCCGTTTTTTCGGACGGCGCTTCGGGACAGCCCCCAGCAGATAGAGATACTTGAAGTAGAGGGCACGCAAGCCTTTCAGTTTGCGGGGCCTGCCGGGGATGCCGCCTTTTGGCCGGTATCTCCGGCCCGGCGTCAGCAGCTGGACGAGGGGGTGGAAGGATGGGCTGGCTGGAGCGGACGGCGGGGCCTCGCCGGAACGGACGCCGGACAGCCGGGCTTGAATGTCCGCTTCCGTGTAGCCGCCGCCCAGACTGTCCAGCCGGAAAAACCGCTGGCCTCCGGGGGGCTTGACGGCGGTGTGCTTGACATTGGCCCCCCGCTTGACGGTATAGCCCAGCTCCTCCAGCTGCTGCCAGAAGGTTTTCATGGTGTAGGCGCTGGCGATGGCGGCCTCAATGTCCTGCCGGACCAGTGCCCGGAGAGTGGGCCTGCCTTGGGCCTCCGCGTCCCATTCCGCATAGTGCCTGCCGCCCTTTCCCGGCTCGATCACGGAAAGGCCGTGGGTGCGGCTGACTTCATTAGAAATGCCGCGAATATCCCCGTAGTAGTCCTTAAAAGTATTCTTGTACTTAGCCCCGTCCACAAAGGAAACGGAGTTGAACAGGATATGACAATGCAGGTGGTCCCGGTCTAAATGGGTGGAAATGACCGCCTCGTAGCGGTCCCCCAGCAGCCGGGACGCGAACTCCACACCGATCTCATGGGCCTGTTTCGGGGTGACTTCTCCGGGGGCAAAGGCGTGGATCAGGTGATACCCTAAAACGCCGCCGGGCTTTCCCCAGCGGCGCTTGGTCTCCTGCATATCCTGATAGGCGCTCTCCAGATCACAGTTGATGGCCGTCTCCAAAACGGAGCGGCCGTCCGGCAGGGCGTTTTTATCTGTCCGGCCAATGTAATCCAGCACAGCGGCCATGTCGGTTTTTTCATGGTTCAGCACATAGTCCACACAATGGTCCAGTCGGGAACGGACGGTGATAATTTTATCGTAGGCCATTACAGGGTCTCCTTCACCAGCCGGTATGCCTGCCGCACCAGCTTCACCGCCTCGTCAATATCGGTCTGGCCCGCCTCCTTCCTGGCGTTGGTGTTGTGGGCGATCTGATTGATATTCGTCCCGATGGCGTTCAGCTCCCGCAGCAGGGCGGCATAGGTGTCGGGGGGGCGGGGCCGGAGGTTCACGCCCATAATGAGCTGGCGGAGCAGCGGCTCCATTTTCAGCCCGGATGCCTCCGCCTGACGGCGCAGGTGGGCGTACTGGCTGGCGGTCAGCCGCAGGGTGACGGTCTTGTAGGGCTTTGCCATAGGCAGCACTTCCTTTATAAAATGTGTCGAAAAAATGCGTCTCAACTTGAGACGCATTTCCGGGCGGGGGGGTATTAGGGGCTGGCCCCTAACAAGTGGAATTTTGCTGTCAAAATTCCGTACTTGCTGGGACAGCGGAGCCAACGGCTCCGCTGTCTACCGTATCGGGGCCATGTCCCGGTGTTTATGGGGTCTGGCCTTTTTCGGGGCCTTGGGCCGGGGGCGGTACGGAGTTTCCAGGCCGTCCCGGATGAACTTCTCGCCCATGGGAATGGTCAAGGGGCGGCTGAAATCCGCTGTGATGGTGTTTTCTTTGACATTGGTGGGGCGGTATTGGCCGTCCAGCTCGCACTCGGTAGAGGTCACGACACGTCCATCGGTTTCCTCCAGAATGGCGCGGATTTTTTTGAACACCCGGAGACGTTCATCAATAGAAGCGTCAGCGCGGAAAGAAAGTTGCGGACAGTACACAAAACGTCCTGATACTTCCTTTGAAAGAAAACCATAGGTTATCATTTTCCTGCGCTGGCGTTCCCGCGCCCGTTCGGTGTGCTTGACATAGCCGATTGCCGCATCGGGGCCTTTTGTTAAAGAGAGGATACCAACCTCCCGCCGTTCGTCCAGGGTCAGCGGGATAGCCTTGCGGGAGTCTTTTGTGAGCCCTTTGCTGGCCCCAAAATTTTCCGGGGCCCAGCGGTAGCCTCTGATAAAATAGTGAAACCGTTTCTTTTTCATAGCAACACACCTATCGGACCGGGCTGGCCCTTTGGGGTCGGGTCTTTTTGGGGGCCGGTCTCCGGGGCGGGGGTGCCGGGGGCGGGGCCGGTTCTTCCGGCTGGGGCAAAGCGTCCATGTCCCCGTCCTCCAACAGAGATAACAGATCCTCCACATTCTTTTCGTCCGGGAGGTCCGGCACAGGGGTCTCCACGGTGTAGCCGGGCAGCAGTATCCCGTTGACACAGAAGCGCTTCCGGGCGTCCTCCGGGATGGGTGGGGAGATTTCCGTAAACAGGTGGGAGTAGGCGGCAATTCGGCCCTGGAGGTATTTTTCCATGGCTGCCCTGTCCTTGAACACCTTCCGGTCCTGTCCGGCAAGCCGCCGCCCAGAACCGGAATAATCTGGGTTTTGAGTGGTGTTGAAATGCAGGCTCCAGGACAGGTCCCACGCGACAACGACAGATTTTTGTTCAGCGCGGCTCCATTCCGTCCGCTCATATTCCCGCCAGGAAAAGCAGTAGACCATGTTGCTCATTTCATGCCGTCCGTGCTGGTCTACCGTCCACTGGTTCGAGGTGTGAGAAACAGGACAGACCTTCAAATATTCCTGGGCCTTTCTGTAATTGATTGTCTGCGCCGCCTGTGCGTACCATTTTTGAATCACAGCCTGCGCTTCATCGTAAATAACCTCCTCCTGCGCGGCGCTG
This sequence comes from uncultured Oscillospiraceae bacterium, assembly GCA_910579725.1. GTDB lineage: Bacteria > Bacillota > Clostridia > Oscillospirales > Oscillospiraceae > Pelethomonas. The sequence goes on along the minus strand of CAJTUD010000042.1, from coordinate 14,315 downwards.
GCCTCCTCCCGTTCCTTCAATGTCTCCGGGGATAACTGGACCAGCGAGGACATATCCGCGCTGGCTGACTCGAAATAGGCCCGCGCCGTTATCTCCAGCTCCACGCCGGGTTTCAGATGGGTATATGCCATAGCTGCGCCTCCTATCGAACCGGCCCCGATTTTTTAGGGCCGGTTTTCTTCTTCGCCGCTGGCTGGGCAGGTTTCGCGGGGGCGGCGTCCTTCTGCTTGGGGGCGGGCGGCGCTTCCGGTTCGGAGACGGCTGGCGCAACGTCCCCGTCCTCTAAACAATCCAGCAGGTCCTTGACGGCTTCCTCCTTTGTCCGCTCCGGGGGCGCAAGGGTGTAGCCGGGGAGAAGGTGGCCGTTGACCATGAACATCCGCTTGCAGTCGTTGGGTACAGGCGGGGACAGCTCCGTGAACAGGTGGGCGTACAGGTTGAACCGGCCCTGGATATACCGCTGGGCGGCCTCCACACTGTCATACGGCTTTTTCTCCTGCCGGACGATATAGCGGCTGTCTCCCCATGAGTTGGCGTACCGGGGATTTCCCGGCTGCTGGGGTGTGTTATACACAATTCCCCAGGTGACGCGGACGGCCTTGGACTGCGGTACAGGTACAAACACATAGCGCATTTGATAAACGCGGTTGCTGATCTCCCAAGCCCCGCCCTGTATCTGCTTCCACTCGTTGGAGGTATGGGACACCTCCGGGGTACGCACATATTCCAGCACCTTTTCCAGCAGCAGGGTTTGGGCGGCCTGGGCCTCCCACTCGTCCGTTGCTGCTTTCAGTTTTTCAAAAATGGCCTTCTCTGCCGCTTTACTGCCTTCGAGCTTTTCTTGCAGCTCTGCCGCAGGCAGCTCCACCAGCGGGGCCATATGTGGGCTTGCGGTATAGTCCGAATAATTGAGAGAGTGTACGATTTTGAGCGTTGCGCCTGTTGTCAGGCTGTCTCCCCAGGCATTGACGGAGAAAAACGGTTTTAAGTCCGGCATGGTCCCCTCCTGTCCGGCCCCCGCTGGGGCGCACGTTTGGGCCTCCTGGATTTTCGCTCAGGCGGATGCCGCGCTGAACAGATCAGCGCCTCCAATTTGTGTTCATCCTCAACTGTGTAATGGAACCCTTCAATCGTGCCGTACTGTTCTTTGAGCTGTCTCAACCGGCCCTTGACCTGCTCATAGGGCAGGGTGACGGTCTCCCCGTCCGCAAAATTAAGAACAACGGTCTCCGCATGGAGCGCGTTCTTTTCTACATTCAGGACGTTGGATTTGTAATCAATCGGGGAGACTTTTCCCATTGGCCGTCCCTGCTCCTGGCCGCTGACGATGACAAGAAACGCCCGGATGGTATCAGGCTCGTTTTCGTAGGCCGTCCATGCACAGTGTTCAAAGGACTCCTGGATGAATACAGAACGCTCATTCAGACACCATGTTCCGCAGGGGCGGGACATCCAGTAAAAGGCGCGGTTTCCCGCTTCCGGCGCTTGCGCCGCCGCAGTCAGCTTGCGAATATCAAGCTGAAAATCGTCTCGATAGCTGCGGGTGTTTTCCAGCATCACCTGTTCCAGAAACGCCAGAATATCAATACTTTCCTCCATGGCCCACCTATCTTTCCAGGGAGGGCCGGGACTTGACACGAGTGGGAGCCCTTGACCGCTCCTTCTTGATCTGGTGCAGCTTCACCTTCACCGACTGCCGGGGCCTGTCACCGCTGCGGACAGGTGCGGCGGAAACGGGGGCGGCGCGCTCCTGAGACGGGGCGATGGTCTTGCTGGTGTTGGCGGCCTTCCGCAAATCCGTGACTGCCGCTTTCGCATATTCCAGAAATTTTTCTTTTTCCTTCTGGGGCATAGCCGCCGCCTGGGTCTGGAACTGCTGCTCCAGTTTCGTGATGGTGTGGTGCTGCTGGAAAAAGGTCAATACCCGGCCCGCCAGCTTCTCCAGGTCGTCATGGAGCTGGGGGCCAAACTGTTCATGGAGTAATTCACGCAGACCGGCGGGGGCGTCCGCGAAAAGCCGGGTCGCTTCCTCTGGGTGCTTCAAGTTGGTTTCCACATGGTACGCCATCTGTTCCAGCAGGGCGCGGCAGCCCGGCCCGGTGCGGAGGGGGAGCCAGTAGCGGTCCACCTCGCCGTCCAGCATATAGTCGATAGCCACCCTGACCGGGCGCTCCGGCTCGTCAGAGTCCCAATAGTCCCGGTTCAACTCCCCAATTCGCGTCTCCGCCTCGGATAACGTCATGCGTGCGCCAACAGGAAGATGTTCGTCGGCGCTCTCCATGACGGTGACAATGGGCTGCTGCTCCGGGGACAGGTCGGGCAGAAGGGCCTCATTGGTGGACTTGAACAGGGAGACGAACGCACCGGAAATATCGCGGGTGAAGTTCCGCCAGCGGTTGGCCGCGCCCCGGACCGTACACAGGCCGTCTTTGAAAAGGCCGGTGACAATATTGGCGCTCTCGCCCAGCAGGTCTTTCACATCCCGGCGCAGATTCCCGGCAATTTCCTTCATTCGATTGTTGGTATCTATGGGGAACACTCCTTTCAGTAAAGTGGCGGGGAGGCGGAGCCGCCCCTGTAAAATGTCGAAATGCGTCTCAAACTGAGACGCATTTCATCGGGCGGGAGTGGACCGCCCCCGGTGCATACGGCGGTAGGCTTTGGGCGGGACAAAGGGCTTTCCGGCAAAGGTCACTTCCCGGATGGGCTGGTATCTGGACAACAGGCCGTCCCGCAGGCTGGCAAACTCAATGTAGTCAGCCTTGGTGAAACAGCGTTCCCGCCGCAGCTGCCGCTGGGACAGAGGCCAGCCCTCGCCGTACAGAAGATGGAATATCTTTGCGTTGTCGGAGACCAGTTGCAGGGAATTGTCCGAATTGTCGTAGTAGGATGGCACGCCGTCCTCAACGCTGGGGAAATAGTTCTCCTGCCTGCCCAGGTACACCCGCCCGTCCTGGCCCACCAGCGCGTCCATGCCCTCGTAGTTGCTGACGGCGGCGGACGCGATAAAAACATCTGTCATGGGGCTACCTCGCCGGAGAAGGGGGCTTTTTTCCCGGCCCCTTTCCCTTGCCTTCCTTTTCTGACTGAGCCTTGGCCTGCTGGCGTTCCAGGGCCTTCTTCCGCAGGTCCAGCGCCTCCAGCACGCCCCGCTTCACATCGGGGATGGTGGTCCGGGCATCCGGGAAATAGGGCCGCAGGTCCTCCTCGCCCAACGTGATCTTCAAAACAGGGGTTTCCTCCCGCTTGGTGGGGGCCACGGCCTTTTTGATATTTTCCGTTGTCAGCGTTCCCGCCTGGCTCTCTTTTTTCAGCGCCGCCGCCTGGGTGCCGGAGGGCACCTTGTCCTCCTGCTTGATGGCGTCCGCCAGCGCCTTCTGCTCGTCCTTTTTCAGATAGGAAATATCGGCGGCGGTGTGGACCGGCAGCTTTTTATCGTCCACCATCTGCTGCAACTCCGGCTCCAGCTTGGTCAGGCGGGTGATCTTCTGGATATTGGCGCGGCTTTCGCCGGTCTGCTGGGCCAGCTGCTCGTCCGCCCGCATGGGCTTTTCACCACTGAGGATTTCTGCCTTGGAGCGCCGCCCGGCCTTGCGCTTCATGGCCTCCAGCTTCATGCTGTATGCCCTGGCTTTCTCCATGGGGGAGATATTCTCCCGCTTCATGTTGGCGTCCACCATGGAAATGGTGGCCTCGTCCCGGTCCAGCTGGCGGACGATGACCGGCATGGTCTGGATGCCCGCAAGCTGGCACGCACGCTGACGGCGGTGGCCGGACACCATCTCATAGCCGCCCGCCTGACGGGGGATGACCACCACAGGCTCCAGAACGCCGAATTTCTTCACACTGTCCACGAGGTCCCACATATCCTTATCGTCCTTGACGTTAAAGGGGTGGCCCTCAAAGGGGTGGATGTCGGCAACTTTCAGGGTCGTGATGATCTCGGACTGGCCCTCCCTGGTGATGGGCAGCGTGAAGTCCTTGGGGATTTCTTCCTCCTGTCCGCCAGGGGCGGCGGGGGTCCCGGCCTCCTTGGGCGGCTCCGCAGGCTTCTCCGGCTCGGCGGAGTGCGGGGGGATCAGTTTGCCGGGGATGGGAATATCCGGCTTGTCCCGGTGCTCCTTGCGGTAGCGGCTGGCCTCCGGCAGCGGCATTTCGTACACATCGGCGCGAACTTCCAGCATACCGGCCTGTTTCAGAGCTTCGCAGCGGTGAAAACCGTCCACAAGCTGGTATTCGCCCTTCTCGCCCTGGCGGAGAATGACGGGCTTTTCCAGCCCGGATTTCTTGATACTGTCGATCAGGTCTTTGTACTCCTTCCGAGGAGTGTCCTTGACATAGGTGCCGGGGAGGGGCTTAATGTCAGCCAGCTTGACGAAACGCAGGTCAGCCTGCTCCTGGGATTTACCCTCGCCGCCCTTGGCAGGGGCAGCACCGGCAGCCTTGGGGTCAGGTACGTCCTTGGGCGGCTCGGCGGGCTTCTTGCCCTCGTCAGCCTTGGCGGGGGTGGTGCCGGTGGCCTTGGGGTCGGGTGCGGCCTTGGGCGGCTCGGTGGGCTTCTTATCCTCGGTGGGCCCAGCAGGGGGCGGTTCGCCGGGGACAGGAGCGCGGAACGACCCAATCAGTGGGTTTTCCTTTTTGTTTGCCATAATGTATTCCTCCTCATTTCAGATTATGTCGAAAAATGCGTCTCAACTTGAGACGCATTTTCAACCGATATTAGGGGCCAAAATCATGCTGAACCGCCGCCTGATAGTAATTATTGATGGTCGTTGGGGCGTTGTATAGGGCAGTCAGCAGATAGGCCCGGATGTTGCGTATCTGCGTGGTGTTGTTCCGCAGACAGTCGAAAACATATTCCAGGTGGCCGGAGTCCAGATTGTAAAAGCGGTCTTTCACCTGGGCAATAGGCAGCTCCTCGCCGCCTATGCGGAGGGTTGGCCGGGTAGTGCATAGCACGTCAACGATCAGCTCCGCGATCTCGTCCACGTCCTCCCGGTTGAATTGGCTGCAAAGGCTCTCATAGCCAATAGCCTCATCCACTTCTCTCCGCTGTTCCAATTTATCCATCCATCCCATGCCCGCCATGCCCGGCGGGGAACCTGATGGAAGGATAGATGGATCAGTATAGCTGAAATCAGTTTGATTTGATTTAATATAATTTGGTGCGACTTTTCCGCAGTCTTGACTGCGACTTCCCCGCACTCTTGACTGCGGTTTTTCCGCAGTCTTGGCCGCGACTTCTCCGCAGTCTTGGCCGCTGAAAAGCCGCGGCCTGGGGGAAAGCTCCGGCGGTGGGGTAGGGACGGCGCGGGTGGTAAAGCGTTTGACATAGATTTTCGTTGGGCGGCCCTGGCCCTGCCGAACACGTTCAATCAGCCCAAAACCGTTTTTCCCGTTGTCCAGCTCCACCAGCATTCTGGTGGCCTTGTCGTGGCCGCAGTTCAGATCCTCCTGTATCTCGTCCAGCGTGTAGTAGATATAGACGCGCCCCTGCTCATCGTACCAGCCGTTCTTGGCCGACAGGCTCATGCGATCCAGCAGCAGGCCGTACAGCAGCTTGGCGTCCGTAGACAGGCGCTTGAAGCGGTCCCCGGTGACAAGCTGGCGGGGGATGCGGTAGAAAGAAAACTGATTGCTCTCGTCACCGTAGTAGTAATCAAAGGATGTTTCTGCGGCCATGTTCCGGCTCTCCTTTCCAGACAACAAAAAAGCGTCCCTTTCGGGACGCTTTACTGTTGGGTTTTCACCCATATTGCCAATTTCAATAACATTTTCCGCTTTATATTGTACGGATGCAGGGAAACGTACCAGCTAACAGGGATTTTTAGAGGGACACCGTGGACAGCCGCTTTTAGACTGGTTCGATTGAATTTTTCTGGCCGCCATACGTCACCATCCGCTATTTCCTATTTTTTCTCGCTATTTTCGTCATTTTTTCTCTATGATTTTTGTATCATAGAACCGTATTGCGTGGTATCGTACCAGGTGATATTGGTCACAGGCAGGTTGTCCCCCTTGGTTTCGCTGGGGTTGTTTCCCATGACAGTCTGGTACTCTCGCTGAGAGACTTCTGTTTTTGCCATGTAGAAGCTGCTCACGGTTACACTGTGCTGGATTTCATCAGAGCTGCGCTCCGGCTCATTGGCAGGACTTCCCATCTGGAATGTGCCTCCGTTGATTAGCGCGAAATCATTATTGGCGGCTACGGGTGGGACTGAATCAGTTTCGTTCTGTTGACGGCTGTAATTCATCAGAGCGGCGGCAACATGGGCGCGGGTTGCATCGCTTTTCGGAGAGAACACGCCCGTGGAGAGAGGGGCTACAATGTTGTTGATGCTGGCCCAATCCACAGCGGCGGCGGCATAGGAGGCAATCGTGGCCTCGTCATTGTAGGCCGTTGCTCCCTCCGCCGAGGGACTTCCTGCATACCGCCAGAGGATTGCAGTCATTTGCTCCCGGCTCACCGGGTCGTTGGGGCCGAACAGCCCGCCGCCGTAGCCGGTGATGAGGCTCTGCTGAGACACCCATAGCACGGCATCGCTGTACCATGATCCGTCAGGCGTATCCGTAAAGGTGTCCGTTCCAGATACAGCCGGAGTGCCCTCAATCCGGTAGAGAACAGTTGCGAACTGCGCCCTGGTCAGACTGCTCTCCGGGGCAAACTGGTTGTTGCCGATCCCGGCCATCAGGTTATGTTCCCGGCAGTACATGACGGCCTCGGCGTACCAAGCGTCAGCGTCTACATCGGAAAAGCCGGTATCATCCACAGCGGCAAAGGCAGGGACGGTCAGGGACAGCGATAGAACCAGGCTCAAAAGCAGTGCGCCAAATCGTTTTAGGTTTCTCATCATTTTGTCTCCTTTCTGTCTTTATTTGAGGGAGAGGCCGAGTTGATAGGCTTCCTGGGGAAATTGGGAGCGTTCAATGTCGGAGCGGACACCACATCCCACCGCCAGGACCCGTCCAGCATCCTCCCACTGGAGATAGCGGGCCAGTGTCTCATAGTGAGCGGACAGAGCTTCCATCGTCCAATGGTTCCGGTCATAGGCCGTTGCCAGCAGAAACACCTTTTTGCCGCCAGTCAATTTGTAGTTGTTGGCGTAGAAGCGGTCGATCACCGTCTTGATTTGCGCGGAAAAGCCAAAATAATACAGCGGCGTCACCAGCGCCACCACCTGGGAGGTCAGCAGCTCAGGCATCAGCTTCTGCATAGCGTCCTTCTGGACGCAGGGAGCCGCACCGATTCCGCAACGGTCACAGCCCAGGCAGGGAGTCACTTTCTCAAAGGCGGCATCAAAGCGGAAGGTATCCCACCCGGCCTCCTGCGCACCTCGGATAAACTCATCTGCCAGCAGAGCGGAAGTGCCCTTTTTGTGAGGGCTTCCGGTGATAACTGTTACTTTCATACCTGCTCTCCTTAAATACCGGGCTTCACGAACATGATCTCATCCGGGAACTGCTCCATAGACTTGTTCCAGTCCTCCTTGGGGATGTCCTGAATGGACACAGAGACAAACTTTGGGTCGATGCCCAACTCTTTCACCAGGAAAGTCTGAGTTTTCAGTGCCAGCGCCTGTTTGGTTTCATCATCCCGTCCGGGAATCATCGTAATGGCAACGTGCGGCATATTCAAAACCTCCTATTATCAAATATCCAGGTCCAATCCCGCAATCCATTCCTGGACGGCTGGGCGGGAAGAATCTACATCCGGGCGGTAAACTCCTATGGCGTCCAGAATCGTTACATCGTCAGGGAGCGCGGCGGTCAGGTCCCGGATGGTGCTGGAAAGTCCTCCTGTTCCGTGAGTGCAAAAGGGAACAATGGTCTTGCCGGAAAAATCGTACTCATCCACAAAGCTGAGAACCGCCATAGGCAAGGTGTACCACCAGTTAGGAAAACCGATAAATACGATGTCATAGTCCTCCATATTACCCACATGATTGACCAGCGCGGGACGGGCATTGTTCGCTTTTTCATCTGCCGCCCGGTCCAAGCACTCGTCATAGTCACTGGAATATGGGTCCTCCACGACGATGGAGAACAGGTCGCCGCCTACCTCTTGTTGAATCCAAGCGGCAATCTTGGCCGCATTTCCGGGAACAACTACGCTGGCGGAGGTTGTGGCGTCCACCCCCTCATACCGGGAGGCGTCACCTATGGATTCGTAGTGATCCAGTGCCGCTTGAATCGCGGCATCCTGATCCTCGACAACAGTATTATCCGCCCAAGTAAAGTAGGCAATCAGGATACGGGCCGTGTCCGGCTCTGGTGTCGTTATGGGAGCAGTTGCCGGAGGCGAAGTGGTTTCCGGCTGGCCGCTGGGCTGCTGGACAACAGGCGCAGGGGTATCTCCCGGCTCTGCCGCCGTTTCCTGTGTCTGCTCCGGGGCTGGGCTGTCCTCCGGCTCCGATGATTGATCCGCTTCTCCTTCTGTGGGTGGTGGGGTAGTTGGATCATCTGTGCCGTTGCCCACCGTGGGAGTATCGCCCACCGTATGGGACTGGTCAGTTTCAGAAGGCTGTTCTGCATTGCCTCCACAGCCCGCTGCGGTCAGTAGGATGGCTGCGGCAAGTAATACTGCGATCCACTTTTTCATAGCGTTTTCCTCTCTTTGCATTTTCTCAGCAGCTTCGCCGCAAAATGGGCCAGGAAAATGAATGTTCCCATAATCGCCAGATAGTCCAGGTAAAACAGCATTTTGGATTCGCTGAAATCAAGGAAAACAAATTCCGCCTGCAAAAACAGATAGGTAACGAAATTGCGATTGACCATCGCAGTCATACCATAGGCGGCGATCAGTGCGCCAAGCAACGCTGTCAAGTGGGAGGCGGGTTTGCCGGGGAGCTTCGTTTTTCCCGTTTTCCGAACCATTCCCAGCAGCATCCCCCAATGCAGGCCCAGGTGCGCCGTCATCAGGAGGAACCCCCAATAGGACGCGGCCATGTGCAGTCTGCGGGCAAAGGCCATGTGCCCCCGGATTTGCAGGAACGCAAACACCTTGCTGGAGAGGATCACACCACTGACCATCAGCCCCAACATTGCCGCCAGAGTGAGCAAATTGATCGTAGTTTGCAGGATGCGGACGGCGGTATATTTCCCTTTGAACAGCCCTGTCCACCAGCGCCAGTTGAGGATGTGGTGGAGCAGGAACAGGAGAAACAGCCCTGCGCCCACCCACTCATGGGCGGTGTCGCCCCACAGGTGGTAGCCCATCTGGAACAGCATCCCCAGGGTCATTGCAACATCCACAACGATTTTCACGATTTGTTTTGGCTTCATAAAATCAGACCTTCAGATTCAAACTGTCTACCCAAGACTGCACATCGGAGACGGAGGCTCCACCGCTGAACCGCTGGCCCTCCAGCCATGCTGCACTGCCGGTCAGGTCCTGCAACTTCGTGGCGCTGGACCCCAAGGGACTGCTGGCAGAGGTACAGAAGGGTGCGATGGTCTTTCCGCTCAGGTCGTAGCTCTCCAAGAAAGTGTTGATGATCCTGGGGGCCTCGCCCCACCAGATGGGATAGCCCAGGAAGATCACATCGTACTGCTCCATGTTCTCCACGCTGCCGGAAATAACGGGGCGACTGTCGGGGTCGTTCATCTCCTGACTGGAACGGCTGGAGGAATCGTTGTAATTCAGATCGTCAGCGGTATAAGGCGTCTCCGGCACGATCTCATAGAGGTCTGCGTCCAATATCTCGTTCAAATGGTTTGCGATATTCTCCGTGTTGTTGGTAGCGGAGAAATAGGCAATCAGGACTTTCTTCTCGCTGTCGTCAGTCCCTTCGGGGGTCTGTTCCTCTGTCGGGGTGGTGTCCTCTGGCTGGTTTGCCGGGGGTATCTCCGGTGCGGTGGAGGTGGGAGTGTTCCCTTCCGGCGCGGGACTGGAACTGGTGCTGTCCTGCCCGCTCTTAGAGCCGCAAGCGGCAAGAGTGAGCATAAGGGCCACGGTCAAAAAGAGAGAAAGCGTTCTTTTCATACTGCGGGCCTCCTTACACAGACAAGCTGTTGACCCAGGCGGCAAGAGATTCCCTGGTCTGTCTGCCATTCAGCAGTTTTCCATCTCGAATGACCGCGCCTTTGGCGCTGACTTTCAGATCAGCGGCGGTCTTACCGAAACCGCTGCCGCCGGAGGTGGCAAACAGGATGATTGTTTTGCCAGAGAAATCGTAGCTCTCCAAGAAAGTGTTGATAATAGTGGGAGCTGTGTACCACCAGATGGGGAAGCCCAGGAAGATGGTGTCGTAGTCCTCCACATGGGCATCCCGGTTCGCCAGGGGCGGGCGGAAGGACTTATCATTCATCTCCACGCTGCTGCGGGACTTTTTGTCCTGCCAGTTTAAGTCAGCGCGGGTATAGGGCGCCTGCGGCTTGATCTCGTAGAGGTCAGCTTCCGCAGCCTCCGCCAGTATCCTGGCCACCGCAGCCGTGGTGCCGCTGGCCGAAAAGTACGCTGCTAATTTTTTGCTCATGAGAATTTCTCCTTTGTCACTTAATTTCCTGATTGCCGGTAGACCAGACGTGGGATTCTTTTGCGGCGGAGGCAGTGTTCTGTGCCATCACGCCCACCAAGGTGTGGGGGACATAGGGTTCCTCCAGATAGGACAGTTCCTCCGCAGCCAGTGTCAATTCTGCCGCCTTGGCCGCACCCTCAATGTGGTGGAGTTTTGTTGCTCCCACCACCGGGGCCGTTACCTTGGTCAGCAGCCACGCCAGAGCGATTTCCGTCATGGTAACGCTGTGCCGGTCGGCCAGCTCCGCCACACGGCGGATGATCTCGCTGTCCTGTTCCGCCGTGGCATCGTACTTCAGCTTGGCATAGCTGTCCTCCACCAGCCGCTTGGATGTTTCACCGGGGCGCTTGGAGAGCCGTCCGCCTGCTAACGCGCTGTAGGGGGTCATGGCGATGTCGTCCTGGGCGCAGAGCTTCGCCATCTCCCGCTCCTCCTCCCGGAAGATCAGGTTGTAATGCCCTTGGATAGAAACAAACTTGGCAAAGCCCTCTTTCTCTGCCAGGGCGTTGGCCTTGGCGAGCTGCCACGCAAAGCAGTTGGAGATACCGATATACCGAGCCTTGCCTGCCTTGACCATGTTGTTCAGCCCATCCATGATCTCATAGAGGGGCGTCTGGTAGTCCCACATGTGGTAGATATACAGGTCCACATAGTCCAGGCCCAGGTTGCTCAGACTGGTATTCAGCATCCGCTCAATGTGCTGCTGGCCGCTGATACCCACCGTGATCTCATCCTCCGCTCGGGGAAGGAATTTCGTGGCTATCACTACATCCTCCCGCTTGGCGAAGTCACGGACGGCCCGGCCCACATATTGCTCACTGGTGCCGCTCTGATAGGCAATGGCGGTATCGAAGAAGTTCACCCCCAGCTCCAGCGCCCGCTTGATGATCTCGCGGGAATAGGCCTCATCAATAGTCCAGGAGTGCTGTCCGTTTTTTGCGTCGCCAAAGCCCATACAGCCCAGGCAAATGCGGGAAACAGATAAATCAGACCGTCCTAATTTTGTATAGCGCATACTGCACCTCCAATCGTTGTTTTCCGTTTTATCCTACAGCTTTAAGCAAACTTCAAGTCAAGAGTTTTTTTCAGGACTTGACTGCTTTCGTATCTGGTGACGAAGGTAGTCCAGCCGGTCCAGCCGCCGTTCCTGAAAGTGGATTTCATCCAGCGTCTTGTCCCGCTTCTGCTTCAGAATCCGCATCCGCTCCGCCTGGGTGGAATCACCCCGGAGCAGAAGCCGCATATAGTTGGCGATCTCATCATGCTCAAAGCCAATATCATGCAGGGTCATAATCATGCTTAGGCGCTCAATGTCCTCATCGTCATACTGCCAGGCACCCATGACGGTTTTGACTGTATCGCACAATCCCCAGCTCTCGTACTCTCGCAGAACAGAAATGGGAATGTTGTACCGTTCGCTTGCCTCATTGATGGTCATTCCTTTCCACACCCCCTAAATAAAAAATGCAGGCATCCTTCTTTCTGGATGCCTACATTTTAATCTGCAAAGTTTCAAATGTCTAATGCTTAGATTTTATCGCCGTCCATACGTTTTGAGCATTTCTGAACGTGGGCAAAGAAATGTGACGCCGCTGCGGAGCAGGTCTGATTCTTTTTCCAGACGAGGACAGCCCCCGTTTCAAGTACGGGAAACAGAGGAATAAAGCGGAGGTTTTCATAGGAACGGTCATGCTCCATACATAGCATGGCTCCCACCCCATGCTCCGCCAGCACTGCGGCATTATAAAGCAAATTATAGGTACCGGCAATTTCCAGAGAGTCAAAACTGTTCCCGAACCACCCCCGTAGTCCTTCCCGTACCATGTTCCGTTTGGCAATCAAAAGCGGAGTATGTGCCAGATCGCTTGGACCAATATGGTCGTTCAAAGCAAGTGGAGAACTTTTAGAAACCAAAATGCCCCATCGTTCTTTTTTAGGCATACGGATAAATTCGTATTTTGTAATGTCAACTGGCTCGACCAGCAGGCCCATATCTAAAATGCCCTTTTCGAGACGGTCTTTGATCTCGTCAGCGGTGGCGCTGAATATGTCGTACTGTACCATTGGATATTCTGCCCGGAACGAGGCGATCCATTGGGAGAGTGTGTGCATACTCAATGTCTCGCCGCTTCCAATGGATAATTCGCCGGTGAGGGCACTCATTGACTTGACAAACTCCCGCTCCGTCTTATCGGCCAGATCCACCAGCTCCTGTGCCCTGCGCTTGAGCAGCATTCCATCGTCTGTCAGGGTGATGCTGTGCTGCCCGCGGTGAAAGAGTTTCGTTCCCAGCTCCTGCTCCAGCTGCATGAGTTGCCGGGACAATGTGGGCTGAGTCACATGGAGCAGTTCTGCGGCCCTGGTAATGTTTTCTTCCCTTGCCGCCAACAAAAAATAGCGCAAAACACGAAGTTCCATAGGTTCCATCCTTCTTCGATGACTTATTTGTAAAAATATAATAGCCGCTCTCTTGGCTATTATAGCACATCTGAAATTACTTAGCCACATAAAAGAACATCAGAAATACATTTCAGCTTTTGTAACGGCAGCACCGCCGAGGGAGAAACGGACAACTCATCCAAGCCCATCCGTAGGAAGTTTTCTGTCAATGTTGGGTCAGCACCCAGTTCTCCAAGAGAAGATTTGAAATGAATTGAATGTGTACGAACAGGCCCTCAAATGTGCCGCATCCGAGGGCCTGTCTCTTTCATATTGATGAAAGGTCAGCAACTGGATTTTCGTGGGTAAGTCTCCGGGCAGATGGGTCTATGATGATAATTTCTCTGCTCATTTTCCTGGCGTAATTGATGGTTGCCTCTGTCCCGCTGCGAGGGATTTCCCGGCAGACAGCCAGAAGAATGTCCGCATGGTTGACCATGAATTTATTGCGCTCCATCATACATTTTTTGTGGTAGTCTCTGCTGACATAAATAATAGAATCTGCCTGTTCCAGAATAGAGCGATAGAGAACCTGTGATGTGGAACTCCAGTTATCCGCCTGCGTTTTACATGGGAGAATGCAATGGAGTTTAATCTCTGGGTTCTTTTCCCGGAGCGCCAGAACAATGACTGAGGCCCAAGTGTCTACACCCTCCGCCATCCCACTGAGGAAATTTGTTACACCGATATCGGTTAACCGCATAATCTCTCCAGTTAAAATCTCTTTCAGTGCAACACACTCCTGGTTGCTTTCATCATAGCCCCACGGAAATCTGCTGGGGCGATGGCCCGTAAACGCACAGATGTTTTTGCTCATGGTATTTCCTCCTATTATTGGGGGTGTAAATTTTTAATATTAGTAAAATTAAATTTTCAATGACTGTATTATACTGCAAAACTCACTTAAACTACAAGTGGGAGGTGAGTTTTGTGGCGGAGAAAAAAACGGAAAACGTACAAATTGGTATGCGCGTCAAACAAGCGCGGGAGATAGCCGGGCTAACACAGGAGAGGCTGGCCGAGTTGCTGGATGTTACAGCGCAATATATCTCTGGCGTTGAACGTGGGGCAGTTGGACTCTCCGTTCCGATCTTGCTTCAGCTCTGTTCTGTTTTATTGGTCTCCTGTGACTTTATTTTACTGGGTGATGCAAATAATTCTGACATATCCGGCGTGGTTGCTCGCTTGAGCAGGTTGCCCGTTGATCATATCAAAAACGTGGAAGATATTATAAACCGCTATATCGAGGGTATTGCAATCGAGAAGGTCAGGAATGGTTGAATATGAAAATACACCCATGTTCAGTGAACCGCCCCCGTAAAAACGGACAATAGACAAAAGCCCCCTGATGTAGGAAAA
>CAJTUD010000041.1 GCA_910579725.1 uncultured Oscillospiraceae bacterium | reverse complement strand
CATCAACACCAAGCCCGCGCATCTGAAGGAGATGGAAGGGCTGGACGCGCTGGGAGAGGAGCAGGCCAATATGGACGACTTCCTCATTATCACCTATACCCGCGCCTCGGCGGCGGAGCTGCGGGAACGGATTGCCAAGGAACTGGGCAAGCGGATGCAGGCGCATCCCGGCGACCGGCATTTGCAGCGGCAGCTGCTGCTGGTGTATCAGGCGGATATCAAGACAATTGACGCATTTTGCACCGCGCTGCTGCGGGAGAACGTCCACTTGCTGGATCTGGATGGGCAGGGGGGGCTGACGGCGGACTTCCGCGTCCTTGATGAGGGCGAGGCGTCTCTGCTGCGGCAGAAAGTGCTGCCGGGTGTTCTGGAGAAATTTTATACCGATATGAGCCCGGGCCGGATTCAGCTGGCAGATTGCTTCGGCTTCGGCCGGGACGACCGGGGTCTGGAAAATCTGGTGCTGGAGCTTCACGGCAAGATTCAGAGCCACGCCTATCCGGAGCGCTGGCTGGAGGAGCAGAAGGCGGTCTGGGCCGCTTTGCCGGAGGACGGCGGGGAGACGGTTTTTGGTCGTGCGCTGCTGTCCCGCGTGGAGCGCAAGGCGCGGCACTGGGCGCGGCTGCTGGACGGAGCCAGAGAGGAGCTGCGCGCTGACGCCGTGGTGGAAAAGGCGTATGCGCCGGGATTTGCTGCGGCGGCAGCGCAGCTGCTGGCTTTGGCGGAGGCGGCGGCACAGGGCTGGGACCGGGCGGCGGAAAGGATTCCCGTTTTTCCCCGGCTCTCCGCCGCCAAAAAGTGCGAGATCCCCGAGGTGAAGGAGAAAGCCAAGGCCCTCTGGGACCGCTGCAAAAAGGAGACGGCGGGGTTTTGTGCCATTTTGGACGGGTCGGGTGTGGAGACAGGGATGGATCTTGCCCGGTCATCCCCTGCCATGGAGGCGCTGCTGACGCTGTGCGCGGATTTTTCAGCGGCCTATCAGAAAGAAAAGCTGCGGCGGAACGTGACGGACTTCTCGGACCAGGAGCATTACGCGGTGCGCCTGCTTCTGGGAGAGGACGGCTGCCCCACGCCCCTGGCGGAGGTGGTGGCCGGACGCTACCGGGAGGTGATGGTGGACGAGTATCAGGACACCAACCAGGTGCAGAACTGCGTGTTTGACGCGCTGTCCCACGGCGGGCGGACGCTGTTCACCGTGGGGGATGTGAAGCAGTCCATTTACCGTTTCCGTCTGGCAGACCCTACTATATTCCTGGAGCAGTACCGGATTTATCCCGACGCGCCGGAGGCGGTTCAGGGGGAACCCCGGCGCATTCTGCTCAGCCAGAATTTCCGTTCCCGCGCACCGGTGCTGGATGCGGCCAACTTTATCTTCTCCAACCTGATGAGCCGGGAGATGGGGGACGTGGACTATGGTCCGGCGGAGCGGTTGTACTTCGGCGCGGATTACCTGCCGCCAAGAGAGGACTGTCAGGCGGAGTTTCACCTGCTGGTCCCGCCGCTGGAGGACGGGGCGGAGGAGACGGTTCCCGGTCCGCTGCTGGAGGCCCGGTTCGTGGCGGAACGGATTGCCGCCCTGCTCGCGGAGGGATATCCCGTCGCCGGCGAGGATGCGGAAGCGCTCCGGCCCTGCCGCCCGGAGGACATCGTGATTCTCATGCGCTCTCCCGGACCGCGGCTGAAGCGCTACGCCAGAGCGCTGGAGGAGCGGGGGATTCCCTGCGCCGCACAGGAAAACGAGGATTTCTTCTCCTCTATGGAGGTGGCGGTGGTGTGCTCCCTGCTGGAGATTCTGGACAATCCCCGGCAGGACGTGCCTCTGATTGCCGTACTGCGCTCGCCCCTGGCGGGCTTTTCTCCGGACCGGCTGGCCACAATCCGTGGACTCCACCCCGACGGTGATTTTTATGAGGCGCTTGCCTCCTCCGAAGACGAGGACTGCGCCGCCATTCTGGCGCAGCTGGAGGAGCTGCGCGGGCTGTCCCGTGATATGAGCGTACACCGCCTGATCTGGCGGATTTACAACCAGATGAACGTGCTGGGTGTTTTCGGGGCCATGGCGGGAGGCGTGCGGCGGCGGGAGAATCTGATCGCGCTGTACGAGCACGCCCGGAACTTTGAGAGCGCAGGCTACAAGGGTTTGTTCGCCTTTGTGTCCCATCTCCGCCGCCTGCTGGAAAACGGGGAGCAGCCGGTGACGGCCTCCGGTTCCCCTGCGGGAGGCGTACAGATCATGAGCATCCACAAGTCCAAAGGATTGGAGTTTCCTGTTGTTATTCTGGCGGATCTGGGCAAGCGGTTCAACCAGATGGATTTACAGAAACCGGTGCTGGTCCATCCCCAATTGGGACTGGGACCGCTCTGCATCGATTTGGACCGCCACATCCGCTATCCCACCATTGCCCGGGAAGCGGTGTCCGGCATACTGAGCCGGGAGTCCAGGTCGGAGGAAATGCGGGTGCTGTACGTAGGCATGACCCGGGCCAAGGAGAAGCTGATTCTGACGGCTTCCATGGCCGCCGCCTCCCGCAGGCTGAAGGAGCTGACAGCGCTGTCGGCGCTGCCTGTTCCGCCGGAAACGGCGGATGGGGCCCGATCTATGGCGGAGTGGATTCTGCTGCCGCTGCTGCAAAGGCGGGAGGCTGCGGCGCTCAGAGCTCTGGCAGGCATGGAGGAAGGCATCTGGGCTCCGGCGGAGGACGAGCCCTGGCTGGTGGAGCTCCACCAACGGTCCCAATACAGCGAAGCGCCGGAGCGGACGGAGGAGGTATCTTCCGGCGGGCCCTCCGGAGGAGCGGCGCTGCCGGTGCTGCGGGAGGCGCTGGATTTTCGATATCCCCATCAGGCGGCCTGCTCTGTTCCCACCAAACTTACCGCCACCCAGCTCAAAGGGAGGGAAAAGGACAAGGAGATCGCAGAGGAGACAGTCCAGCCATATGTCCGGCGGGACTTTGCGGCGCCCCGATTTCTGTCGGGGCACAGGCCCCTTACCGGCGCGGAGCGGGGAACGGCTATGCATCTGGTGATGCAGTATCTGCCGCTGGAGGAGGATACGGATGTGGAGGAGGTCGTGACGTCGCTGACCGCCCGTCGGCTGCTGACGGAGGAGCAGGCGGAGGCGGTGGACCGGGAGGCTGTCCGGCGTTTCCTGGCCTCGCCCCTGGCTGCGGAGCTGCGGCAGGCGGACCGGGTGGAGAGGGAATACCGGTTCAGCCTGCTGATCCCTGGATCGGATTATTTTGCCGGACTGGAGGACGGCGAGGAGATTCTGCTCCAAGGCGTGGCGGATCTGTTTGCTGTGAAGAATGGACGTGTTACCATAATTGATTTCAAGACAGACTATGTAACGGAAGAGACGCTGATGGATAAGGCTGAAGGCTATCGTTCCCAACTGGAGACGTACAGCGCCGCACTGGAAAAAATTCTTGAGCTGCCGGTGGTACGGAAGGCACTTTACTTTTTCCGCCTGGGACAGGCGGTGGAAATGTAGAGAGGGTGTTTGGCGGCTGAAAAAGCGATGCCCGGGAGGCGGAATGGAGCGGTTCTTTTCATATTTGATCCACTGAATTCTGCCGAAGCCGCCTTGACATTTCACCGCAATGGGACTATGATAAGACCTTGATTTTTATTTCGCGGCACTGCTGCGAAGCATGGGAGGGATTATCTGTGTCCGTCAAATATATCTTTGTCACCGGCGGCGTGGTGTCCGGTCTGGGCAAAGGGATCACCGCCGCGTCTCTGGGCCGTCTGCTCAAGCAGCGGGGACTGCGGGTGAAGGTGCAGAAGCTGGACCCGTATCTCAATGTGGACCCCGGCACCATGAACCCCTATCAGCATGGGGAGGTGTTCGTCACGGACGACGGGGCGGAAACGGATCTGGACCTGGGGCATTATGAGAGGTTTATCGACGAAAATCTGGATGTGAATTCCTCTGTCTCCTCCGGAAAGGTATATTGGGACGTGCTCAACCGGGAGCGCCGGGGGGACTACCTGGGCGGTACGGTACAGATCATCCCCCATATTACCGGAGAAATCAAGCGCCGCATCTACCAGCTGGACACTCCGGACGCTGACGTTGCCATCGTGGAGATCGGAGGTACGGTGGGGGACATCGAGAGCCAGCCCTTTCTGGAATCCATCCGTCAGGTGGCCGCAGAGCGGGGCCGGCACAACGTGATGTTTATCCACGTCTCCCTCATCGTCTCCATCCCTGGCACTGGAGAGCTGAAATCCAAACCCACGCAGCATTCCGCCAAAGAGCTGTTGAGCTTGGGCATCCAGCCGGACGTCATTATGTGCCGCTCCGACAAGCCGGTTCCAAAAGACATCCTGGAGAAAATCTCCCTGTTCTGCAATATCCCGGTGGAACACGCCATTCCCAACCTGACGGCGGATCTGCTCTACGAGGTGCCGCTGATGTTGGAGCGGGAGGGGCTGGCGGACGTGGTGGTGCGGCGGCTGGGACTCATCTGTCACATGCCGGACCTTACCGAGTGGGCCACTATGGTTCATAAGGCCAGGCATCCCGGCGGCGAGGTGGAAATCGCGCTGGTGGGCAAGTACGTGGCCCTTCACGACGCGTATCTGTCTGTGGCGGAGGCTCTGACCCATGGAGGAATCGAAAACGGCGTGAAAGTGAATGTCCGCTGGGTGGACAGTGAGGCGGTGACGGATGAAAACGCCGCCGGCATGCTGGCTGGATGCGCCGGGATTCTGGTACCCGGGGGCTTCGGCAGCCGGGGGGTGGAGGGCAAGATTTCCGCTGTCCGGTATGCCCGGGAGAATAAGATCCCTTTCCTGGGCATTTGCCTTGGGATGCAGATGGCGGTGGTGGAGCTGGCCCGGAACGGCGCGGGGCTGGCGGGAGCCCACTCCAGCGAGCTGGCCCCCTGTACCCCCTGGCCGGTTATCGGACTGATGCCGGATCAGGCCGGTGTGACGGAGAAAGGCGGCACCATGCGGCTGGGCAGCTATCCCTGCGTTCTGACGGCAGGCAGTCTGGCGGCGGCCGCCTATGGGACGGACCGGGTGGAGGAGCGGCACCGGCACCGCTATGAATTCAACAACGACTACCGGGAGAAGCTGGCCGGAGCGGGGATGTCCTTTTCCGGACTGTCCCCCGACGGGCGGCTGGTGGAAATCGTGGAGCTGGAGGACCACCCCTGGTTTGTGGGGGTGCAGTTCCATCCGGAGCTCAAAAGTCGGCCGAACCGGGCGCATCCGCTGTTCCGTGAGTTTGTCGGCGCGGTGAAAAAGATTTCTTACCAAGCACTGGAGACAGCGGAAAAACGACAGGAATCTGGGGCTTGACGAAGTGGAGAAAATAGGGTAAAATACCATTGTTACTATTTGTAACCCTTTGTACTGCTTTGTAACTCTGTCGGAGGATTCTGTATGTTCCAGAAGGAAAACAAAAACAAGGCTGAGAAAAACAAAACGGACCGGACCGCCAGAAGAGCAGCGCCGGTCAGGGCCGCTTCTGCGGCCTCCTCTTCTCCGCCGGGACGGCCCCGGCGTATTCTGGACTACCGCGCACACCGCCGCTTTCCGGAGTCCAGCAGCCCTTACCGTCAGCTGCAGCTTCTGCTGCGGGGCAGCATGCCGCTGCTGCGGCAGAAGGGAGGGGGGCTTGCGTACCGCTTCCGCTCCTTTTTCTCCAAGCTGTCAGCCCGCGCCCGGGAGAGGACGCCGAAGCACCGGCTGATTCAGACGGCGGTGTTCCTGACCGCCGGTCTGGTTCTGGTGTTTTATACTGCTTTTCAGGTGCTTTACACCACCGCCACCACACTCTCCTTTGAGGGACAGGCGCTGGGTGCCGTAGCCAGCGAGGAGGAGGCGCAGGCCGCTGTCCGGCAGGTGGAAAGCTCCATTTCTCAGGTACTGGGTAGCAGCTACACCTTGGAGCCGGACAAGGTTTCCTATTCCACCGGGCTGACCTTCCGCAGTGCGCTGGTGGAGGAATCCGATCTGGAGGAAGCGCTCAGCGATTCCCTTCGGGTGGTGGCTCACGGGTACGCGCTGTATGTCAACGGAGAGTTTTTGGGTGCAACCCAGACCAAAGGCGCGATGGAAGAGCTGCTTGATCAGGTGTCCGCCGGATTCCGGAATGAGAACACCATCTCCATCGACTTCGTAGAGGGTGTGGAGATCCGGGAGTGCGATCTGCCGGTGGAAGAGTTCACCAATCTGGCGGATGTGGCACTGCTCATCAACAGCGAAAAGGACGGCGAAGTGACCTACACTGTGGAACAGGGTGACTGCTGGTCCGTGATTGCTGAGGACCACAATATGACCAGTAAGGAACTGCTGGCCCTGAACCCCGGCTATGACATTGACAAGCTGCAGATCGGCGACGAGCTGCTCATCAGCAACGCCGTTCCCTATTTGACCGTCCGGGCCACCCAGATGGAGTACTACGAGGAGGATATCCCCTACGAGATCGAGTACCAGGACGACAATACCATGTGGGAGGGCGACACGAAGATCATCTCCAAAGGCGCTTACGGCAAGTCCAACACTGTGGCGAAAGTCTCCTATGAGGGTGTAACGGAAATTGAGCGGGAGATCATTTCCCAGGATATTTTCCAGGAGCCTGTTACGGAGATTCAGGCCCGAGGCACCAAGGAGCGTCCCAGCTGGGCGCCCACCGGTTCCTTCCGCTGGCCTACCAGCGGCAGCATCACCTCCCGGTACGGCTACCGCAACATCTTTGGCGGCAAGTCTTTCCATGGCGGCGTGGATATTGCCAACTCCTATGGTACGGACATTGTGGCGGCGGACGGCGGAACTGTCATCCATGCCGGCTGGATGGGAAGCTTCGGTTATCTGGTCCAGATCGACCACGGAAACGGCTACGTCACCTATTACGGCCACAACAGCAAGATTCTGGTCAGTGTGGGCGACAAGGTCTACAAGGGGCAGCATATTGCGGAGATGGGTTCCACAGGTCGGAGCACCGGCAATCACTGCCACTTCGAGGTCCGTTACAACGGAGAGCGGCAGAACCCGATGAATTATCTCCCTTGATGATTTTTTCTGAAACGAGCGGGATGGCTTTTGCCGTCCCGCTCGCTCTTTGGCTATTTATGGTTTAGAAGATTCTGACGCGATCCCTGCCGCCGATGGTGGGGTTTTTCCCGGTCCGATACAGAGCAATAGTAAAACTTCTTTTTACTATTGCAGAAGATTGTGTCAGTACCTGTGCCGTCAAGGCCGGAGCGGAAAATGTGTGCTTTCTGGGCGGCGTTTCCGCATCCGGCCTGCTGAACCTGGCCGGGCCGGACGGAAATGTGCTGACGATATCTTTGTGCCGAGAAGCGGTTTTTGTTATTTTGACCGTCCATCCCCATATAAATGTATGGGGGTGTGAAAATGAAAAAGGGCAACAAGATCTTCTATGACATGATACTCCTGACCGGGGCAAACTTCCTCCTGCGTCTGGCAGAGATGAGCTTTCAGGTCTATCTGTCCAGCCGTATCGGCGCGGCCGGGATCGGTCTTTTACAGCTGGTTCTCTCCGTTGCCGCCCTGTCCTTTACCATAGGCTCGGCAGGTATCCGCACCTGTGCGACGTATCTCTCCGCCGGGGAGCTGGGAAGGGGAAAAGGGGGCAATCTCTCCGGCGTTCTTTCCGGATGCTGCCGGTATGGCCTGCTGTCCGGCAGCGCGGCGGCAATTGTCCTTTGGCATGCCGCGCCCTGGCTGTGCGAAGTCTGGATCGGAGACCGGGCTGCGATTGCCGCGCTTCGCATCTTTGCGCTGTTCCTGCCGGTCAGATGCCTCCATGGCGTCATGACCGGTTATTTTAACGCCGTCAAACGGATTGTCAGCACCGTGGCAGTGGCCTTTTTGGAGCAGTGCTGTTTCGTAGCGGTTACGCTTGCACTCCTTTCCTGGTGGGCGGGTGCAGACTCCGGCCGGTCCGCTGTTGCTGTGGCGGCGGGCAGCTGTGCGGCGGATGTACTGGGCTTTTGGATGCTGACTGTACTGCGGCCAAAGGCGGGACGGAAGGTCGGAGCGCGGCCGCCTTATGGCCGCATTTTGCAGGTATCCCTGCCGCTGGCTCTGGCCGATACGCTGCGGTCTGGGTTGAATACCATTGAGGATTTGATTATTCCCCGGCAGCTGGCGCTTTTTGCCGGAACCGTGAACGCAATGGCGGATTACGGCATGATCCGTGGAATGGTATTTCCTGTATTGATGTTTCCCGCGGCGATTCTGTTCTCATTAGCGGAACTGCTGGTGCCGGAGTTCTCCCGATGCGCGGCCCGCGGCAGTAAAAGCCGGGTGCAGTATCTGGCAAAGCAGGGGCTGCGGGCGGCAATGCTTTTTGGATTGTGCGCAGGCGGGCTGTTGTTTGCGTTGGCGGAAACCTTGGGTGAGATGCTGTATCAGGAGCGGCAGGTGGGAAGCTTTCTGCGGCTCTATGCGGTCTTTGTCCCTATGCTCTATATGGACGCACTGGTGGATGCAATGTGCAAGGGGCTGGGGCAGCAAAATGCCAATGCGCGGTACAATACGCTGACGTCCTTTCTGGATGTTGTATTTTTATGGTATCTGTTGCCCAAACTGGGATTGAGCGGTTATGCTGTCAGCTTTGCCATAACCCATCTCATCAATTTTGCGCTGAGTCTGCGGCGGCTGACTCGGGTGTCTGGTATCCGGCTGGCTATCGGGAAACCAGCACTGGCAGCTATCTGTACAGCGGCAGCCAGTGGTATGGCGGTCCTGCTGGATGGGGGAATTTTGGCGGGCGGATGCTATTTGCTGCTCCTGGCAGGACTGTGGTATCTCTGTGGGATCATAGGCAGGGATGACTGCCTGTGGCTGCGCCGCTTGATTGGAGGGAGGTATTGAGAACCTCCGCCATATTGACAATGGATTG
This sequence comes from uncultured Oscillospiraceae bacterium, assembly GCA_910579725.1. Lineage (GTDB taxonomy): Bacteria > Bacillota > Clostridia > Oscillospirales > Oscillospiraceae > Pelethomonas. Next base: position 15,591 of record CAJTUD010000041.1, on the reverse strand, counting down.
CAGAGTGGTCTGTGCTTTCATCTGAATCGGTCAAAAATTTTACCAGACTGGGCGAAATGACAAAAGTGTGTCGGCGATATCAATGAGACTACAGTACAGCTTCTGTACCACCTGCCAGCAAAAAACAGGAATCACATCATGGCCATGATGTGATTCCTGTTTTGATGTTTTCGGGGCTTTCTAACGTTTCCGGTATAAAACCAGCCTGCTCCCGCTTACTTCAGGCTTTCGGCAACCGCTACAGCCACAGCCACGGTGGCGCCCACCATGGGATTGTTGCCCATACCCAAAAAGCCCATCATCTCCACATGGGCGGGGACGGAGCTGGAACCGGCGAACTGGGCGTCGGAGTGCATTCGGCCCATGGTGTCGGTCATACCATAGGAAGCGGGGCCAGCGGCCATGTTGTCGGGGTGCAGGGTACGGCCTGTGCCGCCGCCGGAGGCCACAGAGAAGTACTTCTTGCCCTGCTCCACGCACTCCTTCTTGTAGGTGCCGGCCACGGGGTGCTGGAACCGGGTGGGGTTGGTGGAGTTGCCGGTGATAGACACATCCACGCCCTCCAGGTGCATGATGGCCACGCCCTCGCGGACATCGTCTGCGCCGTAGCAGCGGACATTGGCCCGCTCACCCTCGCTGTAGCGGATCTCCTTGACCACGTTCACCTTGCCGGTGCCATAATCAAACTGGGTCTGCACATAGGTGAAGCCATTGATGCGGCTGATGATCTGGGCGGCGTCCTTGCCCAGACCGTTGAGGATAACCCGCAGAGGCTCCTTCCGGGCCTTGTTGGCGTTCTTGACAATACCGATGGCGCCCTCGGCGGCGGCGAAGGACTCGTGGCCCGCCAGGAAGGCGAAGCACTTTGACTCGTCGCTGAGCAGCATGGCGCCCAGGTTGCCGTGGCCGATACCCACCTTCCGGTCGTCGGCCACAGAGCCGTCGATGCAGAAGGCCTGGAGGCCTTCGCCAATGGCGGTAGCGGCCTCGGCGGCGGTAGTGATGTTCTTCTTCAGCGCGATGGCTGCGCCCACCACGTAGGCCCAGCAGGCATTCTCAAAGCAGATGGGCTGGATGCCCTTGACGATCTCATAGGGGTCGAAGCCCTTGGCCTGGCAGATCTCCCGGCACTCCTCGACACTTTTGATGCCGTACTGAGCGAGGACGCCGTTGATCTTCTCAATTCTTCTCTCGTAGCTTTCAAACAGAGCCATAATTTTTGTCCTCCTCCCTTACTCGTGCCGGGGGTCAATATACTTGACCGCCGCGTCAAACTGGCCGTAATGGCCCTTGGCCTTCTCCAGGGCGGTATTGGCGTCGTCGCCCTTCTTGATGAAGTCCATCATCTTGCCCAGATTCACAAACTCATAGCCGATGACCTCGCCGTCCTTGTTGAGAGCCATGCGGGTGCAGTAGCCTTCGGCCATCTCCAGGTAGCGGGGGCCCTTTTCCTTAGTGCCAAACATGGTGCCCACCTGGCTGCGCAGGCCCTTGCCCAGGTCTTCCAGAGAAGCGCCCACAGCCAGACCGCCCTCGGAGAACGCGGACTGGGTGCGGCCGTAAACAATCTGAAGGAACAGCTCACGCATGGCAGTGTTGATGGCATCGCACACCAAGTCAGTGTTCAGAGCCTCCAGAATGGTCTTGCCGATGAGGATCTCGGAGGCCATGGCAGCGGAGTGGGTCATGCCGGAGCACCCCAGGGTCTCCACGAGAGCCTCTTCAATGACGCCCTCCTTGACGTTCAGCGTCAGCTTGCAGGCACCCTGCTGGGGAGCGCACCAGCCCACACCGTGGGTGAAACCGGAGATATCCTTGATTTCCTTGGCCTGAACCCACTTTCCCTCCTCGGGGATGGGAGCGGGACCATGGTACGCGCCCTTGGCGACCGGGCACATGTGCTGGACTTCGGTAGAATAGATCATGGCGAATCTTCCTTTCCTTTTTATTTGAACAAGCGATACTTTTTGTTCTTGCCGGGCCGGTGCTGAAAATGATCTTTTCAGACACGCCGATTAAATTATATGGAAAAGTGATGGGATTGTCAATCCCTACTTTCCGCTGGGCGCAGCAAACCCGGAAAACCGGCCGCCGGCGGCCGGTTGTGAGTCCGGATCCCAAAAGCGCTTGAAATTTCTCACTGTTTCGGTTACAATAGAAGAAATTGAGGTGAGATTCCAGCTGAGAAGCTCCGCGCCAACGTCGCAGCCTTTTTTCGTGCGAGCGAAAAGAAGCGTTAATTCTGCAATGGCTACATTGGGCTGCCCGCGGCAAATGTCCCTTTTCAGATTGGTGCTGCCAAAAGCCGCTTCGTCAACCCGCGCGTCAAAATATCCAAAGTGAGCAACCCCCTGTTGATGGATGACTGTCCGATAAACTGAAGTTTGTAAATCAAACAATATTCTCACCCAAGATTATTTTGGGCATTGTGGTTAAACACCTATTCCAACGTTTGTAGAATTTTTCTATGCCAAGTTTTCCAACTCTTGCATGAACTTCTTCATTTTCCAGTACCCAATACAAGACATATGTTACTTTACCTACATTTCTTGTAAGACGAACAGGTAATTCTCCCTCTTTAACTGCATTGAAATCTTTTTGTCGGTGAGTACGTTTTATATAGTGCACATCAATAACACCATCTTGCTCCAAGTAAAATTCCGCGACTTCCCTCATCAGTTCTTCAATTTCATCTAACTTGGTCAGTTTTGCCTCATATATGCATATTTCATTAAACATAAAATACCTCCACAAATCCCGATTTGTCGAATTGATTATAGCGCATAGTTTCTGTTATATCAATGTGCTTTTGTAGAAACTGCCGAAGTGATATCCCAGCAACATTTTCCTTAACAGGGACTGGCAAATCCCCCTATTGAATTTTTCCCCGCTTTCCTTTACAATATAACAAAGGAGACCGCCATGTTCCCCTTCACCGACCAATTCGACCGGATCGCCAGCGATCCCATGACCCTTCAAATCATCGAAAAAAATCCTGCCGGGGTGGACGGTCTGCCGTTTTATTACTACGACATTTTAATCAACGGCGCACCTGTTGGCAAAATCAGCCTCCGTATCGGCGTCAATTTCCACACATACTATAACGGCAGCATCGGCTACGAGGTGGACGAGCTCTGCCGGGGCCGCGGCTACGCCCGGGCGGCCTGCCGGCTGGTTCTGCCCGTGGCCCGGCATCACGGTATGACCCATCTGTATCTCACCTGCGCAGAGAGCAATATTCCCTCCTTCCACACCATTGAGGGCCTGGGCGCGGAGCTGGTGGAGATCTGCCAGGTCCCGCGGGAATACTTTGCCTGGCGGGCGGGCATGGAGCGGCAGAGGATCTACCGGCTGGCCCTGTAATCGACCATATACCAAGGAGGAGCCACTATGGCAGTAACTTTTATTGATAAGGCGAGAATCTCGGTAAAGGCGGGAAACGGCGGCAACGGCTGCGTCTCCTTCCACCGGGAGAAATACATCGCCGCAGGCGGTCCCGACGGCGGCGACGGCGGCGCGGGCGGGCACATTATCCTCCAGGTGGACGATAATCTTTCCACACTGATGGACTTCCGGTACAAGCGCAAATATGTGGCGGAAAACGGCGTGGACGGCATGGGGCAGCGCAAGAGCGGCAAGGACGGAAAATCCCTCACCATCAGGGTACCCCGGGGTACCCTGATTCGGGATCTGGAGACCAACGAAATTATTCAGGATATGTCCGGGGATGAGCCCTTTGTCCTCTGCCGGGGCGGCAAGGGCGGCTGGGGCAACACCCACTTTGCCACCCCTACCCGGCAGGCCCCCCGCTTTGCCAAAAGCGGCCTGCCGGGGGAGAGCATGGAGGTGGTGCTGGAGCTGAAGCTGCTGGCAGACGTGGGTCTGGTGGGCTTTCCCAACGTGGGCAAGTCCACGCTTCTCAGTGTGGTCAGCCGGGCCAATCCCAAGATTGCCAACTACCATTTTACGACCCTTTACCCCAATCTTGGCGTAGTCTATGTGGACGGCGGCGCCAGCTTTGTCATGGCTGACATTCCAGGCATCATCGAGGGGGCCAGCGAAGGCGCGGGCCTGGGGCACGAGTTTTTGCGGCATGTCGACCGCTGCCGCCTGCTGGTCCATGTAGTGGACGTGTCCGGCAGCGAAGGCCGGGACCCTGTGGCGGACTTTGACGTCATCAATCTGGAGCTGAAGCAGTACAGTCCGGAGCTGGCCTCCCGGCCGCAGATCGTGGCTGCCAACAAGACGGACATCATGGCGGACGACAGCCTCCTGGAGGCGCTGCGGGATCATGTGGAAGCGCTGGGATACCCGTTGTACACCATCTCCGCCGCCGCTCACCAGGGCACCCGGGAGTTGGTCTTCGCCGTGGCCAACAAGCTCAGAGAGCTGCCCCCTGTGGCGGTTTATGCGCCGGAGTATGTGAAGCGTCCGCCCAAGGTGGACGTGAGCCAGCCCCTGGAGATTACCGTGGAGGACGGCGTATATCTGGTGGAGGGGCCTTGGCTTCAGCGGCTTATCGCCAATACCAATTTCGGGGACTATGAGAGCCGCAACTGGTTTGACAGGATGCTGCGGGAAAGCGGTCTGTTCGACCGGCTGGAGGAAATGGGCATCAGGGACGGCGATCTGGTGAGTCTGTACGATTTGGAGTTTGAGTACCAGCACTGAGCGGCATCCTGACCGCCCAAGTGCCGCGCTGCTTTTTGAACACAAGGGACCTCCGGAGGCTTCCGGGGGTCCCTCTGTATCTGCGCACCACCGTCACCCCTCTGTATATAATGGTAGTAGACCAGGAGACAGGGGGGAAAGAGTATGAGAAACTGCCGCTGGATAGGAGCCTGCGCGGTGACGCTGGGTCTGGGGATTCTGATCGCGGTGATCTTCCCCACGGGGTTCCTTCTGTTTCTTGTGGCATTTTTGCTGATCGCCTGCGGCTTTGGCTGCATGCGGAGGTAAAGGAAGGAGGCTGCCATGAAGATAGTTGTCGTCAAGTCGCCGAAGTTTCTCAACGGTATTTTGAGGCGGATCTTCAAAATGAAGGACTGACACGGTTTCATCATTAAAGTCGTGCTTCCGCTGCCGCGCTGGAATCCGGACGCTCAGGCAGATCAAAGAGCGTATCCAGGTTTCAGCTCCCCTTTCTTTTCAGAAAAGGACGGCAGCAGGAGAATTCCTGTTCTGAAACGGAGCGCCCTCCGCATACACTGGACTGACAGGTCCGTCATACGCAAAAGGAGGACGCCAAATATGGAACTGAAATTGCAAAAAGCCGATCACGACTACTTTGAAACGCTCCGCTTCGCTCCCTTCCCCTGCGAGACCATGCGGGAGACCATCGTGCCGGACAGCTGCGGGGACATTGCCCGCATTGTGGACGCCACCGGCGCCGTATGCCTCACCGGCCGGGAAATGACCGGAGACGGCCGCTTCTGCGCCAGCGGCAATGTGGAAGCGTCGGTGCTGTACATACCCGAAAAGGAGGAAGGACTGCGCTCCCTCCACTTTCAGATCCCTTTCCAATGCTACGGGGAGGGTCAGGGGGATGCCTCCTGCGAAAATCTGGACATCCGGGGGGAACTGCGGAGCATCGATGCCCGTATTCTGAATCCCCGGAAGATTCTGACCCGCGCCAATCTGGTTTTGTACCCCACGCTCTGCCGCCATGTTTCCCTGTCCGTCAGCACCGGTGTGGAGGGGGACGGGGGCATCCAGCTGCTCCGGGAGCAGAAAGAAACCCGGGTGCCGGCGGGAATCCGGGAGAAGGAGTTCACCTTCTCCGAAGAGCTGCCGCTGTCCCCCGGCCGGGGCGGCGCGGAGGAAATCCTGACCACCCGGGTGGACATCCGCGGTTCGGACAGCAAGCTCATCGGCAGCAAGCTGGTGGTCAAGGGCTTCCTGTCTGCGTCGGTGCTGTACCGGGAGAGCGGCGGGCGGCTGGGTATCCTCCAGCAGGAGCTGCCCTTCTCTCAGATTCTGGAGGGGGCGGGCTTTGACGAAGACTGCGAGAGCGAGGCCGCCTACCGGCTGCTGAGCCTGGAGTGTCATACGGGCAGCGAAAGCGCCCCTGACGACGCTTGTACCCTGACTCTGACCGTTTCGCTCTGCACCCGGGTGACGGTGTGGAAGCGGCTGGAAATCGGGTTTATCTCGGATTTGTACAGTACGTCCTCCTCCGTTGTGTGTCAGACGGAGGAGCTGGAAATCGGAGAGGACAGCCAGCAGAACGTCCGGCGGCAGAATGTCCGGGAGCTGTTGGAAACCGGTTCCGCCGTCCGGTCGGTGATCGATACGGAAATCAGCTGCGGCGGAGCCCGGCTGGAGAGCGGAGAATGGAAGGTGCCTGTCTGGGCCCGATGTCTGTACATGGACGAGGGCGATCAGCTGGGCAGCGTACGGCGGGAGTTCACCATTTCCGTTCCAGACGAGCTGGAGGGCGGCGAGCTGGACTGCCAGGCCCAGGCGGCCTGCAGGGGGGACGTTATCGCCAATATTACGCCGGAGGGCGTGGAGCTCCGCTTTCCAATTGAGTGCGAGGTGTCCACCACCCGGCGGCGGCGCTATCTGTGCGTCAGTGGGGGAGAAATTGAGGCAGAGACCCAGGACCGGGAGCCTGCTCCGTCCCTGATTCTGCGGAAAATGGGGGCGGGAGAGACGCTGTGGGCTGTGGCGAAGCAGTACCGCGCCACGAGAGAGGGCATTCTGTCGGTCAACGAGCTGGCCGACGAAAGCCAGATCACCCCGGAGCGGCTGCTGCTGATACCAAGAGCAAGATAAGACGTACAGGGCCGGAGACGATTGTCTCCGGCCCTGTACGTCTTGACATAGGGAGCGAAGCCATCTATAATGAGCGCATATTTTGAATCAGGAGGCGCATATTATGCCAGACATTATTCTGCACCGCCCTGTCCTGGAGGAACTCTCCTTCCGGCAGGCTCTTCTCAGCGATGAAGCCACTATGGCCTTCAACCATGCTTGGGGCGGAACCATTGCTTTTCCGCGGGAGCGGTGGGCGGACTGGTATCGCCGCTGGGCGGCGTGTGAAACGGGAGAGCGGTTTTACCGGTATCTGTTTGCTCCTGACGAGGAGGCGTTTGTGGGAGAGGCCGCCTACCATTTCGACAGCGGGCTGGATGGGTACCTGTGCGACGTGACCGTCCTCGCCTCCCGTCGGGGGAGAGGATACGGGCGGCAGGCGCTGGAGCTCCTCTGCGGTGCGGCAAAGGAGAATGGCGTTTCCCGCCTCCTGGACAACATTGCGCTGGACAATCCGTCGGTGGGACTGTTTCTGCGGTGCGGTTTCCGGGAGATTCGGAGGACGGAAGAGTATGTGCTGGTGGCAAGGGATCTGTAACTCTACGGAGCGTCGGTTGCTTTTTGTGTGATTTCGGTTATAATGATGCTCCGGAGGTGAGGCAATGGACCCGATCAAAACAGGCGGACTGATCCGCGCGGCGCGGAAGGAGAAGGGACTGACACAGCAGCAGCTGGCCCGGCGGCTGCATGTGGGGGATAAGGCTGTCTCCAAATGGGAACGTGCCGCGGGGTGTCCGGATGTTTCGCTGCTTCCGGCGCTGGCGGAGGCTCTGGACGTCGGAGTGGAAAGTCTGTTGTCCGGAGAGTTGGAAGCCAATGAGATCACAGGAGGCAATATGAAACAAACGAAATTCTATGTCTGCCCGGATTGCGGAAATATCATCACTGCCGCGGCAGGGGCGGCACTGTCCTGCTGCGGCAGACCCCTGGCGGCTCTGGAGCCGCAGAAGGCGGATGCGGAGCATGCTCTGACTGTGGAACCGGTGGAGAACGAGCTGTTTATCGCCAGCGGACATCCCATGGATAAAGGGCACTATATCTCCTTTCTGGCCCTGCTGAGAGGGGACAGCCTGCTGCTGCGGCGGCTGTATCCGGAGTGGGATGTACAGGTGCGGCTGCCTGCGGCCCACGGCAGACTGTTGTGGTACTGCACACGCCATGGGCTGTTTTATCAGAATATATAAGCGGCGGGTGGAATATTATAGGCCGGTCCTTCCTCTTTGGAAGGACCAGCCTTTTTTGCATATTTCCGGCCAGGCTGTCATACAGTTACAACAGCAGAAGGAAAACCTCCCGCGCATGGAGGTTTTACAAAAATGCGCTGACGGCGCATGGGAGGTAACTATGACAAATTCAGATCTCTATCAGGACATTGCCACGCGCACCGGCGGGTCCCTGTTCGTAGGGGTGCTGGGACCGGTGAGAACAGGGAAATCCACCTTTATCAAGCGCTTCATGGAAACCTGCGTCATTCCGAACATCGACAACGTCTACCGCCGGGAGCGAGCCATCGACGAGCTGCCTCAGTCCGGCAGCGGCCGGACCATTATGACTGCGGAGCCTAAGTTCGTCCCCGAGGAGGCGGTGGATATCACGCTGGACGGCGGGGCCACCTTCGCGGTGCGGCTGATCGACAGCGTAGGATACATGGTCCAGGGGGCCATGGGCCAGTTCGAGGACGGGGAGCCCAGAATGGTCATGACGCCCTGGATGGACCACGAGATCCCCATGGCGGAAGCCGCCGAGATCGGAACCCGGAAGGTCATTGAAGAGCACTCCACCGTGGGCGTGGTTATCACCACCGACGGCTCTATCACGGATATCCCGCGGGAGGATTACCTGGAGGCGGAGGAGCGGGTCATCACGGAATTGCAGGAGCTGGGCAAACCCTTTGTAGTGCTGCTCAACTCCACAGACCCTCGGGGCGGCCGGGCCGCCAGCATCAGCCGGGATATTGAAAGCCGCTTCGGCGTCCAGTGCCTGCCGGTGAACTGTCTGGAGCTGACAGAGGAGTCCATCACCTACATTATTAAATCCATTCTCTACGAATTTCCTGTCCGGGAGCTGCGCTTTTTCCTACCTGCCTGGGTGGACGCGCTGCCGGTGGGGCACCCCATTCAGGCTGCGGTGTACGGAGTGGTCCGGGAGGGAGGCGGCAGAATGGTGCACATCCGGGACGTGGAGCCGGTGGTAAAGGAGATGGGGGAGCAGGAGAACATCTCCCTGAGCCGGGTGCTGTCCATCGACCTGGGGAAGGGAGTGGCCTCGGCGGAGCTCCAGCTGCCAAGGACGCTGTTCTACGAGACGCTTTCCACTCAGTCCGGCTTCTCTGTGGCGGACGACGGAGATCTGATGGAGCTGCTGACGGAGCTGGCCGGGGTGAAGGCCCGGTTTGACAAGGTTTCCGACGCGCTGACCAATGTGTATGAAACCGGATACGGCATTGTGATGCCCACCATGGAGGAGCTTTTGCTGGAGGAGCCGGAGATCATGCGGCAGGGTGGCCGCTATGGCGTGAAGCTGAAGGCCAGCGCCCCGTCCATCCATATGTTCAAGGTGGACATTGAGTCCACGGTGTCCCCCATTGTGGGCAATGAGAAGCAGAGTGAGGATATGGTCAACTACCTTATGGAGAAGTTTTCCGGCGATCCCGCCCAGATCTGGGAGAGCAATATTTTCGGCCGCAGCTTCCACGAGCTGGTCAACGAGGATCTGCAAGCCAAACTCTACCGCATGCCCATGGACGCCCGCCTCAAGTTCCAGGAGACCCTGCAAAGGATTGTCAACGAGGGCAGCGGCGGATTGATCTGCATCATCCTGTAAAAGCCGTGTGTCAGGAAGGCGCAGGCATCTTCTTGGACGTACCAAAACTGCCCGGGGCCAACTGGTCCCGGGCAGCCTGTTTTTCTTTTGGACCGCTGCCTCCACGCCGGTCTATTGCTGCGGATCCTGTTCCAGCTTCGCCATGGCGGAACGGAATACAAAGAAAAATGTCACCGCCGATGCAGCGATGGAAATCAGATCGCTCACCGGCTCTGCCAGAAATACGGCCAGAACCTTGTTCTCAAAGAAGCGGGGCAGAAGGAAGATCAGAGGAATCAGCAGGATTATCTTTCGCAGGCAGGCGATAAATAGGGATGCTTTCGCCTTCCCGATGGACATAAAGGTCTGCTGTACTGTCAGTTGGATGCCAAAGAGGCCCAGAGACGCTACATAGACCCGCAGCGTCCACACCGCCGTGTCCATCAGCGCCGGATCACTGTTAAAAATCCGGATGAACGCCTGGGGAAACAGCTCCACCAGAAGCCAGAAGGTCATCATCAGCGTGCAGCTGGCCTTCAGCAGGGCAAAAAACGCCTCTTTCACCCGTTTGGCGTTCCGGGCGCCGTAGTTGTAGCTGATGATGGGCTGAGCTCCCTGCCCCAGGCCCTGGGAGGGAATCCACACCATTTGCAGCACTGTGCTGGCAATGGTCATGGCCCCCACCGCCACATCCCCGCCATAGCGCTGGAGAGAGGCGTTGAAGGAGATGTTCAGCAGCGCCTCGGTGCTCTGCATGATGAAGGGGGACACACCCAGCGCCAGCACTGGCGCCATGATCCTCCAGCTGGGGCGCAGGCACTCCCGCCGCAGCCGCAGCGTGCTCTTCTCCCCCATGAGAAACCGCACCACCCAAATGCCGGAAATCGCCTGGGACAGTACTGTGGCCAAGGCCGCCCCATGGACGCCCATGTGGAGGCCATAGATGAAAATAGGGTCCAGAATGATGTTGCTGACGGCGCCAATGAGCACCGTCCGCATGCTGACGGTGGTAAATCCCTGGGTGGTGACGAACAGGTTCATCCCCAGGGCCATCATGACAAACACGGAGCCGCTGGAATAGATCCGCATATACGGCAGCGCGTATAGAATCGTCTCCTGGCTGCACCCGAAGATCCACAGCAGCGGCTCTCCAAAAGCCCAGAACACTCCTGTCAGCGCCAGCGATGCGATAATCAGACAGGTGAAGCAGCTGCCCATGATTCTCTCCGCCCGGGCATCATCCCCCTCGCCCATGGCGATGGCCGCCCGGGGCGCTCCCCCCTGGGCGATCAGCATGGTGAACGCGCCGGTGAGGCAGAGCACCGGAAAGCACAGGCCGATTCCCGTCAGGGCGACCCGGCCAACATCCGGCATATGACCGATATAGATCCGGTCCACAATATTGTAGAGCAGATTGACCAGCTGGGCCACCACCGTGGGCGCGGCCAGCTTCAGCAGCAGCTTTCCCACCGGCGCGGCGGCCAGCTGCCGGGAGACGTCCGCGCTATGTTGGTTGTTCATATCCATGTTCCTTTCCCGGACCGAAGCGGGCCCGACAGGAGAGAGTATAGCACAGTCCGCAGAATTTGTCACCAACAACTTGTTCGTTTTTGAACGTTTTGGGAGAAATGACATTCCTGCGGGCCGCCCGCTTGCAAAGCGGAGAAAAATGTGCTATTCTTTTCCGGAAAAGAGAGGGAGGACAAGCTTATGAAGCATCTAGCATCATCCTGCGCCATCGCCTTTTCCACCTATTCCCGCATTCCTATGCCTCAGGTGGAGTGGAGCGAGGAAAATATGCGGCATACCTTGGCATTTTTCCCCTTGGTGGGAGCGGCGGTGGGGGCGGCTTTCTGGGGCGCGGATGCGCTGTGCCGGCTGCTGGAGCTGGGGGACGTACTGCGGGCGACGGTGCTGACGGCACTGCCCGCAATTGTCACCGGAGGCATCCATCTGGACGGTTACTGCGATACCGTGGACGCGCTGGCCTCTCACGCGCCTCGGGAAAAAAAGCTGTTGATTCTGAAGGATTCCAGCGCCGGGGCCTTTGCGGTGATCTGGTGCTGTGTATGGTTTGCGCTGTATTTTGGCCTGCTCACGGAGCTGGAGAGCGGAGCGACGGTTGCCGCATGCTTTGTCCTCAGCCGGAGCTTCAGCGCCCTGGCCATAGAGCGACTGCCCTCCGCACGTCCCCTGTCCGGCCCCCGGTCAGGCATGGGGGCCAGCCTGAAGAAGAGCAGCCGGTTTCCCTGGTGGGTGCTGGGCGCATATCTGCTTGTATGGGCGGGGACGGTCTGGCTGTGGGGGGAGCTGCTTCCCGGGCTGGCGGCGCTGGCGGTGGCGGTGTGCTTCTATTTTGTATATAAGGCTGTCGCCTTAAAACAGTTTGGCGGGTTTACCGGTGACTTGGCGGGATGGTTTTTGCAAGTGTGCGAGCTGGTGATGCTTCTGGCAGCGGTACTGGCGGAAAGGGGGGCGGACCTGTGGTCCTGATTATCGGAGGCATGAGCCAGGGGAAGCTGGACTTTGCCCGGCGGCAGCTGGGTGTTTCCTCCTGGAGCGAGGGACGGCTGGGACCAGAGGACTGCGTTTACGGCTTCCAGGAGGTAGTCCGGCATACGCCGGAGGCCCGGGAGGCGGCGGATGCATGGTGCGCCGCGCATCCCGGGGGCGTCATCATCTGCGACGAGGTGGGCTGCGGCGTGACGCCCATGGACCGGGCTGACCGGGTCTGGCGGGAACAGGTAGGGCGGATCTGCTGCCATCTGGCGGAGGAAGCGGAGGCGGTGTACCGGGTGCACTGCGGATTGGGGACGCGGCTCAAATGACAGTTTTTCTTATCCGCCATGGAAAGACCCAGGGCAATCTGGAGCGGCGGTACATTGGCTTGACCGACCAGCCGCTCTGTCCCCAGGGCAGGGAGGAGCTGACGGGAATTCATCCCCCTGAAGCGGACCGGCTGTACGTTTCCCCCATGCGCCGCTGCCGGGAAACGGCGGCGCTGCTGTATCCGGACATGGGGCAGGAGGCTGTGCCCGGTCTGCAGGAAACCTCCTTCGGGACGTTTGAAGGGCACACCTACGAGGAACTGAAGGAGGACCCCGCCTATCAGGCGTGGCTGGACAGCGCCGGAGGGGTTCCGCCTCCCGGTGGGGAAAGCGGGGAACAGGTCCGGCGGCGGGTTGTCGGGGCGTTTCTGTCCATCGTGGAGCGCCACGGGCCGGAGGACCGAATTGCACTGGTGGTTCATGGGGGGACCATTATGGCGCTGCTGGAGGCCCTGGAACCCAGCCACCAGTTCTACTTCTGGCAAGCCCCCAACGGTGGCGGATTCCGGTGCCGCTGGGCGGAGGGGGAACTGGTGGACGTGGAAAAACTGGTTTGAGCCTCTTATTTGAAAAGGCCCGCTGGTTGGGGGCGCTGATAATTTTCAAACAGATCCGAATCACCTTTACTACGAGCAAAAGTATGCTTTCCCCGCTCCTATGTGTACGACCCGGAGAACATCGGATTTTTTATCCGTGAAAATGTGCCCCCGTCTATCCGCGCCAGTGACTTTCAGGACTATCCCATGTGGCGCGCCTTTAATCTGGAAATGCTCTCCTATATCGCCCGGCGTTACGAGGGAGACGTTATCGTTCCCATGACGGTGACAAACAGAGCATACTATGATGAGATCATTGGGGCGCTGTCAGAGGAGCACGAGGTGCGGCACTTCATTTTGTGGGCGGAAAAGGAAACCCTGCTCAAGCGGCTGGCTTCCAGACTGGAAAGCCGTCGGTCCTGGGCGGCCCGGCAGATTGACAGATGCACCAGCGCCTTCTGTACGGACATTACGGAGTTCAAAATCTATACGGACGGCATGAGCATTCCGCAGGTGGCCGAAGCGGTCGCCGGGGCGTCAGGCGTCGTCCTGTCCAAAGATGGCCGCAGCTCTCTCCGCAGGGCAGCGGACCGGCTCGTCACCCAGTTCCGTCATATCCGATGATAAGGGGGCCCCGCCTTATGCCAGGGGAACGAAAACCGCCCATGCTCCACCCGTGGCGGGCCACCCTGTCCCGTCAACCGCACACAGCCACTTTAATTACAAAAAAGCACCCCCGCCATTCTCATTTGAACGGCGGGGGCAAAAGGCTTTTTTAATTGTAGGCCCGGTAAAGGAATGTCACGATTTCGCCCCGATTGCACACCTTATCGGGAGAGAAATCGGTATCGCTGGTGCCGTTGGTCACGCCCTTTTCAACGGCCCAATCCACCGCATAACCATAGGAGGCATCCGTGGGTACATCGGTAAAACTGCTGGCCTGTGCGTTAGGCTTGTCAAAGGCTTGCCAAATGTAGCTGACGGCGGTTGCGCGGGTGCAGGGCGTGTTGCCGTCAAAACTATCATCAATTATGCCTTTCTCCCGCGCCCACTGAACCGCCAGTTCCATATCTTCAGACGAGGATTCAACCTGCTCCTCACGGGCCGCACGATAGAGGAAAGTCAAAATTTGAGCCTGGGTGCAGTTCTGCGCGGGAGAGAATTTGTCCTCCGCAGTGCCGTTGGTAATGTCACTCATCAGAGCCCAGGCCACGGGGTCACTAACCCACGTTCCGGTATCGACATCGGTAAACACATCGGAAACCAGGAGGGGGTCGCCAGAAAGCCGATACAGCCAGAAACTGTTTCCCACTATGACTTGCAGCAAATCACCCTCGTCCAGCAGCTCATACAGACGCTCAGAGTTGAGAACAACATCTCCGTCCCCGTTGGCCTGAAAACCAGCATCTGTGGGGGTAATGTTCCCCGCCACAAGAGTTTTTCCGTCTTTCGGGTCATCATATTCAAACTCCATCGGGTCATCAGTATTGAGAGGCAAAATGGAAATATCCTTCCCGGATTCCTGGACAAACAGTCGAGCGAAAAGATACGCGCCTCCGGGCAAATCCTTAAATTGCCCCTCCTCAAAGGGGCCGTCTTCCAGATTTGCGGCAGTGAAAGCACAAAGCCTAATCTCGTCTGCGGATTTAACGCCACTTACAACAATGTCTACCCCTTTAGGAGCAAGTTTCACATAACCGCTATCCCCACAGTCCTGAAAGGTTCCATAGGTGATATGGGTGTTGTTGCTGCCAGACCGCGCAAAGCCAACGAGCTTTATAGCCATTCTCTGCGATAGAAAAATGGTGCCGGAATTTTTCGGCGCTTTGGACGAGAGGTATGCGCCCCCATCCGCCGCGAACGCCGGGACAGCCAGCCCAAAACACAGGGCCAGCGCGAGGAAAAATGCCGAGATTTTTTTCATGTCCGTTTCTCTCCTTATAAAATGTTGTCCAACAGGCGGCGGCGGGGGACGGCTCCCCCGCCTTTTGCCCCTGCTGGAAACATAAAAGCGGCGTCGAGTTTCAAAAAACCCAACACCGCCTTGATAAATCAATGCGAACACAGCGCACTACACCCATTCCCCCTTGAAAAACGGATAGAAAATGGATATAATGAGCCTGTGGTACAATCCTAAGAGATTGCTGTGTTGAGTGGTCACGTCACTCGCGCAGGGCTGGGATGGTGTTACCAGCACCTCCCAGCCTGCCGCATTTATGCTTCCACCATGATTTTAGCCTATGCGCGGGGAAAATGCAAGCCCCATTTAGAAGTTTTAGGCGAAAATGCCCAGCCTTTGTGCCAACAGGTGAATACGGCAAAAAAGGAGTGCCAGCTTGCGGGCTGACGCTCCTTCTCTTTATGGTTCATCCACTGTTAGAAGTTCTCTTAGAAAATTTGAGGTTTCGGAATAGTTATCCAGTGGATTTTGCAAACTGGAAGAAAATCCAGGTGTGCTTACTGTGGCTGTCGTACCCGATGGAGGGTGCTCCATCGACTGGACACATAAGGTGCGGTTTACCCCCAATACGCCGTTGGAAGCCCTGTTGGAAGCGTTTCCGGATGGCCGCAATATTGGCCCCATTGCGGAGGCGCTAAAGACGTCCAAC
>CAJTUD010000040.1:352-24912 GCA_910579725.1 uncultured Oscillospiraceae bacterium | reverse complement strand
AGCCCGCTCACCGCCACAGGCGGTGAGCGGGCTTCTGCATGTTGAAAGAGCGGCGCAGCCACTTTTTTGAGGAAGGAGATCGGGCCGGGTTTGGCCCGCAAATTGCTTTTTCCGTGGGCCGGCCTGCGGCCGGCTATACGCTTGTCAGTCAGTTTCCTCCCCGGCGAAAAGGCCTTCGGCCAGCTCCTGGGCGGATTTCAGCTGGGAGCGGGGAACAAAAAAGCGGATGGTGTCCAGCATGGAACCCGCCCGCAGTGTCATGCCGGCGCCCATAGCGCTTTCCTTGACGAAGGGAATCCGGTTCTGGGCCAGCACCTCCGCCAGTACGCCTGCCCACACGGGAGCCTTTTCTATCAGAAAGCACATTTCCTCCGGCTCCGGTGCTGCGGCGGGAGGCGGGGCCGCCGTCAGGGCTTCATAGGTTTCCATACTCATGATCACCAGGTCTCCATAGCCGTTTTTGGTGATGAATACCGGTTCCCTGCGGGCGTGGCAAAGCTCAGAGATTTCATTTGTGTTTCTCAAATCGGTAATTGGTCTGATCTGCGGCATGGTAAGGCCTCCTTTCTGTGTACATAATTATAGCGGAATTATGTACACATGTCAACGCAAAGCGGGTGGGACAGGCGTTTTTTGAATCGCGTATTGAAAACAGGAAATTTGTGTGATAAACTGACGGAACAACAAGGTATGGTTTTGCAGAGAAAAGTGGAGCTCCCAGAGAAAAAGGGCAAGAAAATCATACCGGAATTCTGACCAGGGAGAATGCATCGGTCATGAAACGCAGAAAAAGTATTCCGGGATGGGCGCGAATTGCCGCAATGGCGCTGGTGCTGATGATCTATCCCGCGGCGAATATGCTGATCGATCCCTTCGGAGTGTTCGGCGACCCGATTTTCGATTGGTACAGCTATAATGAGTATAATAACCCCAGAGCAGCCAAGATCGCATGGCTGGAGGAGAATCATGAGAGGTTTGACTCCTATGTGATCGGCTCCTCCTGCGCCGCGTCTCTGAGCACCGGGGAGCTCAACGAGTACATGGACGCGCGCTTCTACAACCTCTTTTCCTATGGCAGCGACATGTGCAACTATCGGGCGAACGCCGCCTATATTCTGGAGCATTATGAGGTAAAAAATCTGGTTTTGAACCTGAATCTCACCGAGGTGGAGGAGTATGGCATCCGGCAGGATGACATCCACTACCGGACGCACGCCCTGGTCTCCGGGGAAAATCTGCCGCTGTTTTATCTCCGCTATGCCTTCTGCGATCCGAAGTACGCTTTGGACAAGGTGCGCTCCTGGATGCAGGACACGTATCTGCCCCAGGAGTTTGACTGTTTTGACGTGGATACTGGCTGTTATGACAAACGGGTGCGGGATGTGGAAAAAATCGGGGATCGGGAGATTTACCAGGCCGCTCACGGAGGAGACTTCCAGTACTGGCCGCGGCCGGAGCAGGCGGAAATGCCCTGCCTGGACCAATGTGTGGAGGACCTGACGGCCATCCGGGACATGTGCGAGGAAAAGGGAGTCAATCTGACGGTGATTTGCAGTCCCGCCTATGCCGCCCAGCTGGAGGCTTACGGCGAGGAGGCGCTGGCCCGGTACAGAACCGCCGTGGCCCGGGTGGTGGACTTCTGGGATTTCAGCAGTTCTTCCCTTTCCCGCGACAGCCGGTATTTTTATGACGCCGCCCATTTCCGCAACGCAGTGGGGACCATGATGCTGGCGGAGATCTTTGGAGATGACAGCGTCTACCGGCCGGAGGACTTTGGGACCTTCATTACGGCGGAGAACTGCCGGGAGAGCAGCCGTCAGGGCATGCCCCAGGCGGAGGACCCGGCGGCGTATACGGTGGAGGTGCCCATTCTGATGTACCACCATTTCAGCGGGGACGAGGAGGGCGCGGTGACGCCGCCGGAGTTTGCCTCCCATCTGGAAGCCCTGCGGGACGGGGGATATACGGCCGTTTTCATGGAAGATCTGATTGACTACGTCTACCGCGGCGGGGAATTGCCTGACAAACCGGTCTGCATCACCTTTGACGATGGGTATCTCAGCAACTATGAAATTGCCTGGCCGCTTCTGGAGCAGTACGGGATGAAGGCGACCATTTTTGCCATTGGCAGCTCTGTGGGCCACGAGGAGTTCTATAAGGATACCCAGTTCCGTCTGACGCCCCACTTCAGCTATGAGCAGGCCCGGGAGATGACGGCCTCCGGAGCCGTGGACTTCCAGTCCCACACCTACGACCTTCACCAGTGGGCCCCCTTTGAGAGCGGGGACAGGATTCGCGCCTCCGCCCTGCCTCTGCCGGGAGAGCGGGAGGAGGACTACGCCGTCATGCTGGAGAACGACATGGAGATCTATGACCGGGAGCGGCGGCGGGAGCTGGGAGAGGGTTTTTCCGCCCTGGCTTACCCAGGAGGATATTACAACGTCCTCACCGAGGTGCTCATCCATCAGGCAGGCATTCCTGTGACGCTGTCCATTGAGACGGACCGGCCCAACGTGCTGGTTCGGGGCCTGCCGCAGAGCCTGTACGCCCTGTGCCGCTGGAATGTGACGGCGGGCATGACGGGGGAGGAGGTTCTGGCCATGATAGGCGGAACCTGAGAGAACCTGCTTCCCACCGGCAGGCGCAGCGTCGTTATCGCGGGAAATCCGGGTTTCGCAGCAGCTTGAAGGGCGCGTTAAAGTTCTTTTTGATAGTTTTTCTTTTAAGAAAAAGTATGAAACCTTAGGGGAGAAGTCTGGAACATGTCAATTGTCACCCTTCGCTTTTTCATCTTTACCGCCGTCGCCTGCGCCGAGTACTGGCTGTGTCCCAGGAGGGGAAGGTGGGTGGTGCTGCTGATTGCCAGCGGGCTGTTCCTGGTGGTGAACACCGGACTCCATCCTGCTGTGTCCGCCGTCTTTGTTGGGGAAGTGCTGCTTACCTGGCTGGCGGCTCTGGCAGTCCGTCGGCTGTCTGGAGAACGGCTGCGCACCGCCGTTGCCGGAGGGACGGTGGTCCTGCTGGCGGCTGTACTGATTTTGTATAAGGACCTGTTGTTTTTTGTAAGCAACATCAATCTGGCAGGGGCTTTGATAGGCCGTAACCCGGGGCTGACGGTGCCTCAGTGGCCGTCCCCCTTTGGAATCAGCTATTTCACATTGATTCTGATCGGCTATCTGCTGGACGTGCGCTGGGGAACGGTGGAGGAGCCGGAGCGGAATCCCCTTAAAATGTTGCTGTTTGCCGGCTATTTTCCCCAGATGACCTCCGGGCCCTTCACCCGGTATGGCGACATGGCCACGGCGCTGTTTGCGGGGGCGGAGTGGAGCTGGAAGAGGTTCTGCTTCGGCTGCGAGCGGTTTTTGTGGGGGCTCTTCAAAAAGCTGGTGGTAGCGGACCGGATGGCGGTGGCCGTGGCGGCGCTGTACAGCGGTACGGATTATACAGGGCTGTGGGTGCCTGTGGCCGCGGCAGCCTACATCGGTCAGCTGTACGCCGATTTCAGCGGCTGCATGGATATTGTCATCGGCATCTCCGAGATGTTCGGCGTCCCCCTGGCGGAGAATTTCCGCCGGCCGTTTTCCGCCGTCAGCCTGTCTGAGCTGTGGCGGCGGTGGCACATCACTCTGGGCGCGTGGGTGCGGGACTACCTGATGTATCCGGTGCTGAAATCCGGATGGATGAAGAGGGGCCGGAGCTTCTGCCGGAAGCGTTTGGGCAAGAAGGCGTCCCGGGAGATTCCCACCTATATCGGCATGTTCATCACCTGGTTCTGCGTGGGCTTCTGGCATGGCGGCTCCTGGAAATACATCTTCGGCAGCGGCCTGTTTTTCTTTGCCATGATTGCCGGGGGAATGCTGCTGGACCCGGTGTTCAAAAAGCTGATTGCCCTGCTGCGGATCAACACGGAGGCGTGGTCCTGGAAATTCTTCCGGCAGGCAAGGTCCTTCGTGCTGTTTGCGGCGGCGGTGTCCTTCGACCGGAGGGACAGCTTCGGCGCGGGGCTGGCGGCCTGGAAATCTGCGCTGACAGTGTGGAACCCCGGCGCACTGCGCCATGGCGCGATTCTTCAGCTGGGGCTGAGCGGAATGGATCTGGTGATCTGCGCCCTGGGCTTTGGGGCCATTCTGGCCGTCTCCATGCTTCAGGAGCGGCATGGCGGCGTGCGGGAGCTGCTGTTGAAGCAGAACCGGGTTTTCCGGTGGCTGGTGTATCTGGGGTTGCTGGGCGCGGTGCTGTTTTTGGGCTGCTACGGTCCTGAGTGGGGCGAGGCGGAGTTTATTTATGCCAATTTCTGATGGCTGTTTTGCCGCGCTCTATTGAAAACAAGGAATTGAAAATCGGACTTCCTGCTTCAAAGGAAATTGCGAAGTCATGTGAATTTGAAAAGAGGACAAGATGCAAGACAGATTTACGCCGCCGTTCTCAGGTGAGCTGCTGGCCAGATATCAGAAAATCCGCCGGGAGCTGCTGGCGGAGTCCACGGACTTTCTGGACAAGCGTATTGCCGTTCTGGGCGGCTCCACCACTCATAGTGTAATACAGGCGCTGGATCTCTTCCTGCTTCACCACGGCATCCGGTGCACGTTTTACGAGAGCGAATACGCCCAGTACTGGCAGGACGCCATGTTCCCCAACCGGGAGCTGGAGGAGTTCCGGCCGGACGTGATTTATATTCATACCTCCAACCGTAATATTACCCGCTGCCCGCTTCTTGCGGACCGCCCC
The DNA here is from genome assembly GCA_910579725.1 of uncultured Oscillospiraceae bacterium. GTDB lineage: Bacteria > Bacillota > Clostridia > Oscillospirales > Oscillospiraceae > Pelethomonas. The sequence continues at coordinate 20,184 of CAJTUD010000040.1, read as the reverse complement.
GAAGAGGTGGACGCCATGCTGGAGGAGGAGTACGGCCGCTTCGCCGCCATGTGGGAACATCTGGCGGAGCAGTATGGCTGTCCCATCATCCAGAACAATTTTGAATATCCCGACTGGCGGCTGATGGGCAATCGGGAGGCCAGCGACATCCACGGCCGGGTGAACTACATTACCCGACTGAACCTGCTGTTTGCCGGGTATGCCCAGACCCACCGGAATTTCTATCTCAACGACCTTAACTACCTCTCCGCCCAATTCGGCCTGGAGCGTTGGAGCGATCCCTTCTTCTGGCACATGTACAAGTATGCCCTCTCTCTTCCGGCCATTCCCTATCTGGCCCAGAGCGTGGCTAATGTGGTCAAGTCCCTCTACGGGAAGAATAAAAAGGCACTCGCGCTGGACCTGGACGACACTCTCTGGGGCGGTGTGGTGGGGGACGACGGTCCGGAGAATCTGCAAGTGGGCCAGGAGACCTCCATGGGGCAGGTTTACAGCGAATTTCAGGAGTACCTCAAGGCCCACAAGCAGCTGGGCGTGATCCTGAATGTGGTCAGCAAAAACGAACCGGAAAACGCCATGGCCGGACTGAACCGTCCGGATATGACCATTACGCCGGACGACCTGGTGATGATCAAAGCCAACTGGGAGCCCAAGTCCCGGAACCTGGAGGACATTGCCCACGCCCTCTCCCTGCTGCCGGAGAGCTTTGTGTTCGTGGACGACAACCCCGCCGAGCGGGAAATCGTCCGCCGGCAGCTTCCCGGCACAGCGGTGCCGGAGATGGGGGAGAGGCCCGAGTACTTTATCCGCGCCATCGACCGGATGGGCTGCTTTGAAGTGACGGAGCTTTCTGCCGACGACGGGGCCCGCCATGAGATGTACCGGCAGAACGCCGCCCGCTCCCGGCTGGAGAGCGCCTTCGCAGACTATGGCGAGTACCTCCGTTCTCTGGAGATGCGGGCGGAAATCTGTCCCTTTTCCCCCATGTACTTCTCCCGGATTGCCCAGCTGACCAACAAATCCAACCAGTTCAACCTGACCACCCGCCGCTTCACCCAGGGAGAAATCCAGTCTATGGCGGAGGACAGCCGGTATGTCACGCTGTACGGCAGACTGGCGGACAAGTTCGGGGACAACGGTGTGGTTTCCGTGGCTGCGGGAGAAATCCGGGGGGACAGCCTGGATATCATTCTGTGGCTGATGAGCTGCCGGGTGCTCAAGCGGGATATGGAGTACGCCATGATGGACCAGCTGGTGCGGCGGTGCCGGGAGCTGGGGATCCGCACCCTCGTGGGCTACTACTTTCCCACCGCGAAAAACGACATGGTTCGTGAGTTCTACGCCGGGCAGGGTTTCACCAGAATTTCCCAGGAACAGGACGGCAGTACGGTCTGGCGGCTGGACCTGGAGAATTATGAGAAGAAAAACCATGTAATCACCATAGAGTCAACAGAAAAGGAGTAAAAGCGCCATGAGCAAATCGGATATCTTTGAGAAGCTGACCGGGATTTTCCAGGACGTATTTGACGACGGGGACATCACTATCAGCGAGACCACCACCGCCGCTGAAATTGACGGCTGGGACTCCCTTACCCACATCACCCTTCTGGCCACTGTAGAGGAGGAGTTCGGCGTGAAATTCAGCATGAAGGCGGTCCAGCACCTGCAAAACGTGGGGGAGCTGGCAGAGTTGATTGCGGAGGGACTGCAATGACGCGGGTACACCACATTGGCTATCTGGTCAAGCATCTTGAGAAGTCCAGGGACAGCTTCCTGTCCCTGGACTTCCGGGTCGTTGGGGAGGCCGTCTGCGACAGATACCGGGATGTGGACATTCTCTTCATGGAGAAGGACGGCCAGACCGTGGAGCTGGTGAGCCCGCGGTCGGAGGCATCGGTGGTGGCGAGGCTGATCAGGACCTACCGGAACGCCCCCTATCACATCTGCTATGAGACGGACAATCTGGAGGAAGAGCTGGCGCGTCTGGAGGGTTCCGGCTTTACGCGGATAGAGGACCCGGCGCCGGCGCCGGCGCTGGGCTGGCGGCGGGTCTGCTTCCTGATGAGCCCCTGGATCGGGATGATAGAGCTGCTGGAGGCTGGCGGCGGCGAAATGCCGTCGGCGGGAGAATGACGGTTGTATTTTGCCGGAAACTGTGATATAGTGGTACCAATTTGAGTTAGGAAAGGAAGTTTTTAATGAAGCTGAAGGAACTTTTCAGCGCCCACGACATGACTTCGGGGCCGCCGTGGAAGCGCATTATGGAGTTTACCGTCCCCATGCTGATCGGCAATCTGGCCCAGCAGCTGTATAACACGGCGGATTCCATCGTCGTGGGACACTATGTAGGGGACAACGCCCTGGCGGCGGTGGGCAGCGCCGGTCCCATTCTGAACCTGCTGCTGGCCCTGTTTGTGGGAGTCTCCACCGGTGCGGGGATCGTCATCAGCCAGAACTATGGCGCGGGCAAGCGGGACAAGCTGTCGGAGTCCATTGGCAACTGTGTTACTCTGGCGGCCATTTCCTCCGGCGTCACCATGCTCATCGGGCTGCCAGTCACCACGCCTTTGCTGCGCCTGCTGGAGACGCCGGCTTCCATTATTGACTGGAGCAGCGGTTATCTGCACATTATTTTCTGGGGCGTGGCCGGTTGCGCATTTTATAACATTCTTTCCGGCATTCTTCGGGGGCTGGGGGACTCCGTATCCGCGCTGGCCTTCCTGCTGCTGTCCACGATGCTGAACATTGGCTTGGACATATGGTTTGTGGCGGGGTTCCAGATGGGTGTGGCCGGCGTGGCCCTGGCCACGGTGCTGGCCCAGGGAATTTCGGCGGTGATGTGCTTCTGGAAGCTGCTGCGGATGCGGGACGTGTTTGATTTCACACTGGACAGCCTCCGCCTGCGGCGGGACAGCGCCCTGCGGATTGTCCGCATCGGCGTGCCCTCCGGCATCACCCAGGCCATCATGTCTGTGGCCATGCTGGTGGTCCAGTCCCTGACCAACAGCATGGGCGAGGTGGTTATTGCCTGCAATGTCATCATCATGCGGGTGGACGGCTTTGCCATGATGCCCAATATGTCTTTTGGTCAGGCCATGAGCGTCTATACCGGCCAGAATGTGGGCGCAGGCAAATTTGACCGGGTAAACCAGGGACTGAAGCAGGGAGGTCTTATGGCGGTGGGCTTCGCCAGCGCCGTGACCGTCTGTCTGCTGCTGTTCGGCAAGTACATGTTTGCACTGTTCACCGATACGCCGGAGCTGATTGATCTGGCCAACCGGATGATGCGCATTCTGGCCGCCGGGTACATCGCCATTGCCGTCAGCCAGGTGCTGGGCGGCATCATGCGGGGGGCGGGGGACACGGTGACGCCCATGTGGATCTCTCTGTTCACCACCATTGTGCTCCGGGTGCCCAGCGCCTACGTGCTGGCGTGGCTGACCCGCTGTGCGGAGTGGCCCAAGGGACGGCCGGAAGCGCTGTTTATTTCCCTGCTGATCCCCTGGGTCCTTGGCGCGGCGATCTCTGCCGTGGCCTACCGCCGGGGCAAGTGGCGGGATGTTATGATACACGACCCGGCGGTGTAGCGGCCGGGATTTCCTGCGGACGGAAAAAGGTCTGCGGGTCCAGGAGAGCTTTGGTGCGGTCTTTTAGCAGGGGTCGGTTGTGCGGAATGCACAATTGATCCCTGCTTTCTTATTGCAATTCTACAAAATTTAAAGGAAACCCATATTTTCTCTTGCATCTTCTAATAATTGTGCTATGATAATTCCATCAACTGGAAACGTTATCGGTAACGTTTCTGGAAATTTGATGATTTGGATCAAACAGGAGGAAATGAAATGAAGAAAAAGGTATTGGCTCTGGTCCTGGCTGCCGTCATGTCTCTGGCCCTGCTGGCCGGCTGCGGCGGGAACGACAACGCGTCCGGCAACAATGATACCCCCAGCACTCCCGGTGATACCAGCACTCCCGGTGATACCAGCACTCCCGACGATACTTCCAGCGGCGCCGCTTCCGGCCGCGTCTACTGGCTGAACTTCAAGCCCGAGTCTGACGAGGTGCTCCAGAACGTGGGCAAGCTCTATACCGAGAAGACCGGCGTACCCGTGAAGGTGGTCACTGCCGCTTCCGGCACTTACAGCCAGACCCTGAACGCCGAGATGGGCAAGAGCGAGGCTCCCACCATCTTCGTGGTAGGCAATCAGGCCGGTGTCCGCGACTGGACTGACTACGCTCTGGATCTTACCGGCACCGCCATCGCCAACGAGCTGAACACCGATGCCTACAATCTCTATGATGAGAACGGCAAGCTGGTGTCCATTGGCTACTGCTACGAGTGCTATGGCATCATCGTCAACCCCGATCTGGTGGAGCAGGCCGGCCACTCCATGGATGAGATCACGAACTTCGACGGTCTGAAGGCCGTGGCCGAGGACATCCACGCCCGGGCCGGTGAGCTGGGCTTCGATGCCTTCACCTCCTGCGACATGGACGGCTCCTCCTCCTGGCGTTTCACCGGCCATATGGCCAATCTGGAGTACTACTACGAGCAGGAGGGCACCCCCTGGACCGAGTGCCCCGCCGCCATCACCGGCAAGTATATGGACAACTTCAAGAACCTGTATGACCTGTGCATCAACAACAGCCTGACCGCGCCCACCGACCTGTCCGTGGGCGGCCACGATGCCAGCGAGGAGTTCCGCTCCGGCAAGGCCGCTTTCCAGGTCCAGGGTTCCTGGGAGTTCGAGGGCCTGAAGGAGCAGGTTCCCAACGCCGCCATGATCCCCTACTACTGCGGCGTGGCCGGTGAGGAGAAGGCCGGTCTCAACTGCGGCACCGAGAACTGCTGGGCCATCAACAGCAAGGTTTCCGCCGAGGATCAGCAGGCCACCATGGACTTCATGGTCTGGTGCGTCACCGATCCCGAGGCTTCCCGGATGCTGGTTGACACCTTCGGCGTCATGCCCTACAAGAATGCTGCCGAGTCTACCAACGGTTTCCTGGCTGATGCCAATGAGTACAGCAACAATGGCTGCTATGTCATGAACTGGGCCACCAACTTCCAGCCCAACGTGGATGAGTACCGCGCCGCCCTGGTGTCCGCGCTGAACGCCTACAACGCCGATCAGTCCGATGCCAATTGGGAAGGTGTCCGCACCGCCTTCGTGGACGGCTGGGCCGCTCAGTATCAGACCGTCAACGGCTGAAAGCAATCCCTGTAAAAACCCCGGCGCACGAATAGACAGGCAGGAGGGCGGGCGATTTCGCCCGCCCTCCCTTTATACATTTCTATTTTGAGAAAGGGAGCTGATATCTTGAAACCGAAGAAAATTTCCGGCCGCAATATGATCCAGGCCAGCACCCGGCGCTGGTGGCCACTCTTTTTGGGACCTGTGGTGGCGGCCTTTGTCATCGGATTTGTCTGGCCCTTCCTTCAGGGAATCTATCTGTCCTTCTGCCAGTTCAAGCTCATTGCCGATGCCAAGCCCATCGGGATCGGCAACTATGTTCGGGCGTTTAAGGACGCCTCCTTTACCCACGCTTTCTGGTATACGACGCTGTACACCGTGGTCTCCCTGGTGCTCATCAACGTGCTGGCCTTTGCCGTGGCCTATGCCCTGACCCAGAACATCAAGGGCAGCAACCTGTTCCGTACGGTGTTTTTCATGCCGAACCTCATCGGCGGCATTGTGCTGGGGCACATCTGGTCCATGATTTTTGACGGTATTCTCAGCAAGTTCGGCACCTCCATCGTCATGGATTCCACGTTTGGCTTCTGGGGCCTCATCATCCTCATGTGCTGGCAGCAAATCGGCTATATGATGATTATTTATATCGCCGGGCTTCAGGCGGTGCCCGAGGACATGCTGGAAGCGGCCCGCATCGACGGCGCCACCAAGGCCCAGACCCTGTTTCGTGTGACCATCCCCAATGTGATGCCATCCATTACCATCTGCATGTTCCTGTCCCTGACCAACGGCTTCAAACTCTTTGATCAGAATCTGGCCCTCACTGCCGGCCAGCCTATTCTCACGCAGCCCGGCGGGACCTCCATCAAGACCACGGAGATGCTGGCGCTGAATATTTTCACCACCTATAACAACTCCAGCGCCAATGCCCACGGCACCGCCCAGGCGAAGGCGGTTATCTTCTTCATTCTGGTGGCCGGTTTGGGCCTGGCCCAGCTTGCCTACACCCGCAAAAAGGAGGTACAGCAGTAATGAAAGGATCGTTGACTACAGAGCGCAGGAATAAAATGATCCTGTCCGTCATCCTGGGCATTGTCTGCGTGGCCTATGTATTGCCTGTACTGGCGGTGCTCATCAATTCCTTCAAGCTCAATACCTACGTCAAGACCAACACCTTCGCTCTGCCTGCCGGTGAGATGTGGGCGGGCGTTGAGAACTTCGTCAAGGGCATGACCTTCGGCAATTACCCCTTCTGGAACAGTGTGAAGTACAGTGTGGTTATCACCGTACTTTCCACAGCTCTGATCCTGCTGGGCACCTCCATGGCCGCCTGGTATATCGCCCGGGTGAATTCCCTGTTCTGCAAGATCCTGTATTTCCTCTGCGTCTTTTCCATGGTGGTGCCCTTCCAGATGGTGATGTTCACCCTCTCTAACACAGCGGATAAGCTGAAGCTGAACACCCCCTGGACAATCCCGGTGGTCTATCTGGGCTTTGGCGCGGGGCTGGCCATCTTCATGTTTGTAGGCTTTGTCAAGTCCATCCCTCTGGAGATCGAGGAGGCTGCGGCCATCGACGGATGCGGACCGGTGCGCACCTTCTTCACGGTAGTGGTGCCCATGTTGAAGCCCACCATGATTTCCGTAGGCATTCTGGAGATCATGTGGGTATGGAACGACTATCTGCTCCCCTATCTGGTGCTGGACCTGGAGAAATACCGGACCATCACCATCCACATTCAGTACCTCAAGGGCAGCTACGGCACAGTGGATCTGGGTGCGACCATGGCGCTGATCCTGCTGAGCATCGTCCCAGTCATTATCTTCTACCTCACCTGCCAGAAGCATATCATCAAGGGCGTCGCCGCCGGAGCGGTGAAAGGATAACTCTTGCTTTTCTGCGAAAAATTTGCTATATTGCCCTGGGAGAGGAGGCGCTTGCGTGACGATTAAGGATATTGCCCGGCTGTCCGGCTGCGGCGTGGCGACGGTGTCCCGGGTGCTCAACAATCATCCGGATGTCAGCGAGGAAACCCGGCAGAAGGTTCTGGCGGTGGTGGAGGCCAACAGCTTCCAGCCCAACAAGAACGCCAAACATCTCAAGCAGCAGGCCGGTACCAGCATCGCCGTCATCGTCAAGGGCACCCAGAACATGCTGTTTGCCGATCTGGTGGAGCGCATTCAGGTTCTCCTGCGGGATGCGGGGCGGGACGCCTCGGTATATTACTTGGACGAGGACGCCGACGAGGTGGCCTACGCGGTCCAGCTGTGCCGGGAGCGCCAGCCGGCGGGAATCATGTTCCTGGGCGGGGACAGAAAGCTGTTCCGCCTGGAGTTTCAGGAGATTGTCATCCCATGCGTGTTGCTGACCAATATTGCCGGCGATCTGGGCTTTGACAATCTCTCCTCCATTACCACCGACGACAGAGAGGCGGCCCGGCAGGCGGTGCGCTTCCTGGCCGGCCGGGGCCACCGGCATATCGGAATGCTGGGGGGCAACTGGTCCTGCTTCCAAATCGGCCACAGCCGTTTTATGGGATGCGTAGAGGCATGCGGGGAGCTGGGACTTCCCTTTGACGGGGAGAGGCAGTGCGAACCCTGCCGGTATTCTCTGTCGGAGGGCTATGCTGCCGCCAGACGGCTGCTGGAGCGGTGCCCGGAGCTGACGGCTATTTTTGCGGTCAGCGACGTGACCGCCATGGGCGCTATCCGGGCTCTGCGGGATCTGGGAAAGCGGGTGCCGGAGGACGTGTCCATTGTGGGCTATGATGGGGTGCCCATCTCCGACTATCTGGTTCCCCGGCTGGCCACTGTGCGCCAGAATACCCAGCACATGGCGGAGCGCGGTGTGGATATACTGCTGCGGGGCATTGAGCGGCGGGGCCGTCCCATTCACGAGGTGGTGCCCTTCCAGCTGATTGCCGGGGAGAGCGTGGCGCAGCTGCCGCTGATCAAGGACGCTACGGCGTCGTGAATTCTGAAATTTTCTGTCATAATCTGGAGAGGAGCGTATTGCTTGACTATGGATCTGAGAGAACATCTGGAACAAATCACCCACGAACGGTTCGGTCTTGCCCCGGACCGGTGCGGCAGCCGCCAGCTGTATGAGGCGCTGCTGACCCTGACCAGCCGCCTTGCGGCGGAGCGTCCCGCCCCGGCGGGCGGGCGGAAGCTCTACTATTTCTCCGCAGAATTCCTGATGGGGAAGCTGTTGGACAACAACCTGCTGGCACTGGGCATTCGGGAGCAGGTCCGGGATCTGCTCTCAGAAATGGGTCAGGATCTGAACGCCGTGGAGGACCAGGAACCGGAGCCCTCCCTGGGCAACGGCGGACTTGGCCGCCTTGCCGCCTGCTTCCTGGACTCTATCGCCGCTCTGGGCCTGCCGGGAGACGGCGTGGGCCTGAACTATCACTATGGCCTGTTTCATCAGAAGTTCGTGGACAACAAGCAGGCGGAACTCCCCGACCCCTGGCTGGAAAAGGAGAGCTGGCTGATTCCGGCGGGGAAGACGTTCCCGGTTTCCTTCGGGGAGCGGGAGCTGAAGGCGGTGCTGTGGGATGTGGCCATCCCCGGCGCATATAACGACAAGGCCAACCGCCTGCATCTGTTTGATGTGGAGGAGCCCGGAGATGCTCCGGAGAAGGGGATTGACTTCGACAAGACGGACATAGCACACCATCTGACCAGCTTCCTCTATCCTGACGACGGAGACGAAGAGGGCCGCCTGCTGCGGGTATACCAGCAGTATTTCATGGTGTCCGCCGGAGCGCAGCTGATTCTTCAGGAACTGGAGGAGCGGGGATACGGCCCCCGGGAGCTGGCGGACCGCGTGATCATGCAGATTAACGACACCCACCCCTCCATGGTGATCCCGGAGATGATCCGCCTGCTTACCGCCAGGGGGCTGACCATGGATGAGGCTGTGGAGCAGGTCCGCCGGGCCTGCGCATACACCAACCACACCATTCTGGCGGAGGCGCTGGAGAAATGGCCCCTGGCCTTTATTGAGAAGGTGGCGCCCCAGCTGGTGCCCATCATCCGGGAGCTGGACAAGCGGGCCCGGAAGGTCTGTCCCGATCCCCAGGTCGCCATTCTGGACGAGAAAAACGTGGTTCATATGGCCCACATGGATATTCACTATGGCTGCTCCGTCAACGGTGTGGCCGCCCTGCACACGGAGATCCTGAAAAAGGCGGAGCTCAAGCCGTTTTATGAGCTCTACCCGGAGAAGTTCAATAACAAGACCAACGGCGTTACTCTCCGCCGCTGGCTGGAGGCGTGCAACCCGGCGCTGACGGAGCTTATTGACAAACATATCGGACCCGGCTGGCGTCAGGAGCCCGGCAAGCTGGAGGACCTGCTGGCCTATAGCAACGACGGGGAGGTGCTGAAAGAGCTGCTGGCGGTGAAGCGGTCCGCCAAGGAGCGGTTCTGCGGGATGCTGGAGGAGGCTCAGGGCATCCGTCTGAACCCAGATTCCATCTTCGACGTGCAGATCAAGCGCCTCCATGAGTACAAGCGCCAGCAGATGAACGCGCTGTATGTTATCGCCAAGTATCTGGACATCAAGGCGGGAAACACCCCGGAGAGCCCTGTCACGGTGATCTTCGGCGCCAAAGCGGCCCCGGCCTACGTCATGGCCAAGCACATTATCCATCTTATTCTCTGCCTGCAAAAGCTGGTTGAGAGCGACCCGGAGGTAAGCCCCTGGCTGCGGGTGGTGATGCTGGAAAACTACAATGTTACCTGGGCGGAGCGGCTGATTCCCGCAGCGGATGTCTCCGAGCAGATTTCCCTGGCCTCCAAGGAGGCCAGCGGCACCGGCAACATGAAGCTCATGGCCAACGGCGCGGTGACGCTGGGCACTCTGGATGGAGCCAATGTGGAGATTGCCCAGCTGGTTGGACCGGAGAATATTTTCACCTTCGGCAAACACAGCGGCCGGGTGATCCATCTCTATGACGACAAGGGCGGGGAGCGCTACCGGGCGCTGGATTATTACCACTCTCCCGGAGTGGAGCCGCTGGTGGACTTCCTGCTGTCTCCGGAGCTGCTGTCCATCGGCGATCCCATGAGCCTGACGGCCCTGTGGAGGGATATGAAGGGCAAGGATTGGTTCATGGCTCTGCTGGATGTGGAGGAGTATATCGCCGTCAAGGATCAGGCCTTCCGGCAGTACGCCGGAAGAGAGGCATGGGCCAGGAAGATGCTGGTGAACATTGCCAAGGCCGGATACTTCTCCTCGGACCGCACCATCGAGCAGTACAACGAGGATGTCTGGCATCTGAGCTGACAGGCATTGTGGGAGGAGGCAAAGGCCTCCTCCCTGCTTTTTGCGGTTTTGTTGCCGTTTCGATGCCGGAATGATATAATTTAATCCTGTAGAACCGTTCTTTACTGCGGGCGTACAATCATTGGGCCGCCCGATGCGTTGGGTAATCCTGGAAAACGCAGCGGAATGAAGGGCGGATGAATGTTCTTTTTACTGCTTTTTCTTTCAGAAAAGCGGCGGAGAAAAGAGGTGCCGTAGGTGATTCGCGTTTTGATTGTAGAGGACGAAAAGCCCATTTCCAACCTGATCCGTATGAGCCTGACCAAGGAGGGATTCCACTGCACCTGCGCCTTTGACGGAGCGGAGGCGGCCAACCTGCTGGAGCGGGAGGTGTACGATCTGATCTTGCTGGATGTGATGCTGCCGGAGGTGGACGGCTTCGAACTGATGGAATACATCCGGCCTCTGGAGATTCCGGTGATCTTTCTCACCGCCAAAGGGGCGGTGGCGGATCGGGTGAAGGGCCTCCGTCTGGGGGCGGAGGACTATATTGTCAAGCCCTTTGACACCGTGGAGCTGCTGGCCCGGATTGACGTGGTGCTGCGGCGGTATAAGAAGTGCGATATGGTGCTGGAAACCGGCGGACTGAAGATCGACACCGCCTCCATGCGGGTCTGGCGGGGGGCAGAGGAGATCAACCTGACCAAGACGGAGTACGACCTGCTCCTTCTCTTTGCCCGGAATCCCCGGCGCGCCATGTACCGGGAAACCATCTACGAGCGGGTCTGGGGCGGGGACTATCCCTTCGGCAGCAAGGCGGTGGATCTCCATGTCCAGCGGCTGCGGAAAAAGGTGGGCTGGGAAACCACGCTCCGGGCGGTCAACAAGGTGGGCTACCGCCTGGAGACGGAGTGAGCCATGAAATTTCGGGTGAAAATGACGCTGTGGATGCTGGCGGTGCTGTCTCTGCTCTTCGGAGCCGGGGGGAGCCTGCTGATCACTGGATTCTTTCAGAGCTCCCTGGAGCGGGAGAAGGACGCTGCCTTCGCCTCCTACCGCATGGCCTGGAGCGCTCTAAGGATTGTCAACGGCCTGGACCCTTATCTGGATGCCGGGGCCATCGCCCGGACCATGGAGCAGCTGTGCGAGCAGAACGACTCTCTCTGGTCCGCGCTCTATCTCTGCGTCCCTGGCGGGGAGGGCGCCCTCTACCAGTCGGAGACGGACCTCGCGCGCTATCTCCAGCAGCTCACAGTTCCGGAGCCCGGGGAGTGTATGGTCCGGGTGGTGGACGACTGGTCCGGCGGGTACTACCTGGTGCTGTCCGGTACGGCGGAGACCAATGGCGAGCCCCTGTGCCTTCACAGCGCCCATGACGTCTCCAGTCTCTACGACATGCGGCAGGAGCAGCAGAGGACCTATCTGCGGGTGTTTGCCGTCATGGCGGCGCTGTGCGCCGCAGCGTCCTACACCATGTCCCGCCTGCTGACCGCACCGCTGACGGGGCTGTCCCGGGCCTCCCGGGCCATCGCCTCCGGACGGTTCTCCAGCCGTGTGCCCGTCCGAAGCGAGGACGAGATCGGGGCGGTGTCCGAGGACTTCAATGCCATGGCGGAGCAGATGGAAAAGACCATCTTTCAGCTGCATCAGGCCATGGAGCGGCAGGAGCGCTTTGTGGGCAGCTTTGCCCACGAGATGAAGACCCCTATGACCAGCCTCATCGGCTACGCCGACCTGCTGCGGGGCGGACAGCTGACGCCGGCGGAGCAGGCAGAGGCCGCGGACTACCTCTACTCCGAGGGCAAGCGGCTGTCCAACCTGTCCAAAAAGCTGCTGGAGCTGTTGGTAGTCAAGGAGCACGATCTGCCCTTCACGGAGGTCTCCCCGGCAGATCTGGTGGGTGAATTTGTGGAGCGGCTGCGGCCGCTGCTGGCCCGCCGGAGGATTTCCGTTCTCTGCGAATGCCAGCAGGGTACCTGCCTGCTGGAGCCCGATCTGACATGGTCGCTGCTGCTGAATCTGGCGGACAACGCCCAGAAGGCCATGAGCCAGGGAGGGGAAATTCGGTTCCGGCAGGAGATGCTGTCCGACGGCTGCCGGATTCAGGTGCTGGACGACGGCCGAGGTATCCCGGAGGCGTCCCTGGCCCACCTGACGGAGGCATTCTACCGGGTAGACAAGGCCCGGTCCCGGAAGCAAGGGGGCTTTGGCCTGGGGCTGGCCCTGTGCCAGGAGATTGCGGCGGCGCACCAGGGTTCCATCCGCTTTGAGAACCGGACCGATGCGCCCAAGGGGGCCTGCGTCACGGTGGAGCTGAGAGGAGGGCGGGGATGAGGATTGTCAAGCGGTGCCTGACGGTGCTGGCCACGCTGCTGCTGGTGGCGGCGGGAGCGGCAATGCCCTTTGCTGCGTCCTATATGCAGGACGCGAGGCAGGCGGGGTCGGAAGTCTGGTCCTTCGATCCTTTCCGCCTGACTTTGAAGCAGGAGGAGGATGTGAGCCGGGTACTGGAAATGATTACAGGAATGGACTACTACATCGCCGAAACCCAGCACTTGACGGATGCGCGTCTGAGCGAGGGAGAAGCCCTGTCGGCGGCGGAGGAAATTCTGACGGTGCTGATCAAGCAGCGCCTGCTGGAGGATCCGAAAACCTGGACAGATTTCCCCGGTCCCGGAGTTTGGCCTCAGACGATGATGGCCTGGGATAACAGCATAGCGGTTCCCACCTGGGTGGTTTCCTGGCAAAGCGATTCTCAATATATCCACATCTGGCTGGACGACGCGTCGGGAAAGGCCTTCATGATTTCGGTCCCTTCTCCTCCGAAGCCGAATCCGCTGCCTAAGAGTGCGGTGGAGAATGTTTATATTGAAATGGAGGCGTGGCGGGTCTTTCTGGAGAATCACTACGGGGTGGAGGTTCAGGTTTCCTACGAGGAGTGGTACGATACAGCTGTAAAGTTCAACTTTTCCTTCCTGCTGGGAGGGGAGCAGACGGATCTGGAGCGGAGATTTTACAGCCTGGACCTGTATATGTACTTCGATGCCGGCTTCACCACCTTGTCCCCCTATGTTTCAACTGTTAACGGAGCCTCTGTTTCGTAAGATCTTTGATGCCGGATAGATGCCGCGCAGATGGCAGATCGAGGAAATGCCTTTCTATTATGGGATTATCCCAATTACAGAGAGGTGCTTTTCATGTACAGAAGAAAGCGCCGCCGGATCCGGCGGCAGCTGCCCCTGTATGCGTTTCTGCTGGCAATGCTGGCGTTTTTGCTGGCTTTCGCCCTTCCGCCGGATGTGCCGGAGGAGGACGGGACGGAGCCGCTGCCGGTGCGGTCTCTGTCCTCGGTTTTGCCGCCGGAGCCGCAGGGGGTGGAGCCGGAGATCCCGGATGCAGCGAGGTGGAATCTGGCGCTGGTGAACCCCTGGAATACGCTGCCGGAGGACTACGCCTTTACCGCCGCAGAGCTGACCAACGGGCAGAAGGTGGACCAGCGGTGCTATCCGGATTTGCAGGCCATGATGAACGCCTGCCGTTTGGCGGGGCTGTCGCCGGTGATCTGTTCGGCCTACCGCAGCTATGAAAAGCAGGAGCAGCTCTATCAGAACAAGGTGGACCGGCTCATGGCCCAGGGGCTCTCTCAGTCCGAAGCGGAGGCAAGCGCCGGAAAGACGGTCGCTCTCCCCGGCAGCAGCGAGCACCAGCTGGGTCTGGCGGTAGACATTGTGGATCTGGACAACCAGAATCTGGACGAAAGCCAGGAGGATACCGCTGTACAGAAGTGGCTGATGGAGCACAGCTGGGAGTATGGATTCATTCTCCGCTACCCCGCCGGCAAAAGCGAGATCACCGGGATCATTTACGAGCCCTGGCATTACCGCTACGTGGGGAAGGATGCGGCGGCGGAGATTCATGAGCAGGGCGTATGCCTGGAGGAATATCTAGGGGCGTCTGGCCGGTTAACCTGAGAACGGCAATACGGCAGGCGAGATATAGAGGCGGAGGATGCGCAGCCAGCTTCGGTACGAAGGGGACAAAAGGAGTTTGCAGGCGCTGCCGCCAACAAGCAGGGCATCGTGGGTCCCACGATGCCCTGTTTGCCGCAATCACTGCTTCTGCTCCATCAGTGCGGCCAGTTCTTCGGCTGATTCACCCATTCCCCGTTTGAACCACGTCTCAATCCATCCATACAAAAAGAATGCGGCATAGGCGGAGGAATAGGCGGCAATTACTTCCTGATCTGGGTTAAAACCGCACAAGTCCAAAATAATATCCTTCAAAAGGTAGACCAACCCTCTTTCGTTTAGCAGACTGTAAAAATCCCGATTTGCTTCAAAGTGGGAAAACACAATCCGAACGGTCTCGCTGACTGGAAGATTGGGCGTAATTTTACACTTGTCCATCCAGCTTTGAGACAAGCGTATCATGTACGCCTTGATAATATCCTCTTTTTCCTCGTAGTTGCGATAGAAGGACGTCCGCCCCACCCCCGCCATTGCGCACAATTCGCTGATGGATATCTCAGCGACAGGTTTTTCCTTCAGCAGTGCCAGCATAGAACTGGTGAGATGCTCCACCACATAGGCGCTGCGGCTCTCGTTGCTGAACGGTGAAACATTTTTGGCCTTTTGTTCCATTTTTACCGCCTCCATTGACAATCCGAGTTTTTGCTGTTACAGTTATATTGCCGTTACGATTGTAACACATCGTAGCATATGACATGGATCCTGTCAAGGGAGGATATTGGAATGACATTGACACAAAAAAGGCGGCTGATCCTGGCCGCCATCGTGGTGGCTGCATTTGTCCTGGGCCGGCTGGCGGTGCGGAGCGTATGGAACCTCTTCGTGGGCGGTACGCTGTTTGGAGGGAATTTCCTATGAGCAAAGCTGTGAAGGAAAAGAAGGGGAGGGCTGTGCCGGTTTGGACGGGTATCCTGGCGTTCCTGCTGGCCTTTGGAGCCGGAGCGGCATCCAAAACACTTGTCAAGCCCGCCTGGTGCAAAGCATATTCCGTCCGGTGGAGTGACGCACTGGGTACGCGGAAAGTCGATCTCCCCTATGGTCAGGGCGAGGCCAACAAGTTTGACCTCTACCTCCCCTCCGGTGGCAAAGACAGCTATGGCTTGGTGATCTACCTCCATGCGGGCGGTTTCACCATGGGTGACAAGGCCGACGACAAAGATATGTTGGCATGGCTCTGCTCCAAAGGTTATGTGGCGGCGGGCATCAACTACACCCTGCGCGGCGAGGCGCACCCGGAGGCCAGCGTTCTCTCTCAATCCAACGAGATCAAGGCAGCGGTACCCCAAGTAGTTGCCGCCGCAGAACAGGCCGGTTATCCCATCGACAAGATGGCGGTGGCAGGCGGCTCAGCGGGACATGCCTTGGCTATGATTTATGCCTATCGCGACGGAGCGGAGGCCCCGGTGCCAGTGGTGTTCACCTTTGGCGCGGTGGGGCCGTCCAGCTTCTATCAGGAGGACTGGAGCATTTTGGGGTTGGATCAGAGCGATGCAGCCTGCGCGGAGCTGTTCAGCGCAATGGCGGGGGTGGAGATCACCCCCGGAGAAGTGGCAGACGGCTCCTATCTGGAGAAAATGAAGCCCATTGCCGCCGCAGAGTGGGTGGGCCGGAACCCTGTCCCCACGGTGGCCGCTTATGGCACCAGGGACCGAGTACAGCCATTTTTGGCGTCCCTGCGGCTCAAGACTGCGCTGGAGGAGAACCATGTGGATCATAAATATTTTGAGCTTCCGCACTCCGGCCACGCGCTCCAGAATGACGATGCCCTCTCCAGGCAGTGGATGGAGGCCATTGACGAATATCTCGGCAGGTATATGCCGGTGAAGTGAGACTTTACCGATTTTCAAATGTGCCGGTTATATTTATCTGGCGGTAACATACCAAATGGCAGCAACAGCGCCCCCGCCGTCCGCGGGGGCGCTGCTGCTGCAACCAGAATCTGCACAGCCGATTGATGCGGCTGTGCAGATGATAAAGGTTCTCGCAAAGCCTCTTACTGGAAAAAGGATTATCCTTTGACACCGCCGGAGGCCAAACCGCTGACCAGATTCTTCTCAATTCCCATAAACAGGATGACCACAGGGATAATGGCGAAGATGGAAGCGGCAAAGAGGTACTGCCACTCAATCATGTTGTAGCCGTTGAAAATATTGATACCCACCGTCAGGGGTTTGAACTCGTCGGTGGAGATCAGGCACAGGGCTACAGTGTACTCGTTCCAGGCGTTGATGAAGATGAAGATCAGCGTGGTGACGATACCCGGAGCGGCCACAGGCAGCAGCACCCGCAGCATGGATTGCAGCCGGTTGCACCCGTCGATGGTGGCCGCCTGCTCCATCTCTGCGGAGATACCCATAAAGGTGCCCCGCAGCAGCCAGATAGTGAAGGCCTGATTGAAAGCGGCGTTGATAAAAATCAACCCCAGAATGCTGTCGGTAAGGCCCAGGGTCAGCATGACCTTGTAAATGCCGATCAGCAGCACCACCGGTGCGAACATCTGGGAGACGATGATGAAGCCCAGAAAAGCAGTCTGCCCCTTGAAGCGCATGCGGGCCAGAGCATATGCGGCGGGAATGCCGCAGAGCATGGCAATGATGGTGGAGCCGCCGGCAATGAGAATGGAGTTGACGAGATACTTGGCCATCGGGGCCCGGCTCCAGATGTCGATGAAGTTGGACCACAGGGCGGTGATGGGCAGAACGGTGCCGTTGGGGGAGAAGATTTCCGCCCGGCTCTTCAGGGCGGTGCAGAACATGGCAAAATAGGGGTACAGCGTAATGACACACACGTCCAGCACGATGAAATACAGCAGGACCCGCAAAATGACCTTCTTGACGGAAACCGGTTTCTTTACGACGGTAGGATTCATCAATAGTCATCTCCTTTCCTCAGCGTATAGATCATGTACACGCTGGCGCAGATCAGCAGAAGGATAAAACCGATGACGGAGACCGCCGCGGCCTCCCCCTGCCGGCCGTTGTAAAAGGCCAGCTTGTACAGGTATGTGACCAGGGTGTCCGTATGGTTGGCGGGGTCTCCCTTGGTCATGGTCCAGATGATGGGGAAGGAGTTGAATACATAGATGATGTTCAGCACTGTGCTCACCGTCAGCGAGGACTTTACCAGGGGAAGAGTGATCTTGAACAGCTTCTGCCAATAGTTGGCCCCGTCCACCGTTGCGGCCTCATAATAAGTGGTGTCAATGCTTTGCAGACCGGAGAGGACGCAGAAGGTGACGAAAGGAACGGTGACGAAGATGCCGCAGGCGATCTCCCAGGCGAAATATGCCTCCGGCGTGGGAGTCCAGTTCACCGGCTGACTGACTATGCCCAGTTTGAGCAGCAGGGTGTTCAGCGTGCCGTAGTCCTTGTTGATGATAAAGTTCCAGACGCTGGCCTGAACGACCAGGGTGGTGGCCCAGGGGAACACTACAATGGCCCGGGCTACCTTACGGCCCCGGAACTGATTGTTGAGAATCAGCGCCAGCACAAATCCCAGCACTGTGGAGAGCACCACCACAGCCACCGTCCAGACCAGAGTGTTCTGCAGCACCAGACTGAAGGCGGGAGCCTTGAGCACTTTGGTAAAGTTGGCGATACCGTTGAATCCCTTGATCTTTCCCGCCTTGCTCACGTCGCTCAGGGACATCTGGAACACGGAAAGAATGGGAATCAGAATGAAAACCGCCATCAGGATGACGCTGGGCGCGATCCAGACATAGGGCTCCACTGTACGCAGGACCCTCTTGACGGAAGAACCGCTCTTCCGCGGAGGATTTGCCTTCTTTGCGGGAGCCGGTTTGCTTGGGGCAACTTTGTTCACAGAAACACCTCCCAATATCATACACACGGACCCTCCTCCGGCCGCTTTCCAGACGCGGGAAATTGTCCTCCCCACAGTACCGCGTGCCCACGAACCGTCTCCGGCAGTTCACGGCGGCTGTCTGACGCGTGTGGAAACCTTGGAACGGCATCGGTCTGAAGAGCGCACTTCTGACACTTCTTCCTTCAGGAAAGAGTATGCACGCGTCTCGAAACCGGCCGGAGAGGGAAAAAAGCGGGCCGGACCGCGCTGGCCCGGCCCGCTGCTATGGTTTTTCCCGATGGGAGCGACGCCGTTAGCCGGCGATCTCAGCCTGGAGATTGTCCAGCAGCTCCTGAACGTTGCCGCCCAGCAGAGCCTGCTGCTCCACGTTGATGACGCCCTGCTTCACGTCGGCCCACTCAGCCTTGGCGGTGGGATAGAACTTGCAGGAGCCCACGATCTCCACCCAGGGAGCCATGCTGGGATCAGAAGAGGCCACGATCTCGCCGCCGGCAGAGGTGGCGGGCAGGAAGCCTTCCATCAGCACCCAGTCAGAGTAGCGGGCATCGTCATAGAAGAAGTCGAAGAAGGTCTTGATGGCCTCCAGCTTCTCGGCAGAATGACCATTGTCAAAGCACATGAAGCGGTCCATAACGCCGGCAGACACGGAGGGATTGCCGCCGTTGGTGGGGATGGCGGCGAAAGCGTAGTTGATGGTGCTGCCGCCGTCAGCGATGTAGGTGGGAATGCTGTTGGGCCCGATCATCATGGCCAGCTTGCCCGCGCCGAACAGATCCTGCAAAGTGTAGCGGGTCTCGTTGGCGGGATCGGTGTTGGTCAGACCGTCGTTTACCAGACCGATGGCATACTCAATGGCTTCCACGTTCTCGGCGCTGTTGAGGGTCCAGTTGCCGTCGGCGTCAGTGAAATCGCCGCCGTTGTTCCAGATGTAGTAGGCGAAAGCGGCCTGGCCTTCGTCAGTGGTCATGTCGATGCCCCAGGGGTAGATGCTGGAATCATAGGCCTTCAGCGCCTCGCAGGCGGCCTTCAGCTCGTCCCAGGTGGTGGGAACTTCCACACCGGCGGCTTCCAGGATGTCCACGTTGTAGTACATGGCGCGGGCAGAGGCCAGGTCGGGAATGGCCCACACGGTGCCGTCCACCACGGACTGATCCAGGAAAGCGGGATACATCTTGGCATAGGTCTCCTCGGAGACGAAATCCTTGGCGGGCAGCAGCAGTCCGTCGGCCTGATAGTCGGCGAACACGTCGATGTTCAGGATGTCGGGGGCGGTGTTGCCGGAGATGCGGGTGTTGACCACGGTATAGATGTCGTTCCAGGAAACGACCTCCACGATCAGGTTGATGTTGTCATAGGTCTCGTTGAATTCCTTCTGGAAGTTGGCCCACCAGTCGTTGGTGTTCTGGCCGTACTGGGCGGCGATGACATTGATGTCAATCTTCTCGCCGGAGGGGGCGGGCTCGGGATCAGCGGGGGTGTCGGTCTTGGCGGGCTCGTCGGGTTTGGCCGGTTC
>CAJTUD010000040.1:0-335 GCA_910579725.1 uncultured Oscillospiraceae bacterium | reverse complement strand
GTTGTTGTTCCCGCCGCAGGCGGCCAGAGCCAGCACCATAACCAGAGCCAGCAGCAGTGCAAGCGCTTTCTTCATTTCTCAGTGATCCTCCTCTTAATCATTGATGGAAAAGAGCGCCTCACCCGGTTTTGCCCATGTGTGGCGCACGTTCCTGTCAAATATTGTAGCGGGTTCTCCCACTGAAAAATAGGAGACATCGTTCAGAATATAGCACAATCGTACACCACCTGAAAAATTGTACGAATCGCAAAAAAATGCGGCAGAAAGTTTGTCATAATAACCAAAAAGCCTGAGCCTGGGACAAGAACCTGTATTCACAGGTGTTGAACGCCGTC
>CAJTUD010000039.1:4370-25582 GCA_910579725.1 uncultured Oscillospiraceae bacterium | reverse complement strand
TTCGGCCCGCAAAGTACTTTTTCGACGTACACGCCGCCGAAAAAGTGATTGAAATCTATTTTCGCCTTTGGCGAAAACTCTTGCGGAGGTTTTTTTACAGTCTGAGACAGGCGTAAACCTCTCTCTCCTCTCTTATAAGACGGCAATCGAGGTGACGGAGCCGGCCTCCTCCATGCGCCAGACCTGCCGCAGCGCGCCCTCCGCCGGGTCCACGGCGTGAACGCAGACGGAGCAGTCGTCCTGCCCGCCCGCCAGCAGAAACCGGCCGTCCGGCGTCAGAGAGATGTCCCGGGGCGTTCTGCCGCCGCTGGGGTAAAACGCCGGCTGGGCCAGCCAGCCCTCCGCCCCGACCGGGAACACGGCAATCAGGCCGGGCCCCCGCAGGGAGGCGTACAAAAACCGCCCGTTGGGGTGCATCCGTACCGCCGCGCCCATGCCCGGCCCGGAGAAGGACTCCGGCAGCGCGGAGCACACCTGCGCCAGCGTCCCCCGGTCCATGTCGAAAACGTCCACTTCCCCGGACAGCTCCGTCAGCACGTACAGCCGCCGCCCGGAAGCGTCAAACACCCCGTGACGTATCCCCTGCCCCGGTCGTGCCGTCAAATCCCCGCTTTCCGCCGGCGTCAGCCAGCCCCGCCGCCAGTCCGCCCGGAAGCACCGGAGCCGGTCCGTTCCCAGGTCGGCCACATACACAAACTCCCCCCCTGGGCGAACCAGCACCTGATGGGGGTGCGGCCTGCCGGTCCGGGTCCCGCCCCCGGCCCTGGAAGCCCCAGGCGCAGGAAGCCTCCCCCAGGGTGTGATCCTCCTCCACCGGCAGCACGCAGACGCCGCCGTTGTAGCTGGCGGCCAGAAGGTGCCGCCCTTCCGGAGACAGGACCGCGTGGCAGGCCAGCGGTCCGGCGGCAAGCCGCCGCCCCAGAAGACGCAGCTCCTCCCCGCAAAGAGCGTAGGCCGACACCATGGACCCCGGCGCGTCCCCCACGGTTTCCAGCTCGTTGACGCAGTAGAGATACTTCCCGGAGGGCGCCGGCGCCAGGTAGGACGGGTTGGGCGCATCCGCCGCCACGGACAGCGGACTCAGCCGCCCTGTCTCCCTGTCCAGCCGGCAGCAGGCGATCCCCCGGCTGCGTCCCGGCGCCAGCTCCCCGGAGGCCATGGGGATATCCCGGGTGTATCCGCCCAGAAAAACCAGACTCATTTTGCGCGTCCTCCTTTTCCTTCTCCGGGCCTACGCCAGATTATCCGGGCCGAAGCCCAGAGGGAGCAGCTGCCGCAGAGTAAACGTCTCATAGTGCTCTCTGCCGGTGGCCAGGATGATCTGGAACTCGTCCGGATGGCAGAATTCCATCATCACCTGCCGGCACACGCCGCAGGGGGCGGCGTACTCCGTGAGTATGCCGTCCTTCCCGCCCACCACGCAGATGGCGCGGAAGGACCGCTCCCCCTCGCTGACGGCCTTGAAGAAGGCGGTGCGCTCGGCGCAGTTGGTGGGGGTATAGGCGGCGTTTTCAATGTTGCAGCCGGTATAAATCTTTCCCTCCCGGGTCAGAAGGGCCGCGCCCACCTTGAAATGGGAGTAGGGCGCGTAAGAGTACGCCAGCTGCGCCGCAGCCATGTCAATCAGCTTCTCCGCCAGGGCTTTTTCCATATTCATGCTCCATCCGCCGCCTTTCTCAATATCCGGAGGCTTCCCCGCCCTTTACCAGCTTCACAATCCGGCTGGTACCCAAGCGGTCCGCCCCCAGGGAGAGGAACTTCTCCGCGTCCGCCAGGGAGGAGATGCCGCCGGCGGCCTTGATCTTCACGCCGGGACCCACGTGTCCGGCGAAAAGCTCCACGTCCGCAAAGGTGGCCCCCGCCGCGGAAAAGCCGGTGGAGGTCTTGATATAGTCCGCCCCGGCGTTTGTCACCAGACGGCACATGGTGATCTTCTCCTCCTCCGTCAGCAGGCACGTCTCAACGATGACCTTCAGGATTTTGTCCCCGCAGGCCGCCTTCAGCGTGCGGATTTCGTCCTCCACCAGACCGTACTGCCGGTTCCGGAGCCAGCCGATGTTGATGACCATATCGATCTCCGACGCGCCGTTGGCCAGAGCGTCCCTGACTTCATACTCCTTCGAGGCGGTGGTGGCGCTGCCGTTTGGGAAGCCTGCGACGGTGCAGACGGCCGTCTTCCCCTGCAAATACCCGGCAGCCTGGCGCACGTAGCAGGGGGGGATGCACACCGAGGCGACGCCGTACTTTACCCCGTCGGCGCAGATCTGCCGGACCTCCTCCCAGGTGGCGGCCTGCAAAAGCAGGGTGTGGTCCACATGCTTGAGAATTTCCTTTACGTCCATTGCTCTGCCTCTCCCGTTATTTTTTGTTCTCCCGGTCTGCCCGGATCATTTCCCGGATGGCCTCTATGGCCACCTGGATGGCCCCGTCGGTGTCGTGGACCACCGGGTTCTCCAGCCCCAGCCTCTCCCGCTCCTGGTTGGCCACCACCAGGAAGCATGCGCCGCAGCGGACATGCAGGCAGCCTGCCGCAATGAACAGCGCCGCCGACTCCATTTCGCTGGCCAGACAGCCCATGCGCTTCCATGCCTCCCACTTGCTGAGCAGCTCATAGCTCACCGGCTTCACCTCCGGCTCGTGCTGGCCATAGAAGGAGTCCTTGCTCTGGACCACCCCGGCGTGGAAGGGGAAGCCCTTCCTCTTCGCGGCGGCCACAAGGGCGTTGGCCACCGTCAAATCCGTCACGGCGGGATACTCAATGGGCGCGTACTCCCGGCTGGTGCCCTCCATGCGGACAGCGCCGGTGGCCACCACAATGTCCCCGCTCTTCACCGGCGGCTGCATTCCGCCGCAGGTGCCGACGCGGAGAAAGGTGTCCGCCCCGCACCGGACCAGCTCCTCCATGGCGATGGCCGCAGAGGGCCCCCCGATGCCCGTGGAGGTCACGCTGACCTTCTCCCCGTCCAGGGTGCCGGTATAGGTGACGTATTCCCGGTTGTCCGCCACCAGCACCGGGCTGTCAAAATACCGGGCGATCTTTGCCGAGCGCTTGGGGTCGCCGGGAAGAATCACATAGCGCCCTACCTCCCCGGGGGCAACCTGAATATGGTAGAGGCGGCTGGCATCTTCGGAATAATTTTTCATGACTGTTCACCTGTCCTTTCTCTTTGTTCCGCTGATTGTTCTGGGTCACATTATAGCATATCCTCCCGCAGCCGTCCCCACTTTTTCTGCCGGAATGTTTGAAATTGTCAGTAGTGGACAAGACGGCCTTCAAAATTTATATATTTTGCACAAACTTTACTGAGGAATCCGGCGGCCAGACGCTGCGGTTTGAAGGCGGAACGTCACAATGATATAATCGGAGCCATCATGTGAAATGAAAAAGGGCCCGTTGGCGGCGGCGCCGGACAGCGCCCCCCTGCCGGACAGAGGATGAAAAGAGACACCCTCTCAGAGGCAAATCCTCCTGATTTGCGTATTGACAGCAGCCGGTTTCATCAAGTATAATAATCCAAATAAGGTTCTGTTCCGGTCAAAGAGCCGGGAAAGGAGTGTATTGCTTGAGGTATTTGCTGAAAAACGGTTCACTGCCCACAGGGGACGGTTTTCGTCCGGTGGATCTTTCTGTTGCGGAGGGACGTATTGTTTCCATTGCCGGACGGCTGGATGCCGCGCCCGGCGCTGTTACCATTGATCTTCATCATGCCGCCGTGTTTCCCGGTTTCGTTGATGTCCATGTTCATCTTCGAGAGCCGGGGTTTTCTTATAAGGAAACCATCCGCACCGGCACACGGTCCGCCGCCCGGGGCGGCTACGCCCATGTGTGCGCCATGCCCAACCTGAACCCTGTGCCCGACAGTCTGGAGACGCTGGGCGTTCAGCAGGAAATCATCGGCCGGGACGCGGTGGTCCACGTCCACCCCTACGGAGCCATCACCCGGGGAGAACAGGGGCAGGCGCTGGCGGACATGGAGGCCATGGCCCCCTATACGGCCGGGTTCTCCGACGACGGCCGGGGGATTCAGAGCGGGGAGATGATGCGCCGCGCCATGCGGGAGGCCGGACGGCTGGGGAAGATCATTGCCGCCCACTGCGAGGACAACAGCCTCCTGCGCGGCGGCTATATCCACGACGGGGCCTATGCCCGGGCCCACGGACACAAGGGTATCTGCTCTGAAAGCGAGTGGGGCCAGATTGCCCGGGACCTTGTGTTGGCGGAGGAGACAGGGTGCGCCTACCATGTCTGCCACATCTCCTCCAAAGAGAGCGTGGACCTCATCCGCCAGGCCAAGGCCAGAGGGGTGAACGTGACATGCGAAACCGGCCCCCACTACCTGGTGTTCTCCGACCAGGATCTCCAGGAGGACGGGCGGTTTAAGATGAACCCCCCCATCCGGACTGCGGAGGACCGGGCGGCGCTGGTCCAGGGCCTGCTGGACGGTTCCATCGACATGATCGCCACCGACCACGCCCCCCATTCCGCCGGGGAAAAGAGCCGCGGCCTGGAGAAGAGCGCCATGGGCGTGGTGGGATTGGAGACCGCCTTCGCGGCGGTGTACACCCATCTGGTGAGGCCGGGCATTCTGTCCCTGGAACGGCTGACGGCGCTGCTCCACGGCAACGCCGCCCGGCGCTTCGGCTTCGGTACGCCTCTGGAGGCGGGGCAGCCGGCGGATTTGACGGTCTTTGACCTGGACAGGCCCTTTGTCGTGAACCCGGAGGAGTTCCAGTCCATGGGCCGGGCCACGCCCTTCGCCGGAATGGAACTGTACGGCGTGTGCAAAATGACTATGGTGGACGGGGAAATCGTCTGGAAGGAAGATGCGTAATGACACAAGGTATCTATCGCGTGGAATATAATAAAATGTTGACAAGCGACGTCCGGGAGCTGCGGCTCTCCGGCGATACCGGGGCCATCACCGCGCCGGGACAATTCGTCAACATCCGCTTGGACGGCCTCTTCCTCCGCCGTCCGATTTCCGTCTGTGACTGGGACCGGGAGGGCCTTACCCTTGTATACAAGGTGGTGGGGAAGGGTACCGCCGCCCTGGACGAAGCGGAGCCGGGACAGGATCTGGACCTGCTGTGCGGGCTGGGGAACGGCTTCAATGTGGAGAAGTGCGGGCGGAGGACCCTGGTCATCGGCGGCGGAGTGGGTACGCCGCCCATGTACGGCCTGGCCAAGGCCCTGCTGCGGGCGGGAAAGGAACCGGTGGCGGTTCTGGGCTTCAACAGGAAGGACGAGATTTTTTACGAGGAGGAATTCCGGGCCCTGGGCGTGGAGACCACCGTGGCCACCGTGGACGGCAGCTGCGGCGTCAAGGGCTTTGTCACCGCCGCGATGCCGGAGGCGTATGATTACTTCTGCGCCTGCGGTCCCCTGCCCATGCTCAAGGCGGTGTACGCCGCCGCCGCCGCGCCGGGGCAGATGAGCTTCGAGGAGCGGATGGGCTGCGGCTTCGGGGCCTGCATGGGCTGCTCCTGCCAGACGAAATCCGGCGGCAAGCGGCTGTGCAAGGAGGGACCGGTGCTGGAAAAGGAGGAAATCATATGGCCGACACCAGCGTGACCCTGTCCGGCATCCGGCTGGACAACCCTGTTATTCCCGCCAGCGGCGTTTTCGGGTACGGGCGGGAGTTCGCGGAATTCTATGATATCAACTGCCTGGGGACCTTCTCCTTCAAGGGCACCACCAGGGAGCCCCGGTTCGGCAACCCCGCTCCCCGCATCGCGGAGGCCCCCGGCGGCATGCTCAACGCCGTGGGGCTCCAGAACCCCGGGGTGGAGCGGGTGATCGCGGAGGAGCTGCCCCGGTTGAAGGATTTTTTCCACAAGCCGGTGATGGCCAACGTCAGCGGGTTCTCCGTAGAGGACTACGCCCACACCTGCGCCAGACTGGACCGGGAGGAGCAGGTGGGGTGGCTGGAGGTCAACATCTCCTGCCCCAACGTCCACGGCGGCGGCATGGCCTTCGGCTCCAGTCCCCAGGCGGCGGCGGAGGTGACAAGAGCCGTCAGGGCCGTGACCCATAAGCCGGTGTATATGAAACTGAGCCCCAACGTCACGGACATCGCCGCCGTGGCGAAAGCCTGCGAAGACGCGGGGGCCGACGGGGTGAGCCTGATCAACACCCTGCTGGCCATGCGGATCAATCTTCGGACCCGGAAGCCCCTGCTGGCCAACGGTACCGGGGGCCTCTCCGGCCCCGCCGTGTTTCCGGTGGCGGTACGGATGGTGTATCAGGTGTACGAGGCGGTGAAAATCCCCATCATCGGCATGGGGGGCGTGTCCTCGGCAGAGGACGTGATGGAAATGATGCTGGCGGGGGCCACGGCGGTAGAGGTGGGGGCGGCCAATCTGGTGAACCCCTTCGCCTGCCGGGACATCATCCGGGACCTGCCGGAGGTTATGGAGCGGTATGGAATCCACAGTCTGTCTGAAATAATAGGAGGCGCACACCATGGGTAAAGATGTTATTGTCGCGTTGGACTTCGACAGCCGGGAGAGAACCCTGGCCTTTCTGGACCGCTTCGCGGGGGAGGAGCGGAAACCCTTTGTGAAAATCGGTATGGAGCTCTACTACGCGGAAGGGCCCGCCATTGTCCGGGAAATCAAAGCCCGGGGGCACAAGATTTTTCTCGATCTGAAGCTCCATGACATCCCCAACACGGTGAAAAAAGCCATGGCGGTGCTGTCCGGACTGGACGTGGACATGACCAACCTCCACGCCGCCGGAACGCGGGCCATGATGGAGGCCGCCCTGGAGGGCCTGACAAGACCCGACGGAACCCGGCCCCTGCTCATCGCCGTAACACAGCTGACCTCCACCAGCCAGGAACGGATGGAGGAGGACCTGCTCATTCGCGAGCCTCTGGACCGGGTGGTGATGCACTACGCCAAATGCGCGGCGGAGGCCGGGCTGGCGGGAGTGGTGTGCTCCCCCCTGGAGGCGGGGAAGGTCCACGAGAGCTGCGGCGGGGGATTCCTGACCGTCACCCCCGGCGTGAGATTCGCCGGAGGCGAGGTGGGAGATCAGGTGAGAGTCACCACTCCGGCCAGAGCCAGAGAGCTGGGCAGCGACTATATCGTGGTGGGCCGCCCCATCACCCAGGCGGAGGACCCGGCGGGAGCCTACCGGCAGTGTCTGGCGGACTTTGTGGGCTGAGCTATGTGGAACACGATTTTATTTGATCTGGACGGGACGCTGACGGACTCCGCGCCGGGCATCACCAATTCCGTGGCCCACGCGCTGGCCCATTTCGGGATCCGCGAGGAACCGAAAAACCTGCTGAAATTCATCGGCCCGCCTCTGAGCGAATCCCTGCCGGAATTTTATGGATTCACCCCGGAACAGACGGCGGAGGCCGTCACAATCTTCCGGGAGTATTTCAACGAAAAGGGCTGGTGCGAAAACGCGCCCTACCCCGGCGCCGGGGAGCTGCTGGCGGCGCTGAAGGCGGCGGGGCGAAGGCTGATGGTGGCCACCTCCAAGCCGGAGGTTCAGGCGGTGCGGATTCTGAAGCATTTTGGCCTGGCGGAGTACTTTGACCACATCTGCGGCGCACCTGCCGGCAGCGAGGAGGGGGCGCGGAAAGTCATCATCATCCGTCAGGCCCTCCGCCATATGGACGGCGGCGACTCCTCCGCGGTCATGGTAGGCGACCGGCGGCACGACGTGGCCGGCGCCCGGGAGGCGGGCCTGCCCTGTATCGGGGTGCTGTATGGCTATGGAGGGAGAGAGGAATTGGAAGCGGCGGGGGCGGCATTCATCGCGGAGGACATTGCGGCGCTGAAAAAACACCTGCTTTGACCGGCCCGGCCCCCGCGCCCGGATACCTGCCCTTCGGCCGGACCGGGCAGGTCCCGGGGCAACGAACAGCAGCAAGATACGGCCCCTAAGGGGCCGCAAAGAAAAAAGGAGCGATTATGGAAAATATTTCTCATCTGATTGCCAAGGATCTGTTAAAAATCAAAGCGGTATTTTTCCGCCCGGAAGAGCCCTTCACCTGGGCCAGCGGCATCAAAAGCCCGGTCTACTGTGACAACCGCCTGACCCTCACCGCCCCGGAGGTGAGAACCGACGTGGAGAACGCTCTGGCGGAAACCATCCGCCGGGAGTATCCGGAGGCGGAGGTCCTGATGGGCACCTCCACCGCCGGCATCGCCCACGCCGCCATCACCGGCCACATCATGGGTCTGCCCATGGGCTACGTCCGCTCCGGCAGCAAGGACCACGGGCGTCAGAACCAGATTGAGGGCCGGCTGGAGAAGGGCCAGAAGGTGGTGGTGGTGGAGGATCTGATCTCCACCGGCGGCAGCGCCGTGGAGGTGGTGAACGTCCTCCGGGAGGCCGGAGCGGAGGTGCTGGGCATCGCCAGCATCTTCACCTACGGCATGCAGAAGGGCTTGGACCGTCTGGCGGCGGCCGGAGTGAAAAACGTGAGCCTGACCAGCTTTGACGTGATCGCCCAAGTGGCGGCAGAGGAGAATTATATCAAAAGCGAGGATATTTCCCGGCTGATTGCCTTCCGGGACAACCCGTCGGATGAGAGCTGGATTGGAGGGAGCAAGTGATATGGAAGAAGTAAGAAGCCTGATTGACATCCTGGATCTGTCGGTGGAGGAAATCGCAGATCTGGTGTCCACCGCCACGGACATGCTGGCAAATCCCGCCGCCTACGCCCACAAGTGCGGCGGGAAAATCCTGGCCACCCTGTTTTTTGAGCCGTCCACAAGGACCCGGCTGAGCTTTGAGTCCGCCATGCTGAGCCTGGGGGGACAGGTGCTGGGATTCTCCGAGGCCTCCAGCTCCTCCGCCGCCAAGGGGGAGAGCGTGGCGGACACGGTAAGGACCGTGTCCTGCTACTCGGACATCATCGCCATGAGGCATCCCAAGGAGGGCGCGCCCCTGGTGGCCAGCCAGCACTCCCTGGTGCCGGTCATCAACGCAGGAGACGGGGGGCACAACCACCCCACCCAGACGCTCACCGACCTGCTGACCATCCACCACGAGAAGGGCCGGTTTGAGAACCTGACGGTGGGCTTCTGCGGCGATCTGAAATTCGGGCGGACGGTCCACTCTCTCATCTCCGCCATGAGCCGGTACGCGGGAACCAGAATCGTACTGGTTTCCCCGGAGGAGCTGAAGCTGCCCAGCTACGTGAAAAGGGAGGTCCTCCAGAAAAAGGGCATCCCCTACGAGCAGACCACCGACCTGGAGGCAGTCATGCCGGAGCTGGACATCCTCTATATGACCAGGGTCCAGCGGGAGAGGTTCTTCAACGAGGAGGACTACCTGCGCCTGAAGGACAGCTATATCCTTACGCCGGACAAGCTCCTGGGAGCCAAGGAGGATCTGTCCATTCTCCACCCTCTGCCCCGTGTCAATGAAATCAGCGTAGCGGTGGACAGGGACCCCAGAGCGGCGTATTTCCGTCAGGTAAAGTACGGGCGGTATATCCGCATGGCTCTGATTATGAAGCTGCTGGGCATCGCGTAAGGAGGAGAAGCATATGACCATTGATTCCATCAAAAACGGCATCGTCATCGACCATATCGCCGCCGGGAAGGCCATGGAGCTGTACAACATCCTGGGCCTGGGCAGGCTGGACTGTTCGGTGGCCATTCTCAAAAACGTGGCCAGCGGCAAGCTGGGGAAGAAGGATATCATTAAAATTGACAGCAATCTGGACCTGGATTGGGATATCATCGGCTATGTGGACCCCAATATCACGGTCAATATCATCCGCGACGGCGAGCGGGTGGAGAAACGGCAGCTGAAGCTGCCGGAGACCATCACCAACGTGATCCGCTGCAAGAATCCCCGGTGCATCACCTCCATTGAGCAGGAGCTGCCCCAGGTGTTCAAGCTCACCGACAGAAGCAAGCGGGTTTACCGGTGTCTGTACTGCGAGACGCAGGCTGGGAAGTGACCGCCGCCCTGTAAGAGGAGAAGCTCCCGAGGCCGTCTGCGCTGACGTGCGGCGGGTGAAGCGGGGGCGGAAGGAGGCGGAGCGTGAAAGATCATGTAACGATAGGCGCAGCGCTGCTGTGGACGGCGGGATATTTCGGAATCATGCTGCTGTATACTTTTCTTGACGTGGCGCTGTGGCGAAAGTTTGCGCCGGGCGCTTCCGGATGGCTGGATCTGGCCTCCGCCGCGCTGTGCGCGGCGGGGTTCCTTCTGCTGCTGCAAAAG
This sequence comes from uncultured Oscillospiraceae bacterium, assembly GCA_910579725.1. GTDB lineage: Bacteria > Bacillota > Clostridia > Oscillospirales > Oscillospiraceae > Pelethomonas. Next base: position 15,381 of record CAJTUD010000039.1, on the reverse strand, counting down.
CGAACGGGCTTCCGGCCCCGCTGGCTGGAGAATGTGACCGGCTGGGGGCTGCTGCTGGCGCTGGCCTGCGCAGCAGGGTTTTACCTGGCGCTGGATATGGGGCTGGACCCCCTGCTGGCCAGGGCGTTTCCTGACAGCGAGCGGCAGTACCAGGAGGCGGTGAGCTCTCTGCTGCGGTTTCCCGTTCCCGGGCTGGTAAAGGCCTGCATCCTCGCCCCCATTGTGGAGGAGACGCTGACAAGGGGGTTTCTGCTGGGGGGACTGCGGGAGGGATACGGGGCCGCGGGGGCGCTGCTGATCTCCTCGCTGGTGTTTGCCCTGCTGCACTTCAATATGGTGCAGACGCTCTCTGCCCTGGTGTGCGCACTGGCGCTGGGGATGCTGTATCTGCGCACCGGCTCCCTGCTCTGCTGCATTCTGGCCCACTGCGGATACAATACGGTCTCCTGTATTGTGCTGCTGGCAAAAGGAGCGGCCCGATGACGCCTGAGAAGATTCTGCAATACTGCCTGGAGACCCTGCCGGACGCCGTCCTGGTGGAAAGCTGGGGCGAGCGGGGCGTTTTCTGCAACCCCGGCCGAGCCCGGAAGCGTGGTGTCTGCCGGCCACGGCTGAAGCCCTCAGGCCCTTGATCCGGGAGTCCTATGAATAGCAAAGGAGAAATTCCATGCCCATAGAAGGGATTACCCAGCCGGAGATGCTGCCGGTTTCGGAGACGCTCCGGCTGAGAAAATATGACGGGAATCACGATTTTGCCCTCTTCTGGTACCTGGACCCGGAAACCGTCTGGCTGGTGGACGGAGATCGCGAACCCTACACGCCGGAGCTGCTGAACAAAATGTACTCCTACCAGGACGCCCACGGGGAGCTCTACTTCATCGAGGCCCTGGAAAACGGCCGCTGGATCCCCGTCGGGGACGTCTGCCTCTCCGCGGATGATTTCGCCATCGTCATCGGGGAGCGGAGCTTCCGGGGAAAGGGCGTGGGCAGGGCGGCGGTTTCCGCTCTGACCGGCCGGGCCAGAACCTTGGGCTGGAACCGGGTCCGGGTCAGCGACATCTATGATTTCAACGCCGGGTCCCGGCGGCTGTTCACCTCCCTGGGGTTCCGGGAGGAGGCCAGAACGGAAAAGGGACGCAGTTATATTCTCTCTCTTGAAAAGGAGTAACTCCGATGGACGTCATTGCCGCCATTTCCACCGCCCCTGTTCTCTCCGCCATCGGCATCGTGCGGGTGTCGGGAGAAGGGTGCTTCTCCATCTGCGATAAAATATTTCAGCCCGCCGGAGGCGGGCTGTTCTCGGCTGTCCGCCCCCGGGAGATGGTCCTGGGGCGGCTGTCGGACCGGGAGGGGAAGGCCATCGACTCCTGTCTGGCCGTCCGGTTTCCGGGACCGGGCAGCTACACCGGCGAGGACTGCGCGGAATTTCACTGTCACGGCTCTCCGGTGGTGCTGGGGGAGGCGCTGCGCGCCCTTTTCGCCGCCGGGGCCCGGCAGGCGGGGCGGGGCGAGTTTACCCGGCGGGCATTTTTGAACGGCCGCATGGACCTGACCCAGGCGGAGGCGGTAATTGACCTGATCGAAGCGGAAACCGCCCAGGCTGCCCGCAACGCGGTGGGACAGCTGGGCGGCGCGCTGCGCAGGAGGGTGGAACCGGTCTATGACAGCCTGCTGAACATCGCCAGCCAATTCTATGCCGTTGTGGATTACCCGGACGAGGACATCGAGGAGCTGTCCCGGGAGGAGACGCTGCGCACCCTGTCGGAGGCGGAGCGGACCCTGGATGCCCTGCTGTCCACCGCCGGAAGAGGGCAGGTGCTGCGCCGGGGAGTGCCCACAGCCATTCTGGGCCGGCCCAACGCAGGGAAAAGCTCCCTGCTCAACGCCCTGGTGGGCTATGACCGGGCCATCGTCACCGCCGTCGCCGGAACCACCCGGGACACCGTGGAGGAAAAAGCGGTGGTAGGCGGCGTGCTGCTCAGGCTTGCGGACACCGCCGGCATCCGGGACACCGGGGACGAGGTGGAGCGGCTGGGCGTGGAGCGCTCCCGGCGGGCGGCGGCGGAAGCGGAGCTGGCCCTGCTGGTACTGGACGGCTCCCGGCCGCTGGCAGACGAAGATATGGCGGCGGCGGAAACGGCCCGGCTGGCAGCGCATATGATTGTCCTCCGGAATAAAAGCGATCTGCCCCAGACGGCGGACCTCTCCGCGCTGGAGCTCTCCGTTCCGGTTCTCTCCGTCTCCGCCAGGGAGGGAACCGGGCTGTCCGCCCTGGAGGACGCGGTGGCGGAGCTGTTCGCCGGGGACGGCCCGCCCTCTGGGGAGGTTCTGACCAACGAAAGGCAGGCGGAAGCCCTCCGGCAGGCGCGGGAGGCCATTCGGGGGGCGCGGGAAGCATTGGCCGGCGGCCTGACGCCTGACGCGGTCCTCTCCGACGCCGAACGGGCCATGAGCGCCCTGGGGGAAGTCACCGGGCAGAAGCTCCGGGAGGACCTGACGGCCCGGATTTTTGAGCGGTTCTGCGTGGGAAAATAAGAGCCTGTATTCACAGCCGCTGAACGCCGTCCGGTCAGCCCGTAACCTGCCGCTTGGGAATCTGAATGGTGATGGTGATCTCCTCCTCGCTGTCCTGGCGGTCAAACCGGGCGTCCACGCCCGCCCGCCGGATGGTTTCCATCCCCCGGTCCACACTGTTGAGAAACAGCCGCACGTCCTTGATGATGTACAGCGGCTTTTTCCCCTTCCCTTCCCGCTGCTTCTTTTGCAGCTGGGATTCTATGTATTCCTCCGCGGCCGCCACTGTCAGCTGTTTCTCCCCGATGTGCTTCACCGCTGCAAGCCGGGCCTCGTCGTCCTCCAGCCGCAGCAGCGCCCGGGCGTGGCGCTCTGTGAGATTATATTTCCGCAGCAGCTCGCCGCAGGCGGAGCTCAGCCGCAGCAGCCGCAGTTTGTTGGCCACCGCCGGCTGGGAGCGGCCCAGCCGGCGGGCCGCCTCCTCCTGACTCATGCCGTAGGTGGAGATCAGGCGGGAGATGGCGGCCGCCTCCTCCAGATAGTGCAGGTCGCTGCGCTGAAGATTTTCCACCAGAGCCAGCAGCGCACTGTCCTGAGGCGTAACCCGAACCAGAATGCAGGGCACATGGGTCAGCCCCGCCAGTCCCGCGGCCCGCAGCCGCCGCTCCCCGGCCACCAGAATATATCCCCCCGGCGTTTTTTCCACGCTCAGCGGCTGAAGTACCCCATGCTGCCGGATGGACTCCGCCAGCTCCCGCAGAGGCTGCTCCGGAAAATGACGGCGGGGCTGCCGGGGATTGGGGCTGATACGCTCGATGGGCAGCATGTGGATGCGGCCGGATTGATAGAGTGTGTTCTTCCTTTTGAGCATAAAGATTCCCCTCCGCACATTTTTCTCCATTTTACGGCTTGTCCAATGCAAATGGGAGAAAATCCTGTCGGAGGGGAAGATTTATTTTTTCCGGGCGAAATAGTTGAGCTTCATGGTGTCCCAGCTCATTTGCAGCCGCCGGCGCAGCTCCTCGTTCCGCAGGGCCGCCGCCTCGGAGGGCGTTTCCCCGCTCAGGGCGTTCCAGTAGGTCTCGCCGTCGTACCAGGAGTAGTCGGAGAAAATGGCGTATCCGCCGCCGCCGGAAAATACGTCGTTGCCCACATAGTGGGTTCCGTCGTTGTCCAGACCCAGCAGATTCACCAGGGTGGGCAGCAGGTCATAGGAGGACGTCACCTTGTCGATCTTCCCGCCCGGCGTGTTCTTCTCGTAGATCATGCAGGGGGTGCGGGTGATGAGATTCTTGTCCCACACCTGCTTCTGCTCCATGATCAGGCCGTCATCCAGCACGTAATAGTTGTAGTGGTCCCCGTACAGCACCAGCACCGTGTTCTCCAGCAGACCGTCCTCCTCCAGCCGGTCGTAGAGCTGCCCCAGGAACAGGTCCGTCTCATAGGCGTGGGCATAGGCGTGGATGAGCATTTTGTCCGTCCCTTCCGGCAGCCGGGAGGCGGCGAAGTCGTAGTACCGCTCCGACACGCTGCTGCCCTCGTAGGCTCCGTGGCCGGAGTAGGTGATAATAAAGGTAAGAAAGGGCTGCTTTGAGGTCATCAGATCGTAGGCCCCCATGAGCCCGGTATCAAAATCCAGCTCCCCGGCGGGGATGCCCATCTCCTCGCCGCTGTAATAGTGTTCGTAGCCCCAGTTCTCGTGAATCACCGCCCGGTTGTACACATCGCCGCCGGAGCGGTGGAAGGCGTTGGCCATATATCCCTCCGCCGCCAGCAGATGGGCCAGGGAATCGGGGTAGGCGTTGCGGCTGTACATGGAGGCGGCGCTGCCGGCAAAGGGGGAGATCAGGCCGGTGTTGACGATCATCTCCGTGTTGAAGGTGCCCGCGTCCAGATAAAGCGGGGTGTAGTGCTGGGTGAAATCCAGGCTCTCCCGCTGGATGCGGCACAGGTTGGGCATGAACCGCTCGTCAATCATCCAGGTGTCGATGGCCTCCAGCTGGATGAGAATGACATTCTTTCCCGCAAACCGGCCCGTCCACTGGTTGTCCGGGTCCGGCTCCTTGTTCTCATACCAGGCATCCAGCGCGTCCACCGTCCGGCCGCTGCCCGCCAGATGGAACTTGTCGTAGACGCCGTAGGTCAGGCAGAAGTCCCGGAAGGCGTGCTGATACATCCCCGCCAGCAGCACGCACTCGTTGGTCTCGGTGAAATCCTCGTACAGCAGGCTGGCCTGATGGATGTTGAAATGAATTTGCAGCCGGGAGGTCAGATTCAGCCGCACGTTGAGATGGATGGCCAGAACGCACAGGGCCGCCGCCCCCAGGGAGATTATCCGGCTGCGGAGGCTCCGCCCGCCCGGAGGCGCCAGTTTGCAGGCCAGAACCGTAGCCGCAATGCCGCAGAAGAAGATAATCCACACCAGCTTGCGGACCTTCAAGTAGGATGGATCCAGAAATTTGAAGCCGTCCGCAGCGAAAATCAGGATGGAAAAGGAGAAAAAAGTCCCCTTCGCCCTGTGCAGCAGCGCGTGAGCCAGAAACAGGGCGCAGCTGAACCCGCCCACCACGCCGGTGGCAATCTTCTGCCCTCTCCCGGGCAGAAGCCGGACCAGGCAGGTGAGCAGCACCGCCCAGGCCAGTGTAAAAATCCAGGGGATCGGGGATTCATAGGAGCAGGCCTCCATACTGGCCATCCCCTGGTAAATATATCTCAGTCCGCTGTCCAGGCCCACCAGCATACCGGAAAAGCAAAGCCCGCTGAGCAGTTCCCGCAGCCAATTCCGTCTCCAAACGTAGTCCTTGCACCGGAGAAGCTTTTCCTTCAAAACCTCTCCTCCTTTCCCGCCCCCTCTGTTTATTTGACAGAATTCTGCCTGGGGACTTTGGTATTATACCCCTTTTTCTTCCGGTTAGCAAGGCAACGCGCCGGCGAAACCGCTTGTTTCTTTTTTAAAATCTTCTGAAGAACGCCCCTTATGGGGAGGGATATCGCAGCGCAGTTCCGCTGCCGCCCGGAAATCCTGGCGCGGAAAAGCTTACGGCGCCTGCGAACGTTTTTCCGGCATATTTTCTTTCAGGCAAACCCGTCACGCCAGCAGCGCTTCCAAATCCTCCATCTCCAGGCCGGGCTGCAAGGCCAGATCCAGGCCGTAGCCCGTCACCTTGGCCAGCTCCCGGATCCTGACGTCGATATGATCCGGCGTGACAAACAATCCCCGGCCCCGCAGCTCGGGAATCCTGGCCTCGTCTCCTCCCGCTTGGGAGAGGAGATCCTTGGCCGCCGTCTCCACGCCCACCACGGTGGGAATGCCGACGGATACCACCGGCACCCCCAGCCCCTCCCGGTTCAGCGCCATGCGGTGGTTGCCCACGCCGCTGCCGGGGATGAGCCCGGTATCGGAAATCTGGACGGAGGAGCACAGCCGGTCCAGGCTCCGGGCCGCCAGAGCGTCCACAACCACCACTGCCGCCGGTTTCACATGGTCTGCCGCCCCGCGGATCCACTCCGCCGCCTCCATGCCGGTGCTGCCCAGCACTCCCGCGCCGATGCCCGCCACACTGCGGAACCCCGGCAGCACTTCCTGAAGGTGCCGCGTGACCAGCAGGTGATCCAGCATCCGGGGCCCCAGGGCGTCCGCCGTCATCGCTGGATTCCCCAGTCCCGCCGCCAGCACAGCCCCTTCCCGAGGAAGCAGCGGCTCCAGAAGGGCCGCCACTGCCCGGACCGCCCGCCGGAACACCCCCTCCTCCCGCCGCCACAGGGCGGATACATCCAGCGTGAGATAGATTCCACGGGGCTTCCCCAGAGCGGCTTCCCCTTCTTCGTCCAGAACCTCCACCCGAGTGAGGGGGAACCCCTCCACTTCCTCGTCCCTGGCCAGAACGCCGGGCAGGCGGGTGGTCTCCCCGGCTTTCTCCTGCCAGAGCCGGTGGGCCTCGGCGGCCAGATCAGTGCGGATTGTCAGCATAACTTGCGCTTCCTCGTTTCTCCAGATACAAAATCTGGTGTTTTGCCCATATTTTCTCGCGCTGCCTGGGAAATATGTAAAAAAGGCAGAAGAAATTGAAAATTTCCCTTGCAATTTCCGGAAAAGCGTGCTAAAATATCATTCTGCGTGGGGAAGGCATTCGCCGCCCCATAGCCCCCATTGGAGGAGGTGTTTGGTTTGCCGAATATCAAGTCCGCCAAGAAGCGCGTGCTGGTGGCTGAGGCCCGCAACGCCCGCAACAAGGCTGAGAGATCCGCGATGAAGACCGCCGTGAAGAAGTTTGAGGCCGCTGCCGCAGATGGCAATCGCACCGAGGCCGAGGGCGCTTACAAGGTCGCGGTCAAGGCCGTGGACAAGGCTGCCGCCAAGGGCATTCTGCACAAGAACAATGCCGCTCACAAGAAGAGCGCCATGACGCTGAAGCTTAACCGCGTAGGCTGATTCCAACCAAACAACAAAGTGAACCACCCGTTGCCGGGTGGTTCTTTTGTTATGCCTGTCAGGGGACAAATTTTTCAAAAATTACCGGCACGCCTTCCGCCTCCAGTTGTTCCATGACGTTCCGGTCCCGGACAGTCCAGGCCGCCTCGTGAACGCCGTAGAGCTTCTTCATCAGCCGCAGACTGACGTTCCGCCGGTCCAGACAGTTGTAGGCAATAAAATCCGGACGGGTGAAGGCGGTGGTCAGCAGGTGGGTCAGCACAAAGCGGACAGGCAGAGAAAGGCCCCCCACCTCGCTGTCCCGGAGGAAATTCTGACTCAGCTGGCCCCGGATCACCTCCGGATATCTGGCCTTCAGCCGCAGCAGCACTCCGGGGTGGAAGGATTCCACGCAGTATGTTCCCTGCCAGTCCTTCAGCAGAGCCATGGCGGCATCGGTGAGCGCGGCGGCGTTGCCCCGCTCTGCCTTCAGTTCCACCACCAGCGGCGCCCCGCCCTCGAAGAGGGTCAGAACATCCTGAAACAGAGGGATGGTTTCCGTCGTGTTCTGAAGAGGGCAGTCCTTCAGCACTTCCACGCTCAGATCCTCGATGTAAACCTTTTTGCCGCAGACCCGGCTCAGGTCGCTGTCGTGGACCACCGCCAGCTCCCCATCCGCCATCAGATGAACGTCTAGCTCCGCGCCGAGCCCGGCCTCCGCTGCTGCCCGGAAGGCGGCCATGGAGTTCTCCGGACGGCCTTGGGTCAGGTCGTGGAGGCCCCGGTGGGCATAGCGCGCCGTCTCCAGCCGCTCCCAACCGGGTTGGCCCCGCCGGGGCATCAGCAAAAGCAGATACAGCAGAAACAGAACCAGCAGGGCAGAGAAAACTACAATCAGTATTATCATAACATCAATTCACCATTTGTATGCAGCCCTGTTAATCATCCATGTCCTCAAAGGCGGACAGGCCCTTCTTGGCCGCCGCCTTGCTGTCGCCGTGGCGGACAAAGCACATCGTCACAAAGCTCATGGCTACAAAAAAGGCGGCGTAGGGGAAGAGCACCTGATAGCGGATGTGCTTCATCAGGGTGCCGGCCAGAATGGGAGTGACGACCTGGGCGGTCATGGAGGCGGTGTAATAGTAGCCGGTGAACTTGCCCACGTCGCTGCCCCGGCACATCTCCACCACCATGGGCAGGGAGTTGACGTTGATGGCCGCCCAGGCCAGACCCACCAGAGCGAAGGCGGCGTACATGACAGGGGTGATGGTATGGGAATGGCGGGTGAGAAAGAATCCCGCCAGGAAGCAGGCGGCCAGCAGCGCCGCCCCGGCCAGAATGGTCTTCTTCCGTCCCACCCGGGAGGCCACGATGCCGATGGGGATATAGGAGACGATCGCGCCCACCGTGGCCACCATAAGGCAGGTGGCGGTGCCGCCGATGCCCTCTCCCATGACCTCCGAGACGTAGGTGGAGAACCAGGTGGTGACGCCGTTGTATCCCGCGTACCACAGCGCAATGGAGACAAGCAGGAAGGCCAGACTCTTTTTCACCGGCCCGGGCAGCTTCTCGCTGCCGCTGCCGTCGTCCTCAGCCAAATTCCATTCCGGGTGCTTCTTTTCCAGCTCCCGGTTGGCCGCCGCCAGCTTCGGCTCCCGGATGGTCAGCAGCATCCCTGCCACCGCCGCCGCCATAATAAGAGACACGATAATAAACAGCGGCTGGTAGTTCACATGGTCCAGACCCTGGGTTTTAGACGAGGGATAGAGTACCGCCGTCACCCCCAGGTACAGCACGCCGCCCACCGCGCCCATAAGGTTGATGATGGCGTTGGCCCTGCTCCGCAGGGGCTTGGGGGTCACGTCGGGCATCAGGGCCACGGCGGGGGAGCGGTAGGTGCCCATGGCAATGAGCAGCAGGCCCAGCACTGCGATGAAGCTGGCCAGCTTAAAGGGCGCGGCCTCCGCATAGAAGCTGTTGTCCAGAATGGGCAGCAGGTTCATCAGGATCACCGCCCCGGCGGTGCCGCCCAGGATGAAGGGAGTGCGGCGGCCCACCTTCGTTTCCCGGCACTTGTCCGACAGGCTGCCGAACAGGGGCAGCAGGAACAGGGCCAGAATGTTGTCCGCAGCCATAATCACGCCGGTGAGAGACTCGTCCATGTGGAAGGTCTCCCGAAGGATCAGGGGCACCAGATTGTCATACATCTGCCAGAAGGAGCAGATGGACAAAAACGCCAGCCCCACCAGGATGGTGCGCTTGTTGTTCAGCTTCATTTCGTTCATTGCGTACGCTTCCTCTCTTCTCAATCCAATGTGGTCAGAAGGGTTTCAATAGTTCCCTTCATGCCGCCGGGCCTCCTCCCATGCTTTTTGCAGGGCGGAAATACCGTCAAAAATCCAGGTAGGCTTCGCTTCGCTCTCTGCCGCGTCTTTGCGGGTACCCTCGCCGGAGAGGACAAAAACCGTGTCGATTCCCGCGTTGACCCCAGAGGCGATGTCGGTATACAGCCGGTCTCCCACCATCACCGCCTGCTCCGCCGGATACCCCGTCCGCTCCAGAGCCAGGCGCAGCATGGCAGGCTCTGGCTTGCCAATGGACCGGGGGGTCCGTCCGGTGGCCCGGCGCAGCATCTCGCACACACAGCCCACATCCGGCACCGACCCATACCAGGTGGGACACACCCAGTCCAGGTTGGCGGCGATATACTCCACTCCCCGGTTGAGCAGAATGCAGGCGTCCTCCAGCTTCTGGAAGGTCAGCTCCGTGTCAAAGCCCATCAGCAGGCAGTCCACGTCCTCCTCCAGCCGGTCCGTCACCGGAATCCCCGCCTCCGCCAGCTGCTGCCGGAAGGTCCGGGTGCCGAAAGCGTAGCACTTGCGGAAGGGCGGACGGGCGGCCAGATCCACAATCAGCGCGTCCACCGAGGTCAGAAAATCCTCCCGGACGGAGGGAATGCCCATACGCGCAAGCTTGGCAATATAGGCGTCCACCGAGCGGGAGGAGTTGTTTGTCAGAAACAGATACCGTCCGCCCGCCGCCCGGACAGCCTCCAGAAAGGGAATGGTCCCCGGAAACAGATCCTCATCCACATAGATCGTTCCGTCCATATCCAACAGAAACAGTCTCTTTTCTCCCAGCTGGGGCATGACGGGTCCCTCCTCTGCTCTCTGATGAAGTGATGCGCAGGCGATGGGGAACAAACCGCCCCTATCTGCCGGAAATACAGATTGTATCTTATCACAATCCGCCCCCGCTGTCTATGCCATCGCGGGCATTTTTGGCAGAAGCAATTTACTTCCGGCTGCCTTTATGCTATACTGGAGAAAAAGCACCCTCTTGTTACCGTGGGGAAATTCAGGAACCGGGTTGACGGAAAGAGCGTGTCAAAGTTCTTTTTGACGCTTTTTCATGAAAAAAAGCCTCAAGAAAAAAGAAAAGGAGCCTCCCTCCATGAGCAAAAACTTTCACCGGGACTACGCTGACAGCGTGGGCCACTTCTGCCAGAGCATCCCTTCCTCCCTGGGTATCTCCGCCCAGGAAATCGACACATACTTCCGGGCGTGCACCCTCTGCCTCTGGGCTGTGGGCGGCGGAACCGGAGCCACGGGCGGCTGGGGAGGCGACGTGACCGGCATCAACCAGATCTACACCGACCGGCAGGTGAAATTCTCCTCCGCTCAATTCGACAAGGCCATCTCCTACTACCGGGCCAATCCCCACTATACCGTGGGAGTACCGGAGTTTTTCCAGAAGCTGGCTGCCGCCGACGCCAGGGACGGCACCACCTACAGCCGCACCTTTGCCGAGGTGCAGAAAAATCTCCTGATGCTCTGCGCCGCCTACGACGGCTCCTTCTCCTTTGCCGAGAGCCGGAGGATCACCCTGCTCTATAACCAGCTGACGGAGTGCTGCGACAAGGCCGGCGTTCCCGCAGCCCCCGCCACGCCGGGACCCGACGACTACCTGAGCGGCTCCCCTGTTCTCTCCTCCGCCCCCGCCCGGGACGCAGGCAGGGAGCTCAACGACATCATGGACGAGTTCAGCAAGGTGCTCCGGCGGGACAGCGGGCGGAGTCTCTATGAC
>CAJTUD010000039.1:0-4348 GCA_910579725.1 uncultured Oscillospiraceae bacterium | reverse complement strand
CCCGCCGCTCCCGGCAAGACGCCCGCTCCCGGAGACCCCATGGCCCCTCTGCCCGTGGCAAACGGTCCGGAGAGCGCCGGACCGGAGGCCGCCGTCGGCGCTTCCCCGGAGGAGGAGAAGGCGCCGGAGCCGCCGAAGCCCACCCTGGAGGAGGCTATGGCAGAGCTGGATGTGCTGATCGGCCTGGATATGGTGAAAAAAGATGTGGACAGCCTGGTAAACCTGGTAAAGGTCCGCAGAATGCGGCAGGAGCGGGGGATGAAAACCCCGGAAATGAGCTTCCACCTGGTGTTCTCCGGCAATCCCGGCACCGGAAAAACCACCGTGGCCCGCATCGTGGGTAAAGTCTACAGCGCCCTGGGCATCCTCTCCAAAGGCCATCTGGTGGAGGTGGACCGCTCGGGACTGGTGGCCGGGTACGTGGGGCAGACCGCCATCAAAACCAAGGAGGTTGTGGACAGGGCGTTGGGCGGCGTGCTGTTCATTGATGAAGCCTATACGCTCTCCCCGGAAAACTCTGACAAGGACTTCGGCCAGGAGGCCATTGACACCATCCTCAAGGCCATGGAGGACCACCGGGACGATTTCGTGGTCGTCGTGGCGGGCTACGCCACATTGATGCCCCGGTTCATCGACTCCAACCCGGGGCTGAAGTCCCGGTTCAACAAATACCTGTATTTCGAGGACTACAACGGGGAGCAGCTTTTTGAAATTTTCCAGGGCCGGGTGGAGCGCAACGACTACACCCTGGACGAGGCCGCCGGGGCGGCGGTGAAGGACCACCTCCAGGAGCTCTACGAGGACCGGGACGGCAACTTCGGCAACGCCAGAGACGTGCGCAACCTCTTCGAGAAAATCGTGGCCGCCCAGGCCGACCGGGTGGCGGGGCTGGAAACCCCAACGGACGAGGATATCCGCGCCATTACCGTGGAGGATCTGAAAGATCTGATGGACGTACCGCTCCGGCCCCGGGAGCCGGAAGCGAAGGAGGAGACGGATGGAGTTTCGGAGGATCAGGGACCTGCGGGAGGACAATGACAAGACCCAGCAGGAGATTGCGGACCTGCTGACCATGCGGCCCGGGGTCTATCAGCGCTATGAGAGCGGCGAGCGGGAAATTCCCGTCTGGGCGCTGATTAAGCTGGCACAATATTACCACACCAGCACCGATTATATTTTGGGTTTGACGAACCGGTGCGCACCCTACTTGTAAAGGCCCGTGTTCAAAATCCGAATCGGGGCGTATGGTCGGATATCACCCTCGGAAATGCTACCAAATGGTAGTATTTTCAGGGGTGATTTTATTGGTTTTTCATCGAATCCGAGATTTGAGAGAGGACAACGATAAAACTCAGCGGCAAATAGCGGATTATCTCGTCATGAACCTGGACGTTTACCGCCGGTATGAAAACGGTCAAAGGGAAATCCCTGTCTGGGCCGTCATCAGACTTGCCGATTACTACCACACCAGCACCGACTATATCCTCGGCCGCACAGACCGGAGGGAACCGGTCTGATGAGAAAGCTGATGTGGTTCGCCCTGCCCTTCGGGGCGGGGTGCGGGCTGTGCCAGTACCTGCTGCCCGGGTTCTGGCGGCTGTGGGCGGCTCTGGGTGTGCTGGCTCTGGGATTGGCCTGCTTTCTCCTGAAGGGAAAGAAGGGGAGAGCGGCGCGGATCGCCGCTGCGGGCTGCGCTCTGGGAATCGTGTGGTTTTCCGGCTGCGAGGCGGCGTGTCTGACCCCGGCGGAGGCGCTGGCAGGGAGCAGCCGGGTGTTTGAGATGGAGCTGACCGACTATCCCCAGGAGACCGCCGCCGGCGGGCGGTGCCAGGTCCGGATTGCCGGGCTTCGGGGCAGGGCGGTCTACTACGGGGACCGGTCGCTGCTGGAGCTGGAGCCCGGAAACCGGATCACGGCCCAGACCGCCTGCTACAGCGCCTCTGCCCTGGCCGGAGAGGAGAGCGGGTATTACGTTTCCAGGGGCGTTTTTCTCCGGTTGTACGGCGGTGAGCTGCTGGCGGTGAGCACCGGAAACGCCGGAGGGCTAAGATACCTCCCGGCGCGCCTGTCCCGCTGGGTGGGAGAGAGCGCCCGGGCCCTTTACACAAGAGAAACCGCGGGCCTGATCACCGCTCTGCTCACCGGCGAGCGGGACGGTCTGGAGCCCCAGGGCTACACGGATCTGAGTGAAGCGGGGCTGATGCACGTCACCGCCGTTTCCGGACTTCACTGCGGATTTCTCATCGCGCTGCTGCGCCTGCTGGTGTTCCGGCGGCAGAGGCTGACGGCCCTTCTGGGCTACCCGGCGCTGCTGTTCTATATGGTCATGGTTGGGTGCACGCCGTCGGTGGTGCGCTCCTGCGTGATGGTGGGATTTGTCCTGCTGGCCCCGCTGGCGGGGCGGGAGGGCGATACGCCTACGGCCCTGTCGGGGGCGCTGCTGGTAATTCTGCTGCTCAATCCCTTCGCTGTAGCGTCGGTGAGCTTGCAGCTGTCCTTTGCCGCCGTGGCGGGTCTGCTGCTGGCCACGCCGCGGCTGTACGGCGCCCTGGTTCGCCTCCGGCCGGGGAAAGCCGGGAAGCTCTGGCGCTTCCTTTCCGCCTCCGTTTCCGCCAGCCTGGGGGTTATGGTCACGACCGCGCCCCTCTGCGCCGCCTGCTTTGGGACGCTGTCCCTGGCAGCGCCGCTGGCGAATCTGATGGTGCTGTGGATGGCCCCGGCGCTGTTCGCCTCCGCCCTGGCGGCGACGGTGCTGGGCGGAGCTTTTCCCCCGCTGGCGGGACTGGCCGTCCTCCCGGAGCTGCTGGCCCGGTATCTGCTGTGGGCGGCGGGGCTGCTGGCGGACATCCCGGGACACAGCGTTTATTTCATCCGCCCGGCGGCGGCCTTCTGGCTGGCAGGGACCTACGTTTTGCTGGTGCTCTGTCTGTTTCTCAGAGGGCGGCAGTGGAAATGGGGCGTGGCCGCGGCGGTGTCGGTTCTCTGCCTGCTGCTGGTGAAGGCGGGCCCCCGGGCCCAGGTGGCGTCCGACCGGCTGACCGCAGTGGCGGTAGACGTGGGCCAGGGAGCGGCCATGCTGTTCCACTCCGGAAATATGACCGCCCTGGTAGACTGCGGCAGTCTCAGCAGCGCCCGCTCCGCAGGACAGGCCACGGCGGCCGCCATGGACCAGTATGGCTGGACGCGGCTGGACCGTGTCATTCTGACACACTACCACGACGATCACGCCGGAGGCCTGCCCTGGCTCCTGGCCAGAGTGGAGGTGGGAGAGCTGCTTCTGCCTCAGCTGCTGGGCAGCGAACAGGAGGACTTGCAGCGGGAGGTTCTGTCGCTGGCGGCGCAGTACGGTACTGCGGTGCGGTACATAGAATCCCCGTGGGCCTCGGCGCTGGGGGAGGCGGTACTGACGGTGTATCCGCCGGTGGCGGAGGGCGGCGTCAATGAGATGGGACTGACCGTCCTCTGCTCTGCCGGAGCCTGGGACTTCCTGATCACCGGGGATATGAACGCCGCCACAGAAAAGAAACTGATTGCCCAGTACCAGCTGCCGGATGTGGAGGTCCTTGCGGCGGGCCATCACGGAAGCCGGTACTCCACCTCCCGGGAGCTGCTGGAGGCAGTGACGCCGGAAGTGGGGATCATCAGCGTGGGCCAGAACCGCTTCGGCCACCCCACCCAGGAGGCTATAGACCGGATGACGGATGCGGGTATGGAGATCCGCCGTACAGATGAGGAGGGAAGCATCCTAATCCAGGTGGGCTATGAATAAAAGCGCGGGGAAGTCTGGTTTTCAGGCTTCCCCCCGTTTTTCCGGCCCTTCCGGCGAAAAGCGCGGCATCTCCGCTGCTGCGGCGGCGTATGTACGTGGGGCAGCAGCCCCATGGAACGGCCTGGACACTCCATCTCTTTCCGGCTTTTTTCAGGAAAAAGAAGGGCATGTTTTCGCCCCCTGTCCGCTATATATAGAAGGACAAGAAAAAGGAGGCGGATACGATGGCGATGGCCTGGATCTGGACAGGAATGATAGCGGCTTCGGTGGTCTGCGGGCTGTGCAGCGGCACCATCGGCGCAGTGAGCAACGCGGCTATGGAAGGCGCGGCGGCGGCGGTAGACCTGTGTCTGAGTATGGCGGGCGTCATGTGCCTGTGGAGCGGAGTGATGTCCATTATGAAGGCCAGCGGACTGATGGACAGCCTCAGCCGCCTGTTCCGGCCTTTGCTCAGCCGCCTGCTGCCCCGGGCCTGTCAGGACCCGGAGACCCTGGCGGCGCTGTCGGGAAATGTGTCGGCCAACCTGCTGGGTCTGGGCAACGCGGCCACCCCCCTGGGGCTGGAGGCATCCCGCCTCA
>CAJTUD010000038.1 GCA_910579725.1 uncultured Oscillospiraceae bacterium | reverse complement strand
CAGGCGCACCGCCTCTCCCTCCGTCACGGGACCTCCGGCCACCAGCCGCTCCACCAGCTCCAGGCACTCCCGCTCCCGCCGGCTGGGACCGGCGGCGGGGCGCAGGTCCACCAGCTGCAGCTGCACGCTGCTGACCCCCCGGAACTCGTTGATTTGCAGGTGAAAGGCCGCGTCCACCCTCATCCCCAGGGACACCCCGCAGGCCTCCGCCGTAGCGGAAAAGAAGATGGCCTCGAACCGGCAGTCCCCCTTTGCCAGACGCAGCTTCAAATGCCGGTTCTGTCCCACGCTCTGAAGGCTCTCCACCCGGGCGCCCATGATGGCGAATACCGGCCGTTCATTGCCGGAGCCATAGGGCTCCAGCCGGGAGAGGGCCTCCATTTCCTCCAGCGTCACCCACTCCGGATGGCCCACGATCACGTCCACCGCCAGCGAGGACACCGGCGTTTCCCCGTTGCAGTAGTCACAGACGCACCGGTTCATCCGGCGGCGGAAGGCGGGGATGTCCTCCTCCCGGATGTTGAATCCCGCCGCCAGCTCATGGCCGCCGAAGTCCACCAGCAGATCCTGGCAGGACTCCAGCGCGGCAAAAAGATTGAAGCCGCCATAGCTGCGGCAGGAGCCCTTGCCCATGCCGTTCTGCAAATGAATCATAAAGCTGGGACAGGAATATTTCTCGCTGAGGCGGCTGGCCACAATCCCCACCACCCCCTGGTGCCAGACCTCGCTGGACAGCACCAGCGCGCTGCGCTCTCCGGCGGACAGGAATTCGATCTGCTCCACCGCCTGGGCAAAAATTTCCTGCTCCACCGCCTGCCGCTCCCGGTTCAGGCCGCAAAGCTCCCGGGCCAGAATCTCCGCCCGGGCGGGATCGTCCGTCAGAAACAGGTCGGCGGCCAGCTCCGCCTCCCCCATGCGTCCGGCGGCGTTGATCCGAGGCGCCAGAATGAAGCCGATCTGGGTGGAGGACACCTCCCTGTCCGTCAGGCCGGTCTCCCGCAGCAGCGCCCGGAGCCCCAGAAAATCCGAGCCGCCGATGGCCTCCAGCCCCCGGTGGACAATCGTCCGGTTTTCGCCGGACATCTGCATCACGTCGGCCACTGTGCCGATAGCGGCCAGGGTGCAGTAGCGGGCAAACAGAGCCTCCTCCCGCTGCTGGTCCAGCGCCAGCACCAGCTTCAGCGCCACGCCCACTCCCGCCAGATGCTTGAAGGGATAGGGACAGTCCGGCCTTCTCGGATCCACCACCGCCGCCGCCTCCGGCAGCTCGTCCTTGCACTCGTGGTGGTCGGTGATCACCAGCTCCAATCCCACTTCCCGGGCAAAGCGGGCCTCCTCCAGTCCGGTAATGCCGCAGTCCACAGTAATCACCAGCGTCACGCCCTGATTCCGCAGAATCCGCAGGGCCTCCTTCCCCAGGCCGTAGCCGTCCTCCACGCGGCGAGGAATATATTTCAGGCAGTCTGCCCCCCGGGAGCGGAGATAGTCCACCAAAAGGACCGTGGACGTGATGCCGTCCACATCATAGTCCCCGAAAACGGCAATTCGCTCCCCGTCCGCCAGGGCCTGGCGGATACGCGCCACAGCCTTGTCCATATCTTTCATCAAAAACGGGGAATGACTGAGCTCCCGCTCCCGCTCCAGGCGCAGCGCGGCCTTCTCCGGAGAGGTCACACCCCTGGCGGCCAGCACAGCAGAAAGCAGCGGCGGATATCCGGCCGCCCGCAGGCCCGCTCCGGCCTCTTCACTGCCGCAGCCGCCGGTCCATCTCACATACTTGATGACGCTCCCCCCCTCTCCACTGGCCCCCGTCCGGACATCCGGCGGACACATCCAGCTCTATTTTTATACAACAAAAGACATTATAGCAAAAAAAGGGGGAAAGGTAAAGAATCTTTTTTGTGCGGCCGGCGATGGCAATCCTGAAAATTCCCCCTTGACATTCCGCGCCCGATGGCATATGATGGGAGGCAAGTGAGAGGGAGTAATCAGCGCCTTCCGGCGCGGCGGCGGCCGTCAGTACGGGTAAATCCCGGCCCCGCCTGAAATGATGAGACTTTCGCGGTACGTCTGATGTGCCGCGGGGGTCTCATTTTTTTGCGCTCTCTCCAGAAAACGGGCTGCGGGCCCGAAAAGGAGGCGCTTTCCCCTATGGAGATTTTTTCCGATCTGTTTTCCAATGTTCTCAATTTCACCTGGCAGCAGCTTCTGATGATCTGCACCGGCGCTCTGCTCATTTTCCTGGCGGTGAAACGGGAGATGGAGCCGTCGCTGCTGCTGCCGATGGGCTTTGGAGCGGTGCTGGTGAATCTGCCCTTTGTCCAGACGGAGGCCATCGAGACGCTTTTCAGCGCCGGCATTGCCAGCGAACTGTTCCCCCTGCTGCTGTTCATCGGCATCGGCGCCATGATCGACTTCGGTCCCCTGCTCTCAAATCCGAAGATGTTCCTCTTCGGCGCGGCAGCCCAGTTCGGTATTTTCTTCACCCTGACAGCGGCGGTGGCGGCAGGCTTTGATCTGAAGGACGCGGCCTCCGCCGCCATCATTGCCGCCGCCGACGGCCCCACCAGCATTTACGTGGCCAACTACTTCCAGAGCGTCTATCAGGGGGCCATCATGGTGGCGGCCTACTCCTACATGGCTCTGGTGCCCATCATCCAGCCGCCCATTATCCGCGCCATCACCACCAGAAAAGAGCGGATGATCCGCATGGAATATGTTCCCGGCGAAGTTTCCAGAACCACCCGGATTCTGTTTCCCGTCTTCGTCACCATCATCGCCGGGACGGTGGCTCCCAAAAGCGCGGAGCTCATCGGATTTCTCATGTTCGGCAATCTGATCCGGGAGTGCGGCGTGCTGGACAGCCTCAGCCAGTCGGCCCAGCACGAGCTGGCCAACCTCATCACACTGCTGCTGGGCCTGAGCGTCAGCTTCAAGATGAAGGCGGAGTGGTTCGTCACCTGGCAGACCCTGCTGATTCTGGGTCTGGGGCTGGTGGGCTTCGTGTTCGACACCGTGGGGGGAGTGCTGTTCGCCAAGGCGCTGAATCTGTTTTCCAAAAAGAAGGTCAATCCCATGATCGGCGCGGCGGGGATCTCCGCCTTCCCCATGGCCTCCCGGGTGGTCCACAAGATGGGGCTGGAGGAGGATTCCTACAACTTCCTGCTGATGCACGCCGCCGGGGCCAACGTCAGCGGACAGATTGCCTCGGTGATCGCCGGCGGACTGATGATTACGCTGGTGGAAAACGTTCTGTAAAGGAGGAGAAGCATGAACACGCAGATGGTATGGACCTGCCTAGGGATCATGGGCAGCGGGATGCTGGGGATTTTTGCGGTCATCCTGGTCATCTGGGGGCTGGTGGCCCTGCTGAACCGGCTGACAAGGAAGAAAAAGCGGGAAGGGCGCGGACGGAATACCCGCCCGCGCCCTTCCCGGATTTCTCCACGGCAGTGATCACGCTCAGATCTCGCTGAAAATATACCGGTGCTTCCGCCCGCCCTCCAGCAGGGCTTCAATAACAGGGCTTCCGTCGTGCTCGGTGGCCAAAAACTCCACGGACCGCTCCCGGCGGTACTGGTCCTGCACATACATGGCGGGGCTGTCCAGCTCCAGCTCCAGAATCTCCCGGCGGTCCGGCTGCATATTCCCGGTACAGGGGACATATTCTTCCTTGATGATTTCGTAGGTTTTCATGATCTGTTCCTTTCTTCGCCCGAATGGGACGCTTCGCATTAGGATACGTCAAAATACGGGATACTATACACTCGCTTTGTAACAGAATTGTAACTGGACATTTTCTCAGATTGTGGTATGCTGTTGTCAATTGAGAAGAAAGGGTGAAAAAATGATCGGCTGATTTGATTTTCGTGTAACAGGATGTTTTCGGGACGCCGCGCTCTGCGTGCGCGTCTGGTCCATGTTGCCGGAAGTCAAAGGATGCCTGGTCGCCGGGGCGGTGAGACGCCGCCCGGCCGGAGCGTCTTGCTCCGGTGCGCCCTGTTGCCTTCCTGCGC
Organism: uncultured Oscillospiraceae bacterium; assembly: GCA_910579725.1. Taxonomy (GTDB): domain Bacteria; phylum Bacillota; class Clostridia; order Oscillospirales; family Oscillospiraceae; genus Pelethomonas. The sequence continues at coordinate 22,413 of CAJTUD010000038.1, read as the reverse complement.
TTCCGGCACGTCCGGAAGCGTTTTTTGTTGTCTTTTGACAGAGAGGAGGGCATGCGCTATGCTGCAAGTAAAGGAACTGACACTGACCCACCGGAAGGATCTGCGAACGCTGGCGGAGAATTTTTCCTTCGTGGTTGGCGACGGAGACAAGGCGGTGGTCATCGGCGAGGAGGGCAACGGAAAATCCACCATTCTCAAGTGGATTTATGACCCGGGACTGGTGGAGGGCTACTGCGAATGGAGCGGGGAAACCGTGGGAGACCCGGGGCCCATGGGCTACCTGGCTCAGGACCTCAGCGAGGAGGAGAAGGCGGGGAGCGTCTACAGCTTCTGCGCCGCCTCGCCCCATTTCTTCGATCTGACGCCCAGGGAGCTGGCGGACATCGCCCGGCAGCTGCGCCTGCCGGTAGAGGAGTTCTACTCGGACCGCCCGGTGTCCAGCCTCTCCGGCGGAGAAAAGATCAAGCTGCAGCTGGGCAGGCTGCTGTTCGCCCGCCCGGCGGCGCTGCTGCTGGACGAGCCCTCCAGCGACCTGGATCTGGAAACCCTGGAGTGGCTGGAGGAGTGGATCGCCGGGTATCCGGGGACGGTGCTCTATATCTCCCATGACGAAACGCTCATTGAGAATACCGCCACCATGGTGCTCCACATCGAACATCCCCGGGAGGGCAAACCGCCCCGGTGCACCGTCCACCGGCTGGACTACGCCGCCTATATCAGCCGCCGGGCGGACGCCATTGCCGTCCAGACCCGGCAGGCCCGGAAGGAGCGGGAGGAGCATGACAAAAAACTGGAGAAGTACCGGCGCATCCAGCAGAGCGTGGAGCACGCCCAGAACGTCATCAGCCGTCAGAATCCCAGCGGCGGGAGGCTGCTGAAAAAGAAGATGCACGCGGTGATGTCCATGGGCCGGCGGTTCGAGCGGGAGGCGGAGGATATGACGCAGCTGCCGGAGGTGGAGGAGGCGGTGTTTCTCCGCTTTCCGGAGAGCGCCGCCCTTCCGGTGGGAAAGACGGTGCTGGATCTGGAGCTGCCGGAGCTGCGGGCGGGAGACCGGACGCTGGCGAATGACCTCCAGCTCCGGGTCTGCGGAGGAGAAAAGGTGGGAATCGTTGGCCCCAACGGCGCGGGAAAGACCACTTTGCTGAGGCATATCGCCTCCCTCCTGCTGCCCCGCCGGGACATCCGCGCCGCCTATATGTCCCAGGACTACGCCGACACCCTGCCTCTGGACCGCACGCCGGTGGAGTACCTGGCCCCGGAGGGGGACGCGGCCTCGGAGACAAAAGCCCGGACCTATCTGGGCAGCATCCGCTACACCCGGCAGGAGACGGCCCACGCCATCCGGGAGCTGTCCGGCGGACAGAAGGCCAAGCTGCTGCTGACCAAGATGATGCTGGACGGGGTGAACGTGCTGCTTCTGGACGAGCCTACCCGGAATTTCTCCCCTATTTCCGGACCGCGGGTCCGGGAGGCCCTGTCCGACTATCAGGGAACCATCATCAGCGTGTCCCACGACCGGAAGTTTCTGGCGGAGGTGTGCGATAAGCTGTACCGGTTTACGGAAAGGGGGCTGATTCCGGTGGAGAAGCAGGCGCTCTGAGAAGGACGGCAAAAACAGACGGCAAAACGGAGGAATGATTATGAAAAAAGCCGCGATTATGCTTTATCCGCTGTTTTCCATGCAGGAAATCAGCTGCACCACAGAGCTGTTCAAGTTTTACGGCAAGGAGATTGTCTCCTTTGCCGCGGGAGGAGAGGCAGTGAAGAGCGAGGACGGGTTCACCGTCCTGCCGGACAGGGGATTTGAGGAATTTCGCCGGGAGGACTTCGACTGCCTGATCCTGCCGGGGATCTGGGAACCGCTGCCGGTGCTGCTGGATGAACGGAATATCCGGTTCCTGGCGCAGTTCCGGGGAGATACGGAGCTGATCATTGCCGCCATGTCCTCCTCCCCGCTGCTGCTGGGCAAGGCGGGACTGCTGGAGGGAAAACGGTTCGCCCATGGGGTGTTTGAGGAATTTCTGGACGCATTCCCGGTGATGCCGGGAGAGGGCGTCGTGCGCACGTTCCTGGTGGAGGACGGAAACCTGATTACCGCACATGGCGGAGCGTTCCGGGAGTTTGCGGCAGCAGTTGCGCAGAAAGTGGGAATCGACTGTCCGGATACCATTTTCTCAGGTATGGAAGGAAAAAATTACACGGAAGAGGACTTCATCTTCCATTTCCCGCCGGAGGACATGGATGAAGTCCGCGCCGACTGGGACCGGTGTCTGAAGGAAGCTCAGTTACGCATCTGATATTCAGAACCTGTCTTCCCAGGCGTTGAACGCCGCCCGGCAGGGGCGGGGAAAGGAGCGGTCAGTTTTGCTTAAACCCGTACAGTTTGCATAGCGCGGCTATTGCAAATCATAAAACAGAGGTAATAGCCGCCGTATCGGAAGCAAAAAGGAGATACGATGCGCTATTCAAACCAAAAGGAATTCCAGGTGGTTCACCAGTGCGCCCGCTGCGGGAAAAAAGCGGTTTTCATCAACACCCGGCGGTTCCGGGTGAACGCCAACAAGAACAAACTGGACGTCTGGCTGATTTACCAGTGCGAAAAATGCAGGCACACTCTGAATATTCCCATCTGCCAGCGTATTTCACCGCAGAAAATCCCAAAAGAGCTGTACGAGGGTTTCCTTGCCAACGACGGGGATCTGGCGGCGCGGTACGGCTCTGACAAAGCGCTTTTCAAGCGAAATCATTTTGTGGTGAAAATGTAAAAAATTTTTCTTGACCTTAACCCCGCGTCATGGTTTACACTTTGTCCCGGGAGGTGAAATACGGGATGTATACGGTAAAAGAGCTGGCCCGGCTGACGGGGCTGACGCCCCGGACCCTGCGCTACTACGACGGCATCGGCCTGCTGCGCCCCGGGCGGAGCAGAGAGAACGACTACCGCCTCTACGGGCCCGAAGAGGTGGACCGTTTGCAGCAAATCCTGCTGTACCGGGCGCTGGGACTGCCGCTGGAGGAGATCCGGCGAATTCTGGACGAGCCGGATTTTGACCGGGCAGGCGCTCTGCGGGAACATCTCGGCCGCCTCCGGGAGCGGCGGCGGGAAGTAGAGCAGCTGATCTGCACCGTCCGCGCCACATTGGAATCAATCGAAGGAGGAACCAGCATGACAGATCAGGAAAAATTTACCGGCATGAAGCAGCAGGTCATCCGGGAAAATGAGGCCGCCTACGGCCAGGAAATCCGGGAAAAGTACGGAGACACGGCTGTGGACGCCCACAACAGGAGGATTTCCGCCATGCCGCAGCAGGAATGGGAGCAGATGAAGCGGGAGGAGGAGGGCTACAAGGCCGCGCTCCGCCGGGCGGCGGAAGCGGGAGATCCCTCCGGAGCGGACGCCCGGGAGGCGGTCCGGCTTCACGCCGCCTGGCTGGCCCACTACTGGCCGGAGAACGCCGTGACGCCGCAGGCCCATGCCGCCATGACGGCCATGTATACCCAGGACCCCCGGTTTGCCGCCTACTACGAGGATATTGTCCCGGGCGGCGCGGTGTTCCTTGACAAAGCGGTGAGCGCTTACTACCAGGCATAAAAATTCAGGAGCGGCCCGGATCGATGATCCGGGCCGCTTAAACTTCGGTGAGAGCAGGGGCTGTCTGATCATTGGCAATATGTCCGCCAATCCCTAATCCGACAGAGTTTCCAGCAGCTCCCGCCGGAGGGTGAGAATCTTGGAGACGTGAAAATTGGTGACTACATCCTTCTCCATCACGGAATCCAGCTCCCGGGCGTCCGTCACCCTGGCGCCGCAGGCCGCCAGACGGCGGCGGTTTTCCAGACTCAGCCGTCCGGGACGGTCCAGCTGAGAGAGGACCTCCAGGTGGCACACCAGCTCCCGCGCCTTGTGTTCGCAGGCGCGATACCGCTCCAGGGTGCGCTTCTGCCGCCGGAGATGGAGGAGGAGCCGCTGGTTGGCAAACACGGACAGCTGACTGGCCAGGGAGGAAATCCGGCCATTCATGGCGTCCGCATCGGGAAGACAGCCGTCGCCATCAAACATCTCCTCCAGGAACAGCAGCAGATCCTTATCCAGCCCCTCCGCGGTGGCCCGCATCTGGCGGCTGTTGTCATAGGGAAATACCAGTGTGTTGACGGCCATGCCTACCGCAAGTCCGATGGCCGTATCCCAGATCCGTCCCAGAGCAAAGGCGAAAGGAGCCATTTCCGCGTCGGTGCAGACCATGACCAGGATGAAGCAGGGCAGGGAAGGGGAAAAGGCGCTGGGCAGCAGGTTGTAGACGGTGATGATAAAGATGATCCCCAGCAGCACCGAGGTCAGCGGCCCTGTGGGAAGCTCTACCAGCAGTACGCCCGCCGCCACGCCCACCAGCACCCCCACCGTCTGGGTGGCGCAGGCCTCCAGAGACTCCTTGAAGGTGGGCTGCACCGCCGCCATGGCTCCCAGCATGGCCAGAATCAGTCTGGAGCTGGTGGCTCCGTAGGGCTCTACCAGAACCATGGCAATGATGATGGCCACAGCCGTTTTGACTGTGCGCAGCCCAACGTGGATCTTACGCCGTTTCATGACTGCCTCCCACATGTAATAAAGTTTGGTTATCATATCATGAATTTCCCCCTCTGTCAAACGCCGGAAGCAGCCGTCCCACGGTTTTTGAACGAGTAAACATTCTGTTAATAAATTATGAACAGAATGTTTACACATTCAAATACTGCGGTTTATACCCCGCTAAAACTTGCAAAAAGATCTCCGATGTGGTAAGATAAAATACTAAATCAAATTTCCTTCCTTTTCCAAAAATAAGCGGCCGTATCAGATGCCACTCTTTATATTCCGTCCAACGCCTGCGTATGGATAAAATGCGCAGAAGAATTGGAAACCGCCGCGGCATGGGAAACTGAAAATTTGAGAAGAAAGGGGCGGTTGTGTGTACCTGAAAGCGCTTGAAATCCAAGGATTCAAGTCCTTTCCTGACAAGACAATTCTGAATTTCGGTGAAAATATTACCGCCATCGTCGGCCCCAACGGCTCGGGAAAGTCAAATATCTCCGACGCCATCTGCTGGGTTATGGGCGAGCAGTCCGCCCGCAGCCTCCGGGGAGACAAGATGGAGGACGTGATCTTCGGCGGAACGGAGCGGCGGGGGCCTGTCGGCTTTGCGCAGGTGACGCTGATTCTGGACAACAGCGCCGGAATGTTTTCCGCTGTCGACAGCAGCGAGGTGATGGTCACTCGCCGGTACTACCGCAGCGGGGAGAGCGAGTACTATATCAACAAGCAGTCCGTCCGTCTCCGGGATGTCAACGAGCTGTTCATGGATACCGGTCTCGGCCGGGAAGGCTACGCCATTGTGGGCCAGGGCCGGATCGACGAGATTCTCTCCGCCCGCAGCGCTGACCGCCGGGAAGTCTTCGAGGAGGCGGCCGGCATCTCCAAGTTCCGCCACCGCAAGGAGGAATCAGAGCGCCGCCTCCAGCGCACCCAGGAAAATCTGGTGCGGATCAACGACAAAATCAGCGAGCTGGAGTTACAGGTGGAGCCGCTTCGGGCGCAGGCGGAGACAGCACGCCGCTTTCTTCTGCTGCGGGACGAACAGCGAACGCTGGAAATCTCCCTCTGGATGGAGCGTCTGGAGGAGATCAGAACCGCCAAAAACCGCCTTCAGGCGGAGTATGCCGCCGCCAGGGAGCGGCAGGCCGCCGCCCAAACCCGGCAGGATGCCTTGTACGAGGAAAACGACCGCTTTTCTCTGCGGATGCAGGATAACGACACCGACCAGGAGAGAACCCGCCAGGAATCCGACAGTCTGCTGTCCCAGTCCAGGGACCAGGAAGCGGAGGCGGAGCTGCTCCGCACCAATATTCAGCACCGGCGGGATTCCATCCACGAGGTGGAGGCGGAGCTGCTCCGCCAGGACGCCCGCAGCCGGGACGTCTCCGCGGAGATCGACGCGCAAAAGCAGCTTCTGGAGGACCTGAGCGGCCAGACCGGCCGTTTGGAGGAGGAGCTGGACGCTCTTCTGGAAAAGGTCCGCTCCGCGGCGGAAACCGCCGGGGAGGCCAGCGGTGAGATTCGCGCGCTCCAGGCCCGGGAGGCCCTGGCCGCCGATGCCGCCGCGAAAGGCCGCGAGCATCTGGCCGCGCTGGAAGCCGCCTGGGAACAGATGACCGGCCGTCAGGAGGCGGTCCGTCAGGAAATAGAGGCCGTCCGGGCCCAAAGGGAAAGCGCGGAGCAGGAGGCGCGTACCGCCCGCCATGCGCTGGAGGACGCCCGGGAAGACGCCCAGGCCGCCGGAAACATCATTCAGGGGCACGCTTTGCGCATGGAGGGCCGGGAGAAGCGGGAGAAGGACGCATCTGACGCTTACATCAAGCTGACCATGGAGCAGAATAACCTGGACTCCCGCATCCGGATGCTGGCGGAAATGGAAAAGGAATACGAGGGCTTCAGCAAGGCTGTGCGTCTGGTGATGCAGGCTGCGGAGCGGAGCGTTCTCCGGGGAATCCACGGCCCGGTGGCCAATCTGATGAAAACCGGCGGCCAGTACGCCGTGGCCATTGAGACCGCCCTGGGCGCCGGAATGCAGAATATTGTGGTGGACCGCGAGGAGGACGCCAAAGGCGCCATCCAGTTCCTGAAGCAGCGGGACGGCGGCCGAGCCACCTTTCTGCCCCTGACTGCCATTCGAGGCGATGAGCTGCGGGAAAACGGCGTGGACAGCGAGCCCGGCTTTGTGGGGATCGCCTCCCGGCTGATCCGGTACGACGGCCGCTACGAGGGTGTTTTCCAGAATCTTCTGGGCCGTACGGTGGTCATGGAGGATCTGGACAGCGGCATCGCCGCGGCGCGGAAGTACCGCAATCGCTTCCGCATCGTCACTCTGGACGGACAGCTCATCAACCGCGGCGGCTCCATGACCGGCGGCAGCGTATCCAAGAGCGCAGGCGTTCTGTCCCGGGCCAACGAGCTGGAGACGCTGAAAAACCGGCAGTCCGCGCTGGCGGACCGCCTCGCGGCCGCCCAGCGGGAAAAGGAGGAGGCCGCCCGGGAGCTCTCCGCCGCCCGCTATGAATTGCAGGTGGCGGAAAGCCAGAGGCGTACCGCCGAGGACGCGGTGCTCCGCTGCCAGGGAGATGTGAGCCGGTACGAGGCCCTGTTGGAGGGCTTTCGGGTCAGCGAGGAAAACCTGACCGGCGAGGGAGACGCTCTGACCCAGCGTCTCCAGGACAACGAGAGCCGGCGGCGGGAAGCCGGAGGGGAAATCCTTGAGAAGGAAAACGAGGCCGCCTCCCTGCGGCAGGCCGTTCAGGAGAAGCTGGCCGGGCAGACCGGCTTGCAGGAATACTCCAACCGCCTGAGCGCCGGTATGGCGGAGCGAAAAGAAAGGCTGGCAGGCCTCCGCGCCCGGCGGCAGGCCGGAGAGGAGGCGCTGGCGCGGATGGAGCAGACCCGGCAGGACCTGTCCGGCGACCGCGCCCAACGGCTGGAGCGTATCAGCGCTTATCAGGCCGGCATTGCCGCCGGTGAAGCGGAAATGGCCCGGAAAACGGAAAGCGCCGCCTCCCTGCGGATGCGGGCGCAGGAAAAGCAGAGCGTTCTCAAGGCATTGCAGGAGGCGCGGCTTCTCCTGGAGCGGGAGCGTACCGCCATGGGGCAGAAGCTGAAGGAGAGCAACGACGAGCTGCTGGACGCGGAACGGGAGGCCTCCCGCCTGGAGCAGAAGCTGAATACCGGCGGCATGGAGGAGAAGCAGATTCTGGACAAACTGTGGGAAAACTACGAGCTGAGCCACTCCGCCGCCATGGAGCAGCGTATCGAGCTGGAGAGCGCCGCCAAGGCGGCCCGCCGCGTCAGCGAGATCAAACGGGAGGCCGCCGCGCTGGGAACTGTGAACATCGGCGCCATTGACGAATTCCAGCGGGTCAACGAGCGCTACACCTACCTGACCGGCCAGCGGGACGACGTGGAGCAGGCCAGAGGCGAGCTGTCGGGCATCATTGCGGCCATCACCAGGGAGATGACGGCCATCTTCTCCAGGCAGTTCTCTCTCATTTCCGCCTCCTTTCAGGAGACCTATCTGCAGCTCTTCGGCGGCGGGCAGGCCACGCTGGAGCTGGAGGACCCGGAGGATATCCTCAACTGCGGCATTGAGATCAAGGTGCAGCCTCCGGGGAAGACGCTGAAAACGCTTTCTCTTCTCTCCGGCGGAGAAAAGGCGTTTGTGGCCATCGCGCTGTACTTTGCCATTCTGAAGGTGCACCCCACGCCGTTTTTCGTCATGGACGAGGTGGAGGCCGCTCTGGACGAGCCCAACGTCATCCGGGTCGCCAACTATATGCGGTCCATTTCGGATAAAACCCAGTTTATCGTTATCACCCACCGGCGGGGCACCATGGAGGAGGCAGACGTTCTTTATGGCGTCACCATGCAGGAGAAGGGCGTGAGCAAAATGCTGGCAATCAACATGAATGATCTGGCGGAAGAGTTGAATATTAAATAAGCAGCCCTGGGGGCCGCCGTCCGGGCGCGGAAGTCCGGAAACCGATTTGAGAGGAATTCACTATTTGCGGCCTGAAGGGCCGCAAAGAAAGGAAATAAAATGGGTTTTTGGGAAAAGTTAAAGAAAATCTATATGGGGGACGTTTTCGGCTCCGCCATCAGCGAGGCCGACGAGGCGTTCTTTGACGATCTGGAGGAAATGCTGATCCTGGCCGACGTGGGGATGGAGACCTCCGGCGAGGCGGTAAAAGCCCTCCGCCAGAGAATGATCGAGGACAAAATTTCCGGCCAGGAGCCGGTCAAGGCGTGCCTGCGGGAAATTCTGGCGGAGAAATTAAGGGTGGGCGATTCCTCCCTCAACTTGTCCACCAAGCCCTCCGTGGTGCTGGTGGTGGGCGTCAACGGGGTGGGGAAAACCACGTCCATCGGCAAGCTGGCCAACTCCCTGCGCCAGCAGGGCAAGCGGGTGCTGCTGTGCGCCGGGGACACCTTCCGGGCCGCGGCCGCGGACCAGCTGGAGATCTGGGCCAACCGCTCCCGCTGCGACATCGTCCGTCAGAAGGAGGGCGCGGATCCTGGAGCGGTGCTTTTTGACGCCCTTCAGGCCGCCCGGGCCCGGAGCGTTGACGTAGTGATCTGCGACACCGCCGGCCGGCTGCACAACAAGGCCAACCTGATGGCCGAGCTGGCCAAGCTCCGGAAGATCATTGACCGGGAGCTGCCGGAGGCGGCGCTGGAGATTCTGCTGGTGCTGGACGCCACCACCGGGCAGAACGGACTGATTCAGGCCAAGCAGTTCCAGGAGATTTCCGGCTGTACGGGCATTGTGCTCACCAAGCTGGACGGCACCGCCAAGGGCGGCATCGTCATCGCCATCGCCCAGGAATTGCAGGTGCCCGTAAAGCTGGTGGGCCTGGGCGAGGGCATCAACGACATGCAGCCCTTTGACGCTGCGGAATATGTAAACGCGCTGATCTGAGAGAAAGAACGTATAGGAGAGGCTTATGACAGAGAAACAGGCCGAAGGTCTTCGCACCGCCATCACCGGCGCGGCGCTTTTCATCGGCGGGGCCATTCTGCCGGTACACGGCAGCCAGTGGGGGGAGATATCCATGCTGGCGGGGTTGCTCCTGATGTTTGGCGAGCCGGTGGGAAAAATATTTTTTCGCTGGTTTCAATCTCTTGGCGACAATCAGACGGTCCGGAAGGAAGGCGAGGAGCATAAAAATGAATCGGATTGACGGCAGAAAAGAAAACGAACTGCGTCCCATCAAAATGACAGCCGGCTTCGTGGATTTTGCCGAAGGCAGCATCCTGATAGAGTGCGGAAAAACCAAGGTGCTCTGCTGCGCCAGCGTGGAAGAGGGCGCACCCCGGCACGTGCCCGAGGGAACCGGCTGGGTGACGGCGGAGTATTCCATGCTGCCCCGGGCCAACCGGGAACGGAGCCGCCGGGACGTGAGCAAGCTCAAGCTCAGCCCCCGCTCCGCGGAGATTCAGCGGCTCATTGGCCGCAGCCTCCGCTCGGCGGTGGACCTGGAGGCACTGGGGGACAGAACCGTCACCATCGACTGCGACGTGCTCCAGGGCGACGGCGGCACCCGTACCGCCTCCGTCACCGGCGGGTTTGCGGCTCTGGCCATCGCCTGCCGCAAATTGGTGGAAGATGGCGTGCTGGAGAAAAATCCCATCAAAAATTATGTAGCCGCCGTCTCCGCCGGGATTGTGGAGGACGTTCCCCTGCTGGATCTCTGCTACGAGGAGGACAGCCGCGCCATGGTGGATCTCAACTGCGTGATGAACGATCGCGGGGAGCTCATCGAGCTTCAGGGCACCGGCGAAGGCCGGGGCTTCACCGTGGAAGAGCAGAGGGAGCTGGTGGAGCTGTGCCAGGAGGGCATCCGGCAGCTGCTGGAAAAACAGAAAGAAATATTGGGAGGCTGAAGGCAACATGAAATTTGTCCTTGCGTCACAGAATAAGCATAAACTTGAAGAAATGCAGTCCATTTTATCTGCCCACGGCGTGGAGGTGGCGCTGGAATCGGATCTGGGCCTCCGCGTGGATGTAGAGGAGACAGGCGAAACCTTCGCCGAGAACGCCATGCTGAAAGCCAGGGCAGTGATGGAGGCCAGCGGCCTGCCGGCCATCGCCGACGACTCCGGGGTATGCGTGGACGCGCTGAACGGCGGCCCCGGCGTCTATTCCGCCCGTTACGGCGGGCCGGAGCTGGACGACGCGGGCCGGTACCGGCTGCTGCTGGAGAACATGCGGGGGGCGAAGACCCGCACCGCTCATTTCACCAGCTCCATCGCCTGCATCTTCCCCAACGGGGATACCATTGAGGCCGAGGGCGTCTGTCCCGGAACCATCGCCTTTGCTCCCCAGGGGGACGGCGGATTCGGCTACGATCCCGTGTTCTTCCTGCCGGAGCTGCGCAAGACCTACGCCCAGCTGACGCCGGAAGAAAAAGCGGCCGTGTCCCACAGAGGGAAGGCACTTGCGGTTTTTGACGGGAAACTACGGGAATATCTGAAGGGGAGCAAGTGAATGGAACTGACCAGTAAACAGCGCGCCCAGCTGCGGGGCATCGCCAACGCCATCGACACCATCGTCCACATCGGCAAGGACGGCATCAACGACAATCTGGTCAAGCAGGCCAACGACGCTCTGGAAGCCCGGGAAATCATCAAGTGCAAGGTGCTGGAAAACTCCATGCTGACGGTCCGGGAGGCCTGCGAAGAGCTCTCCCGGCTGACCCGCAGCGAAAGCGTCCAGGTGATCGGTACAAAATTTGTCCTTTACCGCCAGCATTACGATAAAAGCAAGAGAAAAATCGAACTGCTCCGTGACCGAAAGGGAAAATGACGGGTTGACAGCGCGGAGGGGATGTTCTAGAATGGTTTACATTGTACCTCTCTGCCGCTTTGCCCGGGAAAAGAGGATTGGCCATGAAAATCGGAATCTATGGTGGAACCTTCAATCCCATCCATTTGGGCCATATGGAAGCGGCCCGCTTCGCGGTGGAATATCTGGGACTGGATCAGACGTATCTGATTCCCACCGGCATCCCGCCCCACAAGCGCATGGATGTGAACGCGCCGGGCGCGGAGCGGAGGCTGGAGATGGTCCGCCTGGCGGCGGAGGCCATCGGCCCCGGCGTGCAGGCCGACGACATGGAGCTGCGCCGGGAGGGTATGAGCTATACCCTGGACACGCTGCGCCAGCTGCGGGAGCGGCACCCGAAGGACCGGCTGTATCTGCTGATGGGAACGGACATGTTCCTTACCTTTCATCTCTGGAAGGATCCGGAAGAAATTGCCAGGCTCTGTACACTCTGCGCCTTTGGCCGCAGCGAAAAGGACTCGGAGGAGCTGTTTTCCGTCCAGCGGACGTATCTGTCCCAGCGCTTTGGCGCGGATGTGATCACTCTGGTCCTGCCCCATATTGTGGACATATCCTCCACCCGGCTGCGGGAGCTGCTGGCAGAGGACCGGGGCGCGGAGTACCTGGATCCGGCCGTATACGGCTATATTCTGCGGGAAGGGCTCTATGGCGTGAAGCGGGACATGGGGACTCTCTCTCTGGACGAGCTGCGCTGCGCCGCACTGAGCATGCTGCGGCGCAAGCGGACGCCTCACGTGCTGGGAGCCGAGGAGACGGCAGCGCAGCTGGCCCTTCGGTGGGGTGAGGACGAGGATACCGCCCGCCGGGCGGCGCTGCTTCACGACTGTACCAAAAAGTGGAGCGGGGAACAACATCGCGCCCTGTTCCGTCAATATCATGTAGCGCTGGACCCGGAAGAGTGGGCGGAGGAAAAGCTGTATCACGCCATCTCCGGCGCGGCGGTGGCCAGACACATTTTCGGCGTATCGCCCGGGATAGAGAGCGCCATCCGCTGGCATACCACCGGGAAGGCGGATATGACCACGCTGGAGAAGATCATCTATCTGGCGGACTACATTGAGCCGACCCGTGACTTCTGCGATCTGACGGAGCTGCGGGCGCTGGCCTTCCGGGATCTGGACGCAGCGATGCTTCTGGGCCTGGAGATGTCCATACAAAGTCTGGAGCAAAGAGGAGTCGTGGTGAACTCCTATAGTGTGCGCGCGAGGGAATATCTGAAAGGAAAGCAACCATGAGAAAAGGCAAGCATGAAGCCGCAGGCAGCGGCAGCAGCTGGCAGAAGGGCGGCGACCCTTTTGCGGAGGAACGTCCGGTCCCAAAGTCCCGAAAGCCGGCGGCGAAGAAGGCCCAGGTCTCCGGCGGCCGGAAGAGCTGGAGCAAGGGAAAGAAGACCGGCGTGATCGCGCTGTGCTGCGTGGCGTCCCTGGTGCTGGCGGCGGCAGGCTGCTGGGCCATATTTGTCAAGGCCCCGGACGTCAGTGAAAACGACCGTCCCGGCGTGACCGGCAGCAATCCAAATGCTCCGGCTCCGGAGGAGGATCTGGACGGCGATGGGGAGCCGGATACAGTTTCCGGCCGGAAGGAGGACGTGTTCACCTTCCTGCTGCTGGGGAAGGATACCGGCGGCGGCGGAAATACGGATACCATGATTCTTGTGACCTATGACGTACCCAACGGCACTGTGGACTGCGTCAACATTCCCCGGGACACCATGATCAACGTGTCCTGGAAGATCAAAAAGATCAACGCGGTGTACGCCTCCTCCCGGGGCATCGAAGGACTGAAGGAGGAGATGGGCTATCTCACCGGCATCGTCCCGGACTTTTATGTGGCGGTGGAGTGGGAAGCCATCGGTGAGATCGTAAACGCTCTGGGTGGCGTGGAGTTCGACGTGCCCTATAATATGGACTATGACGATCCTTACCAGGATCTGCACATCCATCAGAAGAAGGGCCTGCGCAAGCTCAACGGAGACGACGCCATGCAGGTCATCCGCTGGCGGAAGAATAACGGCAAGAAAGACGAGATTGGCGACACCGGGCGGCAGAAGATTCAGCAGGACTTTCTGAAGGCGGTGGCCAAGCAGTGCCTTCAGATCGGCAACTGGACAAAAATCAGCGAGTTCGCGAAGATTTTCTTTAATAACGTGGAGACTGACATCCCGCTGAACAACCTCCTGTGGTTTGCGCAGAAGGCCATGGGTGTAAATATGGACAACGTCAATTTCTACTCCCTGCCGGGGGACGACCAGGGTTGGTACTATACCCCCAGCATCGGGGAAAACCTGGCCTACTTCTTCGCCGACGCGGCGGGGATTGTGGAGCTGATGAACGAGCACTTCAACCCCTACAGCCGGGAGATCACGGAAGACGACCTTCAGATCATCTACAAAACCAAAAACGCGGCGCTGGCTATGACCAACGGCACCCTGGCCGACCCCAAGATGGCCCAGCCCTCGGTGAAGCCCAAGAGCAGCTCCAATTCCAGCGAGGAGAAGCCCAAGGAGGACGAACCTGTCGGTGAGCCGGTTCTGCCGGATAACGAAGAACCCGTGGATCCCGGTACAACGCCCCCGGGCACCGGCACCACAACGCCCGGCACGACCAATCCGGATCCCGGCACAAGCGTCGATCCGGGTACAACCAATCCAGACCCCGGCACGACGGCCCCGGAGCAGCCTTCCGACCCAGGCGCCGCCAATCCGGACCCCGGCGCACAGCCTCCGGACGGCAGCGGCACAACGCAGGAGCCTCCCCCGGAAATCCCCCCGCCGCCGGAACTGGAACTGCCTCCGGAGCCTGTGCTGCCGGAGGAATAATCCACAGTGCGTCAAAACAGCGGAAAGAAGGACAAAGGGAGCATGAGAGGAAAAAGAGAAGAATCTCGCGGAGAGCAAAGTAAACCGTTTCTCCGGCGGTCCGCGCCTATAGGGGACCCTTTTGCGAAGGATACGGCGGGACCGAAAAAAAAATTCAGCTGGGCCGCTTTCTGGGATTCCGGCAAGGGAAAAATCCTGGCGGCGGTGCTCAGCTGTCTGGCGGTGTTCGCCATTGTGGTGACAGTGGCGCTGAAAATGTGGATCAAGCCCCCCTCCCTGCCCGTCCAGCCGGAGCCGGACAAAACGCCCGCGAAGCAGACCGTCACGCCCGGCCAGCAGCCGGAAGAGCAGGAACCTGAGGGCCCCACCGACGATGAGCTGTACCCCGACGATGGCTACAACGGCGACATGCCCACCGTCTCCGGCAACCGGAAGGATGGGTGGTACACCTTCCTGCTGGTGGGGACGGACATGGACGACGGCAACACCGACACCATCATGGTGGTCAGCTACGACACCAAGGAGCAGGATATCAGCATCATGTCCATCCCCCGGGACACCATGATCAACGAGAAGTGGGACATCAAGAAGATCAACTCCGTCTATTCCCGCACCGGCAACAGCATCGAGTCCCTGGCCAACCGGGTGCAGAAGCTTGTGGGCTTCAAGCCGGATTTCTATGTGAAAGTGGATCTGGAGATGTTTGTCAAGCTGGTGGATCTGGTGGAGGGCGTGGAGTTTGACGTACCGCAGGACATGGACTATGACGACAGCTGGCAGAATCTGCACATCCATCTCAAGAAGGGCGTCCAGGTCCTGGACGGCGAGCACGCCATGCAGCTGGTCCGTTTCCGCCGGTACAGCGAGGGCGACATCAAGCGGGTGGAGGTTCAGCAGAATTTCATGAAGGCACTGATCAAGGAGTGCCTGAGCCTCCAGCACTGGGGAAAGATCAAGGCATATATTGATCTGGCCATGGAGAGCATCTCCACGGATCTGGATTCCGGTTCCGTAGTCTGGTTCGCAGCCAATGTTCTGGGTCTCAACGGCGTTCCGGCGCTGAACATGAGCGATGTTCAGACCTGCACCCTGCCAGGCGATTACTGGGGAAGCGCGTGGAGCCGCGATACCCAGCAGGAGCAGTCCTATGTGACCATCTATCCCAATGAGGTGGTCAAGCTGGTAAACGAGAGCTTCAATCCCTACGAGCAGAAAGTGACCACCGGCATGCTGGACGCCATGAGTATCCTGAAAAACGGGGACATCGCCTCCTCCACCGGCAGTTTGAAGGACACCCGGCACAACGGCATCATGGCCGTTCGCAGAGGAGAGGCCTACTACGACGATGACGGCTCCATTGTTTACGGCCAGCCTCCCGCCAAGCCGGAGCAGGATGAGCAGGGCAACTGGTACATCCTGGACGAAGAGGGAACCGTTATCTATACCGACGAAGACGGCAATCCCCTGGCTCCTGTCCTGCCTCCCGAGGACAATACCGGTACGGGCCAGCCAGTGGACCTGCCTCAGCTTCCATCTGACAGCGGGCAGAGCGGCGCCTACGATCCCTCCCAGGGAACAACGCCGCCGGAAACGGTTCCTCCCACAGATTCCGGCACAGTTCAGGAGCCCCCCGTTCTTCCCGACGGCGGGACGTCCCCGTCAGGCACCACGGACGAACCGCAGCTTCCTCCGGAGGAGGAGGTCCCCACGGAGATGCCCGACGGGATTTGATACGATACTGCAAAAAAATATATAAAGTGAGGGAATGCAGCATGACACCAAAGGAATTGGCAATTTTGGCGGCAAAGGCGCTGGATGGCAAGAAGGGCGAGGAAATCAAGATCATGGAGGTCACGGAGCTGACCACTCTGGCGGATTACTTCGTCATCTGCACAGGCTCCAGCAACACCCAGATCAACGCGCTGTGCGACGCGGTGGAGGAGAAGCTGGAGACGGAAGCGGGCGAGAAGCCTCTGCACCGGGAAGGTCATCGGGGCGGCATCTGGGTGCTGCTGGATTACGGATGTCTGGTGGTACACGTGTTCAACACCGAGGCCCGGGAGTTCTACGGCTTAGAGCGGTTGTGGAGCGACGGAAAGCCTCTGGATACGGAAGCGCTCCTGGCCGAGTAACGCGCCATTGCGCAGACAGCATCCAAGAGGCCCTAAGCTGGAATATGAAAGCTCAAACGGAGGGGCGCTGCTTTTGCAGCGCCCCTCCGCATTACAGACTGTCCGGCGTATATGCACCAAAGCCTTCCCCCAGCACCTCGTGGGCCTCGCAGACAATGATAAACGCGTTGGGGTCGATGGAGGTGACGGCGGCCTTGATGGCCGCAATCTGGCTGCGCTTGAAGGCACAGAGCACCACCTGCTTCCGGTCTCCGCTGAATCCGCCTCTCCCCTCCAGCAGCGTAATCCCCAGGTCCATGCACAGCAGTTTCCGGGCAATCTCTTCGCTGCTGCCGCTGATGATATAGGCGATCTTAGCATTGACGGCGCCGTAAACCACCGTGTCCATGGCCAGACTGGAGATATACATGGCGATGATTCCATAAAGCGCGTTGTTGATGCTGCGGAAGGTCATAGCGTACAAGCCGATCACAATTACATCAATAGTCAGGCACAGTCTTCCGATAGAGATATGGTGAAACTTGTATTTCAGCAGACGTGCCGCCAGCTCTGTGCCGCCCGTAGTCGCCCCTACCGTCAGCATCAGTCCCATGGAAACGCCCAGGAACACGCCGCCATAGACGCAGGCCAGCAGAGGATCCGTGGGCTGGAAGGTATGCACCGCCGCCAACCCGTCCAGCATCAGGGAACCCATGCTCATGGCATACAGCGAGGAAACCAGCAGTTTCACACCCTGCTTTCGGACGCCGATATAGAACAGCGGGATATTCAGCACGATGGACATCACGCCGATGGGAAGCACAGGAACAAACCGGTTGACAATCTGTGCCACGCCGGTGAAACCGCCCATGGAGATATTGTTGGGCTGGAAAAACCAGTTGAAGCACAGCGCGTACAGGGCACAGCCCAGCGTGATGACTCCATACTCATACAACCAGCGCATAACGGGATTTTTGCTTTTCATCTCAGACCCCTCCATCAAAAGGGCGGGGCGCGTCCGCCCCGCTTCCTGTATAATTCATCTTATTATACATTTTTCTGATCCTGTTTGCAAGATTTTTCTTGGCAAATCCGGAGACTTGTCAATATACGGCAGCATGGCCATGGGGCCAATCAGGCGGGCGGCAAACTAAAAAGACGGCGTTTTACGCCGACGGCCGGAAACCGCGCTGCGGAAGAAAATTCTCGATGCCTGCAAATAAACAGAAGGACCCGGTCCGGGCGTATATCCGGGCCGGGTTCTTAGAATCTGTATTCACAACCGTTGAACACTGTCTGGCCGGTCTTTTTCTCGCCATACTGTGTCGCTTTTCCTTGCAATCCGTCAGGATTACCGCAGAAAAGCTCCTTGTCTGACGAGAAAAATCCTCGTCCATCCAGCATTCCCCGATTATGAATACAGGTTCTTACTTACAGCAATCTCATCTGATCCCCATCCTCCTCCTTGAGCAGAGCTCCCGCCGCCGGGAGGGACCGGCAGCGGTAGCGGGGAAGGTTGGTGATGGCGGTATCCTCCAGATACCTGACCTCAGAGAGACGGAACTTCGGCTTCATCGTCATCACCTGCACCCCCTGGGTGGTCCGGGTGGACTTGGGGGAGAGCAGAGACGTGTTGAAAATAAGCGCCCGGGGCTCCGAGGAGTACAGCGCCAGCTCCCGGTCCTCCGTCAGGTGCAGCATGGCCGCCAGAGGGCTCTTATCACTGTATGCTCCGGTGAGCTTCCGGCGGTTGGAGGTGGTGGCATAGGCGGAAAGATCCACCCGGGCGGCTTTGCCATTTTCAAAAAAGAACAGCAGCGCCCCGCTGTAATCTCCCGGCAGGACCATGCTCACCACCGCTTCCTCCGGGTCCATGCCCAGCCTGCTGGGCAGATAGTCTCCCAAGACGCTGGCCTTGCTGTCGTCAAAATCAGAAAGGCGGCATTTGTACACCTGCTGGCGGTTGGTGAAAAACATGACCTCGGCACGACTGGTGGTTTCAAAGCTCTGGCGCAGGCCGTCCTCCTCCTTGTACTTCTGTGTGTCAGCCATACGCAGGGACTGGGGCGTGATCTTCTTGAAATATCCCTCCCGGGAGAGGAACACCGTTACCGGATAGTCGGGGATGTCCTCCTCCTCGTTGAAGGGCGTGATCTCGTGTTCATAGACAATGGAGGTCCTCCGCGGCTGGGCATATTTCTTCTTCACGTCGCCAAGCTCCCCGACGATCACCTTCCTGACGCGGGAGGGGTTCTCCACCAAATCCTCCAGATCTTCGATCTCGCCGCGCAGCGCTTCGGTTTCCTGAACCCGCTTGAGAATGTATTCCTTGTTGATGTTCCGCAGCCGGATTTCCGCCACGTATTCCGCCTGAACCTGATCAATGCCGAATCCGATCATCAGGTTTGGCACCACGTCGGCCTCGTTCTCCGTCTCACGAATGATCCGGATGGCCTTGTCGATGTCCAGCAGAATGCGCTTGAGGCCCTTGAGCAGGTGCAGCTTGTCCTTTTTCTTATTGAGAGTGAAGTACACCCGCCGCCGTACACACCCGGTGCGCCAGGCGCACCACTCCTCCAGCAGCTCCCGGACTCCCAGCACCTTGGGCGTTCCGGCGATGAGCACGTTGAAGTTGCAGGAGATGGAGTCCTGGAGGGTGGTGGCCTTGTAGAGCTTGGCCATCAGCTTCTCCGGGTCCACACCCCGCTTTAGGTCGATGGCCAGCTTCAGTCCGTTCAGGTCCGTCTCATCCCGCATGTCGGACACTTCCTTCAGCTTGCCGGCCTTGATGAGCTCCGCCACCTTGTCCAGAATGGCTTCCACCGTGGTAGTGTACGGAATCTCATAAATTTCCACCACATTTTCGCTTTTGACATACCGGTATTTGCCCCGGATTCTGACAGATCCCCGGCCGGTGCGGTAGACCTCCTCCATGGCAGCCTGATCGTAGACGACCTCGCCGCCGGTGGGGAAGTCGGGGCCCAGGAGAATGGAGGACAGATCACAGTCCGGGTTTTTCAGGTAGGCCACCGCAGCGTCGCAGACCTCCCCCAGGTTGAACCCGCACAGCTGGCTGGCCATGCCCACGGCGATCCCCTGGTTGGCGGAAACCAGAATATTGGGGTAGGTGGTGGGCAGGAGGGACGGCTCCTTCATGGTGTTGTCGTAGTTGTCCACGAAGTCCACCGCGTCCTGGTCCAGATCCCGGAACAGCTCCTGACAGATGGATGAGAGCTTCGCCTCGGTATACCGGCTGGCGGCGTAGGCCATATCCCGGGAGTAGACCTTGCCGAAGTTGCCCTTGGAATCCACAAAGGGGTGGAGCAGGGCTCCGTATCCCTTGGAGAGACGGACCATGGTGTCGTAGATCGGGCCGTCGCCGTGGGGGTTCAGACGCATGGTCTGGCCCACGATGTTGGCGGACTTGGTCCGGGCCTTGGTGAGCAGTCCCATCTGATACATGGTATAGAGGAGCTTCCGGTGGGAGGGCTTGAAGCCGTCAATCTCCGGGATGGCCCGGGAGAGAATGACGCTCATGGCATAGGGCATGAAGTTGGTTTCCATGGTGTCGGTGATGAGCTGCTCCTGAACCTCGGCCCGCAGGCCGAGGACGTTGGGATTATTGACTTTTGGCTTATTTTCGTCAGATTGCTTTTTCTTAGGCATAGTCGTCTGGTTCCTTATCTGTCGTCCATATAAAAGGATTGTTTATCCCTTTTACCTGCCAAGAGGTTAACGGGATAATTGTTTTGCATAAAAGATGCGGCAGCGCACTTTCGCAGGTTATGCGGGAAAGAGATATCTTTCCTGCCTCCGTTTCAATTATACCGGTACACGTTCCTGCTATGATATATCCGCCAAATCCAGGAATCTGTGTCCTTCGTTGGCGATATGCTCCTTCCTCCCCTGGAGGTTGTCCCCCTCCAGAAGATCAAACATATATTTGGTGGCCTCCGCGTCTGTGGGCATGACCTTGATGAGCCGCCTCGTCTCCGGATTCATGGTGGTCAGCCACATCATATCCGGATCATTTTCGCCCAAGCCCTTGGAGCGGTCGATTTTATACTTCTTCCCCTCCAGTTTTTTCACAATTTCGCCCTTTTCCTTTTCAGAGTACGCAAACCACGTCTTCTCCCCGCAATTGATCTCAAACAGCGGAGACTCCGCGATATACACGTACCCCTCCTGAATCAGCGTGGGACACAGCCGGTACAGCATGGTCAGAATCAGCGTGCGGATCTGGTATCCGTCCACATCGGCGTCAGTGCAGATGACCACCTTGTTCCACCGAAGATTGTTCAGGTCGAAGGTGCTCAGATCCTTCACGTGCTTGTTCTGGACTTCCACTCCGCAGCCCAGCACCTTCATCAGATCTGTGATGATCTCGCTTTTGAAAATACGTGCGTAGTCCGCTTTCAGGCAGTTGAGGATCTTGCCTCTCACCGGCATGATACCCTGAAATTCAGCGTCCCGGCTCAGCTTCACGCTGCCCAGAGCGCTGTCGCCCTCCACGATATAGATTTCCCGTCTGGATACGTCCTTGGTGCGGCAGTCTACAAATTTCTGCACCCGGTTGGCAATGTCGATGGAGCCGGATAGCTTCTTCTTGACGTTCAGCCTCGCTTTTTCCGCCTGTTCCCGGCTTCGCTTGTTGATAAGCACCTGCTCGGCAATGCGCTGCGCGTCGGCGGGGTTCTCAATAAAATAGATCTCCAGCCGGCTTTTCAGAAACTCCGCCATGGCGTCCTGAACAAATTTATTGGTGATGGCCTTCTTGGTCTGGTTTTCGTAGCTGGTCTGCGTGGAAAAATTGCTGGAAACCAGCACCAGACAGTCCTCGATGTCAGTCCAGGTGATCCTGCTCTCGCTTTTCTGATACTTGTTGTTCTGCCGCAGCCACGCGTCGATGGCTCCCACAAAGGCCAGCTTGGCGGCCTTCTCCGGGCTGCCGCCATGTTCCAGCCAGCTGGAGTTGTGATAGTGCTCGATCACTGCCGTCTTGTTGGAGAAGCAGCAGGCTGCGGACAGCTTCACTTTATACTCGTCCTTGTCGGACCGGTCCCTGCCCCGCCGCTCCGTCTCCCAATACACCGGCTCGGTAAGAGGTCCCTCCCCCGCCAGCTCACGAACATAATCGGCGATGCCGTTTTCATAGAAGAATTCCTCCGTCTCAAATTTTCCGGCGGAAATCTCCACCCGCAGCCGGAAAGTGACGCCGGCATTGACCACCGCCTGCCGCCGCATGATGCCGGAGAAATACTCCGGCGGGATATTGATGTCGGTAAACACCTCCAGGTCCGGAAGCCAGCGGGTCCGCGTCCCGGTTTTCCGCCTGGACAGGGGAGTTTTTTGCAGCTCCTGCCCCTTTTTTCCCACAACCTCGCCTTTTTTGAAGTGGAGCTGATACTCAAATCCATCCCGCCAGACCGTCACATCCATATAGTCCGACGAGTACTGGGTAGCGCAGGAGCCCAGACCGTTCAGGCCCAGAGAGTATTCATAATTTTCCCCTTCGTTGTTGCCGTACTTTCCTCCGGCGTAGAGCTCGCAGAATACCAGCTCCCAGTTCCAGCGCTTCTCCTTCTCGTTCCAGTCCACAGGACATCCCCGGCCCTGATCCTCCACCTCCACGCTGTGGTCCAGATAGCGGGTGACGGTAATCAGCCCTCCGTGGCCCTCCCGGGCTTCGTCAATGGAGTTGGATAAAATTTCAAATACGGCGTGCTCGCAGCCCTCCAGGCCGTCCGAGCCGAAGATGACACCGGGGCGCTTCCGCACCCGGTCCGCCCCCTTCAGGGCGCTGATGGACTCGTTGCCGTAATTCTGCTTCCTTTCTTCTGCCATGGTTCCCTCCGATTTTGAATTGCGTAGAGATCAGTATATCAAAGAATTCTTTTTTTGGCAAGGGGAAAAAGAACGTTTGTCCGCGCATGTTGCTTTACAGTTTCACCAGAACAGGTTGCCCGTATCGAATATAGTCGAAGCAGTTGAGAATCGGTAAAAGGGAGGAGAGGAAAAACTGGGTGTGGCGAGGCGGAGGACGTAGGCGGGCTGACGC
>CAJTUD010000037.1 GCA_910579725.1 uncultured Oscillospiraceae bacterium | reverse complement strand
CGCAGGGGCCATCGGAGCGGCGGCCTGCTCCGTCTGCCCGAACATGGGGGTCATGGCCTCCTTGGTCATGCCGATGACGCTCCCCATGGCCCCCAGGGTCATGCCCAGTCCGGCGATGTCCCCCAGGGCGCTGCCGCCGCCGTTAGAACCCATCTGGCCCAGTCCGGCGGCGTAGGCCTTCTTCACGTCGGCCTCCAGCACGTCCTTCTGGTTGTAGCCCTTGGCCTGCATGATCTCCGCCTCGGTAAGCCCGGCCATCCGCTGGGCCTGGGCCTCCGCCTGGGCCTCGATCAGTTTCCGCTCCGCCTCCCGTTTGGCGATTTCCGTCTGGGTGGCCTGGCGCTCCAGCTCCGCCTTGCGCTGGGCGGCGGCGATGGCGGCCTTGCTCTCCTCCTGGGCGGTGCGGTAGACCGTCTCGCTCTGGGCCTGGACGCTCTTCACCGCGGCCTCCGCCTGATACACCCGGCTCTGGAGCATAACGGTATGCAGCTCCCGGATACGCTTGAAATTGGGGTCGTCCTCCGGCAGGACGATGTGGGTCACATAGAACTGCGGAATGGTCAGGCCGTACTCCTCAAAGCCGGGGAGGAGTTTTTCCAGCAGGGCGGCGGAAATCTCCCCCACCCGCTCGTCCACCTCCAGCAGGTCGATCTGCTGCTGCTTGATGACGGCGGGGAGGTTGGCCTTCACGGTGTTGGCGATCAGAGGCCGGAAGGCGCTCTGCACCGACCTGGTGAACCCCTCCCGGTCCCCCCAGGCGATGCCGGTCTGGGTGCCCACCAGCTTGAGCAGCAGCTTGCGGGAGTCCTTCACCTGCAAATTCAGCTCGCCGGAGGCCCCGATCTCCAGGGGCGTACTGGTCAGCGGGTCGATGAACCGGATTTTGTCCGGGGTCCCCCACTTGATGGCCATCTGGACCACCTTGTTGATGTAGTAAACCTCGGAGTGGAAGGTCCCCTCGGTGTCGGTGGGGAGCCGGTAGAGCTTTTCCAGGATGGGGAGCTGCTGGGTCTCCAGGGTGTACCGGCCCGGGCCGAAGAGGTCCAGCGCCTGGCCGTCCCGGAAGAAGATGGCCTCCTGGCTCTCGTGGACGATGAGCTGGGAACCCATGTTGAAGTCCTCGATGGGATGCTTCCACACCAGGGTCTCATTGTCCCCCTCGTATTTGATGATGCTGGCCAAGCCGTCCGTCCGTATCTTCTCCGCCATCAGCCGTTCAGCCACGTCGTTGACGCAGTCGCAGACCGGGCAGGTGTATGTATCCGCCGCCTTGCCGGTGCGCAGCCGCACGCCGCACTGGGTGCAGGAGAACTCCGCTACCCTGGTCTGCTCGGCCTGGGTGTTGATGGGTTCCCGGCAGACGGGGCAGACCGCCTTTTCTCCCTTGGACTGATCAAAGACTACCATATTGCCGCAGTGGGGGCACTCCCGGCCGGCGAGCTTGTCGGTGCGCACGCTGATGGTGTAGCCGCAGGTGCAGTCGATCTTTTTCCGGGCGAAAAAGCCGGTCTTGGCCTCGGCAAACTTGCCGCACTGGGGGCATTCGATGACAAATTTAGACATGGTGGGTTCTCCCTTCTGTATGTTAAAGTTTTTTCAGTTCTTCCCCGATCTGGGCCAGCCGGGCCTCGATCTGACGCCTTTTTCCGCCGGAGAACAGCCCTTTCAGGGTAGGCAGCTCCGCTTGCAGGGACTGTTTTTCTGTATTCAGCGCATCGATTTTCGCCTGACGCTCCGCCTCGGCTTTCGCTTTCGCTTCCGCCTCCTGCCGCCTGCGCTCGGCCTCTTGCCGCTGGCGCTCGGCCTTGGCCGTTTCCCGCTCCTGTTCCAGCGTATCCAAGCTGTTGAACAGCTTCCAGCTTTGCAACTGGGATCGTCTAATGCCAGCAAGATCCCCCGCCATTTTCACAGTTCCATCCGATTTCAAGCCGATAGTAAAGCGGTATCCGGTTGCCACTGCCACAATGTCTGTCCAATTGGATACATTACACTGTCCATCCGGATTACCCCCCGCAGTTACCACTGTGCCGTTTGATTTCAAGCCCACGGTATGATAGAGGCTAGATGATACCGCCACGATGTCCCGCCAATCCGAAATATTGGGTTCTCCTTTATTGTGAAACCCTGCTGCAAGGACACGGCCATCCAAGCATAGACCAAAAGTAGTATCTCCATCTGCAAACACTGCCACGATATCCCGCCAGCCGTTCACATTACACTGGCCGGATTTGTTTTCACCTGTGGCCACTACCGTGCCATCCCGGTTTAAACCCACAATATGGGCTCTCCCGGCTGCCACTGCCACGATATTCTGCCAGTTACTGATCTGATTATTTTGATCCTTGGTCGCAAGAGCAGCGTATCCTACGGACACCACAGTACCATCTGACTTCAAGCCTACAGCGCAGTGAGAGCCAGCATTTACCGCAACAATATCTTTCCATTCAAGCACACCGCTTCCACCGTTTTTCCAGTCGCCAGCAACCGCAACAGTGCCATCAGATTTTAATCCGATACAGGAGTCGTTCGCAGCGGCCAGTGCTACGATATCCCGCCAGCCGCTCACATCATACGGATTCTCCCTCTTTCTGACCGCATTGTCTACCGTGCAGCCTAAGCCCAGGCCAACCACATATTTCGAGCCGACTGAAATCAGTTTTGCTGCTTTAGAGACTCTGGATAACTCGTTGCGTCTTGTTTCCAGCTTAACAAGGTGTTCCTCCTTCTGCTTCTGTCGCAGTGCTTCGGCCTCCTGTGCCTCCGCTTCCCGGCGTTTGCGCTCTTCCTCCTGTCGCTGACGCGCAGCCCTTTTTGCCGCCTCCCGACGCAGACGTTCTGCCGTTTCTGTTTCCTTACGGCGTTGGAGTTCCGCTTTTCGCTTTGGTTCTATTTCATCCAGCCAGTTTTTCAGCTCCGTCCCGCCAAACTGTTTGGCCCGGCGAAGGTTCTTGTCCGCTGCATCGATTTCTCCATTGATGTATGCGCCAGCAAAAACGTTCTGGGTAGAACACTTTCCGTCCGCCATAGCCATCCCTAGATACGCCCCGGCGCACTCAGGGTCGATACTCAGTACCTGGTCGAACAGCTCTTTGGCCTTGGTCCAATCACTGTCCTCCAGGGCCATATTGCCCCGCTTCAGCAGCGGTTCTACCCCCGGAACGGAGACGGCCATAGGGGCTGGTACGACCTCTTTGGGGATGATCTTCCCAATCCCCCGCAGCAGGTCCTGAATCGCCCCCACCTTGCCCATGTCCTGGGCCTGGAGCCGCTGGAACTCCTTGGGCATATCATAAACGTCCAGGTTTTTGTAGCAGGGAATCAGCGTCTTTTTCTGCCCCGCCGCCATCAGCGCCAGGAACCGGGACCACTCGTTTTTCACCCAAACCGCGTTGAAATACTCAAAATCCGTCCCGAATGCCAGCATGACCTTGGCGGAGTTCAGCGCCGCGAATATGTAGGGCTCGTACTCCGTCCCCAGCTTATCCTCCAGGGAAATCCGGGAGAAAAACACCCGGTAGCCCTTCTCCGTCAGGGCGTCGTACACATCCTGGGCAATCACGCTGTCGATGGTTCGCCCGCCGTTTTCGTCGGTCTCCTTGTAGCAGATGAAAATGTCGTAGGGTTCCTCCTTGCTGGATACCTCCAGAATGCCCTTGCGGATGCTCTCAATGGCCTTGGCCTCCTCCCGGTACTGCCGCCGGGCGATAGGGTCGGCATTTTCACATGCCTGGTCGAAGTCGGCGTCCTCCAGAATGCTGTCGAAGGAGGAACGGTGACAGGTAGGCACCTTCTTCCCCGTGGCCGGGTCGTCCACGTACTCGATGCCGTACCGGCACAGCACCAGTCCCCAGTAGGCCTCCGCCTCCTCGGGAAACTCCGCTACGATGCTCTCGTACACCCCCGCCGCCTTGTCAAACTCATTGGCTCTCCGCAGCCGGTCCGCCCGGGCGAACAGGGTCAGTTTTTTCTCGCTGTCCTGATTGGGGATGGTCTGCCTGCTGCCGCAGTATTCGCACTCCACCACCGACACGCCCTCTGTAACATTCAGGTCCCCGCCGCACATTTTGCATTTCATGACCGCCATGACGCTCATTCTTCCTTTTCTGTTTATTTTTGTTCAATTTCCATGTGTTGTAAGGAAAATTCCAAACACAACATCATCAGCTCGGTTCTCGTGTATCCCGTTGCCGCAGCGATACTATCAATCTCCTTGACCATATCGCGGGGCATCCGCATAGAAACAACGGTAGATTCTCCGGTATATTTTTTCAGTCCGATCTTCAGTTTTGGTATTTCCATCCCTTCACCTCCAAGCCGCGGTTGCTTTTCATTATTATAATACAAATGTAAACACTGCACAAGATATGCGGCGCAACAAAAATATTTCTCAAAACAACAGCACCGGAGAGCCAAAATCTCTCCGGTGCTGTTCCGTCCGAATCTGTCCCCGCGTGGGTCTGCCCCAGCCTCACAGAATCCAACCCACACAAAAAGTTCCAAATGCAAAGAAAATCCGCCGAAATCTTGCGATTTCAGCGGACTTCTGGTGGAGACTACTGGACTCGAACCAGTGGCCTCATGCGTGTGAAGCATGCGCTCTAACCAGCTGAGCTAAGCCTCCGAAGTGACGGGAGCGATTCATCCCGTCGTGGTGACGCGTACGGGAATCGAACCCGTGTTACCGCCGTGAAAGGGCGGTGTCTTAGCCGCTTGACCAACGCGCCAAGGGGCTTGATTCCTGACAGGAATCATGGTAGCGGCGACTGGATTCGAACCGGTGACACTTCGGGTATGAACCGAATGCTCTGGCCAACTGAGCTACGCCGCCATACATCCGGCCAACAGACACCCGACCGGTCAGGCAGGAGTTAGTATACCCCAAAACATTCCGTTTGTCAATAGCTCCTGACATATTTTTCTGGCAACTTTTTTCTTCCCCCGGCATTTTTCTCCCTTTACACAGCGCCGCCGGAATGGTAATATGATGTGTGTAGAATTTCCCCCCAATTCCAAAACAGAAAGAGTGATCGTTATGGACCGCAGCAGCGGAATTCTCCTGCCTGTCTCTTCCCTCCCCTCCCCCTGCGGAATCGGAACGTTGGGCCGGGCGGCCTACGCCTTCGCGGATTTTCTCCATGCCGCCGGACAGAAATACTGGCAGCTTCTGCCTCTGGGCCCCACCAGCTACGGCGACAGTCCCTATCAGAGTTTTTCCACCTTTGCGGGAAATCCCTACTTCATTGACCTGGAAATGCTGGTGAACGACGGCCTGCTGGAGCAGTCTGAGCTGGAAGAAGCGGACTGGGGAGACAATCCCCGGTACGTGGACTACGGAAAAATCTTCGCATCCCGCTTCACAGTGCTGCGTCAGGCCTTCCGCAGAGGGTATTCCAGAGACCGCGAAGCGGTGGAGGCTTTCCGTCAGGAGAACCAGTGGCTGGACAACTACGCCCTCTATATGGCGGTAAAGGCCAGCTTTGGCATGAAAAGCTGGCTGGAGTGGCCGGACGAGGACATCCGGCTGAGAAAGAGCGAGGCGGTGGCGCGCTACAGCAAAGATTTGGCGGAAGATATCGCGTTTTACTCTTATCTTCAGTACCTGTTCTACCGGCAGTGGAACGCCCTTCGGGATTATATCCACTCCCTGGATATTCAGATCATCGGCGATATGCCGATCTATGTGGCCATGGACTCTGCGGACGTATGGGCGGAGCCGGAGTTCTTCCAGCTGGGCGAGGACCTGGTTCCCACCGAGGTTTCCGGCGTTCCTCCGGATTATTTCACCGCAGACGGACAGCTGTGGGGAAACCCCCTGTACGACTACAAGCGGATGAAGGCGGACGGCTATGACTGGTGGATTCGCCGGGTGGAGGGGGCGGGACGCCTCTTTGACATCATCCGGATTGACCATTTCCGGGGCTTGGAGAGCTACTGGGCGGTTCCCTACGGGGAGACCACCGCAAAGAACGGCCGCTGGCGGAAGGGTCCGGGCATGGCCCTGGTGGGCATGCTGGTCAAGCGCTTCCCTGACCTGCAATTTATTGCCGAGGATCTGGGCTTTCTTACGCCCGCTGTGCACCAGCTGCTCCGCCGCTCCAAGCTGCCCGGGATGAAGGTGCTGGAATTTGCCTTCGATACCCGGGAACCCAGCAACTACCTGCCCCACACCTATGACCGCCACTGCGTCTGCTATGTGGGCACCCATGACAACGAGACGGTCATGCAGTGGCGGGAACAGGCGGACCGCTCCAGCGTCACCATGGCCCGGAACTACCTGGGGCTCAGCGAGGCCGAGGGCTTCCACTGGGGGATGATCCGGGGCGGCATGTCCTCGGTGGCGGACACCTTTGTGGTGCAGATGCAGGACTGCCTGGGGCTGGGCGCCGAGGGCCGGATGAACACTCCCGGCACGCTGGGCGGCAACTGGCAGTGGCGCCTGCTGCCCGGCGAGGCCAGTCCCGCCCTGGCAAAGAAGATATACCTGTATACCAGACTGTACGGACGGATTTGATTTTTCCCGGCATGACGGAACGCCTGCGGCGGCGGATGGGGTTTCTCCCTCCGCCGCCGCTTTGCGTTTATTTGCTCAAGGACTCCTCCTGCAATCGATCAAACGCCGCCATGCACTCGTCCACGGTGGCGCCGCCGAGCAGCTCCCGCACAATCAGGCAGGTGTTTCCCCACTGCTCCACCTTCATCCCCGCGTTGGAGCCCAAAACAAACACATTTTCCTGGATTCTGTCGTTGAGGGGCTTCAAAGCGGGAATGCAGTCCACCTCCACATTTTGGGAGGGGGAGATCACCTTGTTGATTTCCGAATAGATCTGAAGCGCTTCGTCGGAGAGCATGACGTCCAGCGTGCGCAAGGCGTCTTCGGCGTGCTCCGCATTGGCGCCGACGGCGTAGCCCGTCATGGTTATCACCGGCATCTGCCCCCGGCTGCTGGGGAATCCGATGACCTGAAGGTTGAAGTCCGGGCTGCCATAGGCGGTTTCCGTATTGGCCGCTCCCCAGTAGGCCATGACTATCGGGGTTTTCTGTGCCAGAAAGTCCGGTCCTTCCCCATCAATGGCTTCGCTGACATAGGCCTTTTCCGCGTCGATATAGCCCAGGTCGATCATCTCCTGGAGAAACAGAAAGCCGGGACGCATATAATCGCTGTATTTGGCCTCCCCGCTGTTCAGCGCCGCGATCTCCGCCTCCGTGTTGCCGCCGTTATACAAATCCGCGTAGGCCTGGGCCAGGACAAACGTCTCCAGCCACCAGCGGTTGGCGCCCACGGGAGTCTCATAGCCGTTCTCCTGAAGCACCCTACAGCACTCCAGAAAGTCCTCCGGCGTCTCCGGCAGCGCCAGTCCGCACCGGTCAAATATATCCTGATTGATGAACAGACCGTAGGCCACCACCTCCTGGGGAATGGCCACCAGCTTTCCGTCCACCACATTGGCGGTTTTCACCACCTCCCGCAGGTTTTTCGCGCAGTCCAGCCCCGACAAATCCATCAGCAGCCCCTCCCCGCCCAGCGTCAGGATGGTATCCGGATTCAGCAGGTACATATCGTCCATATTGCTGCGGACCCGGTCAAGGGCTACGTCGTCATAGGTCTTATCCTGATAGTCCTCGGCCGTGTAGGTGTTGTAGGCCAGGGTTACGCCCAGCTGCTCCTCCGCCATGGCCACCGTGGTGTCCATGGCGTTTCTTGCGGTGCTCTCCACATCCGGCTCTGTTTTCTCCATGGGGCTGAACAGGTTCACTACCCGCTTCTCGGCTTCGTCCCATATCATCAGACTTCCATTCGGGTTCCCGGAGCTCCCGCATGATGCCAGCGCCGCCGCGGCAATTCCCGCAAGACAGGCGGCAGCCAGCCGTTTCAGTCTGGTTTTCATCCTTGCTTCCTCCTGTTTATATGCTTTGTGATCACCTTGATCAACAGCGCCACGTCAAGCGGCTTTGCCACATGGGCGTTCATCCCCGCGTCCAGCGCGGCTTTCTCGTCCTCCGCGAAGGCATTGGCCGTCATGGCGATGATGGGGATTTCCTCCGCGTCCTCCCGGGGCAGGGAACGGATCGTTCTTGTGGCGTCGTACCCGTTCATGACCGGCATCTGGACGTCCATCAGGATGGCGTCAAACTCACCGGGAGCCGCCCTCTGGAACCGCTCCACCGCAAGTTGGCCGTTTTCCACAATTTCGCAGGCCGCGCCCTCCATGTCCAGCAGCTCCACCAGAATCTCCGCGTTGATTTCGTTATCCTCCGCCGCCAGGAAGCGCAGACCGCTCAGCCCGCCTGCCTCCCCGGTCTCCGCCGGGCGCTCCTCCCCCTTTCCGGACTGGAGCTCCAGCAGCTTTTCCTGCATGGCGGATACAAAGAAGGGCTTTGTGAGAATGCCGGTGCTGCGCACCTTGAGAACCTCTTCCGTTCCCTCCGCGTCGTATTCCGCCAGAAGCAGAATGGGCGCGCCGGGCAGCTCCTCCCGCAGCTGCGCCGCCGCCTGCGCTCCTCCGGCCAGCTCCCAATCCAGCACAACAGCCTGATACGGGGCGGCAGCACTCCGTATCAGAGATACGGCTTCCTCCACGCTGGAGGCCGCGTCCACGGCAACGCCCGCCTGACTCATCAGCACGCGGATATTCTCGCAGTCTTCCGCGCTGCCGTCCGCCGCCAGAATCCGGGTGATCCCGCTCTGCTCCCAGAAGCGGACGTCCGCCTGCCCCTCCGGGATGCGGCACTCCAGCTCCACCCGAAAAAGACTGCCCTTGTTCATCTCGCTGGACACGTCGATGGTACCGCCCATCAGCTCCACGATGTTTTTGGTGATCGCCATGCCCAGACCTGTGCCCTGGACCTTGTTGGTCGTGCTGTTTTCCGCCCTGGTGAAGGCGTCAAAAATGGTCTTCAGGTACTCCGGCGTCATGCCGTACCCGTTGTCCTCCACCTCGATGCGGATATGCTCATACTGATTGGAGCGCTGCCGGAGGCCGATCAGCCGGAACCAGATGGAGCCGCCCTCCGGGGTGTATTTCACGGCGTTGGACAGAAGGTTAAGGAGAATCTGGTTGATCCGGGTCTCATCTCCCATCAGGTACTCGTGGCGGATACCCGACACCTCCACATGGAATGTCTGTCCCCTGGCTTTTGCCATAGGCTGGATGATCGCTTCCACGGAAGAGACCACGTCGTTCAGGGAAAAGCGGTCAAAGTTCAGCACAACCTTTCCGCTCTCGATTTTGGAAACATCCAGTATGTCGTTGATCAGACTGAGCAGATGCTGGCCGGAGGCCATGATTTTCTTTGTGTACTCCCGTACCTTGGCGGGGTTTTCCGCCTCCATGGAAAGCAGCGTGGTAAATCCAAGGACCGCGTTCATGGGCGTGCGGATATCGTGCGACATGTTGGAGAGGAACATGGTTTTGGAGTGGTTGGCGATCTGGGCCGCCTGAAGCGCCTCCGTCAGTTGCTTGTTGTGCAGCTCCCGCTCGGCCTCCCGCTCCTTCCGGACCCGGCGCTGCTGCCGCTGGGTGAAGTAATACAAGACGCAGCACAGCAGAAACGCCACCAGCATCAGCACGACGACAATGATAATATTTCTGTTGACGGCCTGCCCCTCCTGCTGGATGGCGTCCACCGCCACATAGCCAACCAGGTAGATCGTCCCGTCGTTCACCGCCCACATGTAATTGAGAGAATCCACGTTCCGGATATCGTGGTAAAACAGGATATTTTTCCCGTCCTCCAGGCATCGGGCCAAATTGTTTTGCAGCGTCTGGTCCTCAATGCTGTTGGCCCGGTAGAAGTCGTGAAGATTCAGGTGCCCGGCGCTGCGCATGCCCATGCCCTTGGGCTTGAGCACAAAGCGCTCGCTCCGCACGTCCATGATATACAAAACCGCCTGATTGCTGTAGAACTTTTCCGGAAGAGACTCGTCCAGCAGATCGTAGACGTATTCCACATAAAGGGAGGCAATTTCCCGTCCGTCCTTTTCCACAGGGCATTTCATGGTATAGGCCCATGTGCCCATGTGATTGAGATAGGACTGGGAAACCGGCAGGCCGTTTACGGTATCCCCTGCGGAAAAGTCCAGTCCCGTCTCGGAAAACGCTTCTCCCGTGTTGGAGACACCCTCCGTCTCTCCCGCCGGAATCAGGGAGATTTTTACCATCATCTCATTTTTCTCGTAAGCGCAGACGCATTCGGCCGGGTCGTCCGCCTTTGCAATTTCCTGGGCCATCAGAATCTGAAAATCCGCCTCGTTTCGCAGAACAGCCTCTATGG
The DNA here is from genome assembly GCA_910579725.1 of uncultured Oscillospiraceae bacterium. Classification (GTDB taxonomy): domain Bacteria; phylum Bacillota; class Clostridia; order Oscillospirales; family Oscillospiraceae; genus Pelethomonas. The sequence continues at coordinate 16,341 of CAJTUD010000037.1, read as the reverse complement.
TGCACTGAATCAGATCCAGGCTTTCGCTCAGATTCTGAATCGCCGAGGCAGACATCTCCTGAGATACTTCCCGCGCAAGAGAAAATACAATGGTTCCCAAAATGCAAAAGACCAATACGATGGAGAGGAACAAGGAAATTCCTCTGTTTTTCTGCGTCGACTCTTTTTTCATCTCTGCTCTCCATTCCGCTGCTCTCTGCGGCGCTGTCTGGTAATACTCCATTATATCAGCTCCCCCGTTTTCGTGTCAATTGATCGGAGGCGCGATGCGAAAAAAATATACGGCGGGCAGGGCGGCCCCCGGCGTTTTGCCGGAGGCCGCCCAAAATACGGAGCCTCTATTCGCGGCTTTCCCGCTCGAAAATCAAATCCATGGACTTGATCCCCCCGTTGCTGGTAAAGCTCAGGGGCACATAGCCCACATACCGCCAGCCTTCCCGGGCCTCCCGGTCAATGACCTCCCGATGGGCGCCGGTACCGTTGTCGATCCAGAAGCCGCCGCCGGTATACAGCTCCACATACTGATACTCGTACATGATCCGCCCTCCTCAGCAGAGCTTTGCCCCTGCGGGAATCCTGCCGTCCACCATCAACAGGTTCAGGCACTCCTCGCCCTTTTCGGTGTGGACGGCGGAGATGAGCATTCCCTGACTCTCCTGGCCCATCATCTTCCGGGGAGGCAGGTTGACAATCGCCACCAGCGTCTTGCCAATCAGCTCCTCCGGCGCATACCACTTGGCGATGCCGGAGAGAATCTGCCGGTCGGTGCCGGTGCCGTCGTCCAGAGTGAACTTCAAAAGCTTGTCGGATTTCTTCACCCGCTGGCAGTCCTTCACCTTCACAGCCCGGAAGTCGGACTTGCAGAAGGTGTCGAAGTCCACCTTCTCCCCGCTCTGGGGCTCGATCTCGACGGCGGGCAGGGCGGCGCGTCTGGCCTCCTCCTGGATGCGCTCCAGCTCCTCCAGCTCCTTTGCCATGTCGATGCGGGGGAACAGGTTCTCCCCCTTGTGAACCTCCACACCGGCGGGCAGCAGGCCCCAGCTGGCCGCGCTGTCCCAGGTCCGCACCGCCTCATCCGCGCCGGTCTGCCCGAAAATTTTCCCGCAGCTGTCCGGCATGAAGGGCGTCAGCAACACGGTGCACACCCGGACCGTCTCCAGCAGGTTGTACAGCACCGCCGCCAGCCGGGCCCCGTTGGCGTCCATATCCTTGGCCAGGGCCCAGGGGGCGTTCTCGTCGATATACTTGTTGGCCCGCTGGATGGCCTTGAAAACTTCCTCCAGAGCGTTCTGGAACTGGAACTTCTCCATCTGCTCCTCGTACCGGGCGCGGAGGCCGGTGATCAGGGAGATCAAGCTGCCGTCCAGTTCCGGGTTTGCCTGCCGGGCCTCGGGCAGCTTCCCGCCAAAATACTTCTCCGCCATGGCGGTGGTACGGGAAACCAGGTTGCCCAGGTCGTTGGCGAGGTCGGTGTTGATGGTCTGAATCAGCAGCTCGTTGGTGAAGTTGCCGTCGGACCCGAAGGGGAAAGTCCGCAGAACAAAGAACCGCAGAGCGTCCACGCCGTACCGCTCGGAGAGCAGGTAGGGGTCCACCACGTTGCCCTTGGACTTGCTCATCTTGTCGCCGTTGAAGTTCAGCCAGCCGTGGCCGTAGACCTTCTTGGGCAGGGGCAGGTCCATGCTCATAAGGAACGCAGGCCAGTAAATCGCGTGGAACCGGACAATTTCCTTGCCCACGAAGTGGGCGTCTGCGGGCCAGAATTTGTCCAGATCGTTATATTTCTCATTTTGATAACCCAGCGCAGTCATGTAGTTGAACAGCGCGTCCAGCCACACATAGACCACATGGCCCGGATCGAAGTCCACGGGCACGCCCCAGGTGAAGCTGGTGCGGGACACGCACAGGTCCTGCAAGCCGCCCTCGCAGTCGATGAAATTGTTCACCATCTCATGCACCCGGCTCTTCGGCTCCAGAAAGTCTGTGTTCAGCAGCAGATCCCGGACCCGGTCCGCGTACTTGGAGGCCCGGAAGAAATAGGCCTCCTCCTCGGCATCGATGACCTCCCGGCCGCAGTCGGGGCACTTGCCGTCCGCCAGCTGGCTGTCGGTCCAGAAGCTCTCGCAGGGCTTGCAGTACTTGCCCTTATAGGAGCCCTTGTAGATGTCGCCGTTTTCGTACATCTTCCGGAAAATCTTCTGGATGGCGGAGACATGGTAATCGTCGGTAGTGCGGATGAAGCGGTCGTACTGAATGTTCATCAGCTTCCACAGGTCCAGCACCCCGCCGGGGGCGGTGACGATGCTGTCCACGAACTGCTGGGGGGTGACTCCCGCCTCCCGGGCTTTGTCCTCGATCTTCTGGCCGTGCTCGTCGGTGCCGGTGAGGAACATGACGTCATAGCCCTGGAGCCTTTTGAAGCGCGCCATGACGTCGGCGGCCACGGTGGTGTAGGAGTGGCCGATATGGAGCTTCCCCGAAGGGTAGTAGATGGGGGTGGTGATATAAAAATGCTTGTTGTCCATGGGACGAATCCTCCAGAATTTCTATTGATTCAAATCGGGCGGCAGCCGTTTCTCCGGCCGGTCCTGACCCCGGAGGGCCATCAGCAGGAACCCGGCAGAGTTCCTTCTGTCAGTCGTTCCCATAGCGTCAGCCTCCTTTTTCACAGTATATCCAAATGTACCACAAATTCCCGCCCTTTACAAGTGCCGGCAGCCGCTTTTCCGCCAAATGTGGAAAAAAGCCGCATAACCGGCCCTGGGACGCATAGGCTTGTCAACAGGGGGACCGGTTTCCGGAAGCCGCGGCCGTTTCCGGAAAAGGATGGTCCGTCCCCAAAACCAGGAGAGAGGAGTGCGGCCCATGGAACGCCTGCCGCTGTACTGCCAGGGCGAGCGCCGGGGGGAGGTGACGCTGTCCCTCTGGGGACCCAACGGGGCGCGGACAGAGATCACCGCCTCCATGGCGGACCCCGGAGACGGCCTGTACCGGGCCTTCCTTACCGGGGAGCAGGGAGAGCTGCCCCTGGGGGTGCTGGCCCCGGAGGAGGGGCGGCTGTCGGTGCGCCGCCGTCTGTACAACCGGGATGTGGAACAGCTGGGGCGGCTTCACCGGGGAGAGGCCCGGCGGTCCTTCCGCTTTGAAGAGACCAGCCTGTGCTGGCGGGAGACCCGCTGTCCCGCCCAGCTGTTCCAGAGCCGGTTTCTCCGGGAACGCCTGATCCGTCAGGGCCGGGGCTGGTGGCGGCGGGAGGGAAGCGTCCTTCTGCTGGCCCTGCCTCTGGAGGAGGGACGGCCCTTCCCGCTGGAGGCCCTTTTTTGTTTGGGGAGGATACAGTGCGTAGAGGGAAGCCGGTGCGTGGTATATGCCTTCCGGGAGGAGGAACCCATACTTTGGCGGGAGGGATAAAATTTCTTCAGGCGGCTTTTCTTTGGGAGATATTTGTGGTATAATGGAGAAAATTACCCCAGCCGGTCCTCTATGTACCGGTTAAGCAGATAACTTTGGTAGTCCTCCAGGAAGAACGCCTTTTCCGACAGCGGGTCGCCGTACCGCTCGGCCAGCTGGCCCAGAGTGATTTCCCGGGCCAGCGTCAGGGCGGGAATGTCCTCCTCCACGATCCGGCGGATCATTTCCTCCCGCGGGGCCGTTTTCAGATTACCGATCCTCCACCCCTCCGTCATGTGGGTGAAGTTGAAATAGACGTCGAAGCTGTTGGAGATGTTCAGCACGATCCTGTCCTCGCTGCGGGGGATTTCATGGACGGTGCTGTGCCGCAGCCGCTCACAGCACTGGGCCTCGGTCAGCACCCGGCTGTAGTCCAGATAGTAGGGGCGCAGCTCCTCCGGGATATGGGCCTTTTCGATACGGATGGGGTAGAGCTTCCGGTTCTCTCCGTCACAGCTCCCGGCGTGAACGAAGAATTTGAAGTCCTCCCCAAATGCCCGGCAGCGTTTTTCCAGCTCCAGCGTCTTGATGAGCCCCAGCAGCGCGGGGACCTCCGCCTTGTTTTCCTCGTTGAGGAACGCCTGCCACCGGGGGGCGATCTCGTGCTGGAGGAGGATCTCCGTGGCCTGCAAAAGCTCCTGGAACGCACCCTTCCGGCCAGTGTATCTGTCCGTCAACTCCTCCAGCCCGAAGAAGGTCAGCTGGACCTGTTTGACGCCCACTTCCTTCAAAAATCCCGCGTAGTCCAGATCCCGGACCAGCCGCCAGAAGCTGGCCAGCTCAAACCGCTCCGGCTTCCCGCCCACGCTGAGGGCGTTGTCCCGCTCCCAGCGCGCCCGGTAGCCGTCGCAGAAGTCCGGTTCCCGCAGCCAGCTGTAGAAGACGACGGTCTCGAAGTCCGGCTTGAAGTAATCCACCAGCCAGGCGTCCGCGCCGGGCTCCATGGCCCGGTTGGGCATATGTCCCAGCCAGCAGTGGCGGCACCGGTTGGGACAACCGTACATATCTGTCACCAGATAAAGCGCTTTATGAAACATAGCGGTATACCTCCGTTATTTTTGCGTCATTGTACCACAGGGCGCTGACGCTGTCCATATATTTGCATTTTAAAAAGGAGGACCTTGCTATGAAATGTCCCTATTGCGGCTACAAGGAGAGCAGAGTGGTGGACAGCCGTCCCGCCGACGAGGGGAGCAGCATCCGCCGCCGCCGGGAATGTCTGGCCTGCGAGAAGCGGTTCACCACCTATGAAACCATGGAGTCCCTGCCTATGGTGGTCATCAAGAAGGACGGCAGCCGCCAGAGCTTTGACCGCAGCAAGGTGCTGGGCAGCATGCTGCGGGCCTGCGAAAAGCGGACGGTGTCCATGGCGGACCTGGAGCGGATGACCGACGAGATCGAGCAGAACCTGCAAAACAACCTGGAGCGGGAAATCCCCACCGAGCTGGTGGGGGAGCAGGTCATGGACAAGCTGCGGGACGTGGACGAAGTGGCCTATGTCCGCTTCGCCTCGGTATACCGCCAGTTCAAAGATATCCATACCTTTATGGCCGAGCTGGCAAAGCTGCTGGAGGAAAAGCCGCTGGAGGCCCCGCCTGACGAATGACCAGCCGAAAACCGGTAAAGTCCGGCGGCGGGTTCAGAACGCCGGTGATTGCGGACCGGAGAAGCTCCGGGAGAATCCGGCAAACGAAAAAACAGCGGGAAATGGTGTCATGAAAAGGAAAGTTCTGACCTTCGCGTTGCTGGGCACGCTCATGCTCTGCTGTGCCTGCGGGGAAGGCGGGCCCGCCGCCGGTACGGCCGCCCCGGGGGAGCCGCCGGACCTCTCCGGAACCTATACCGACAGGCAGGGGACGGAGGAGATATACAGCCAGCTGGAGCTGACGCGGCAGGCGGACGGCCTCTACCGGTTTTCCATGGGCCTCCACCGCATTACTACCCTGGAGGGGGATGCGGCGTATCAGGAGGGAATCCTTCATTTTGCCAGCGGCGACCCCCATGTGGAGGGGAACCTCTCCGTCAGCGGCCAGACGGCGGAAGCGGTAATCACCGTGTCGGATTTCCCGGAGATTGCTGCCGGAACCATATACCGCTTTCCGGATGGGCCGTAACTTTCCGCAGAGCAGGGCGTCCTCCGCCACGGAGGAGCCCCGCCGCCGTTTCAGAATCTGAGGAAAGAAAATCCGGAATAAGACGCCCGCAGAGGGGCCGCCCCCGGAGGCTTTTCGGGGACGGTCCCTCTGTTTTTCACAGCAGATATTCCGACTCCCTTTTCAGATTGGTGTTTCTTAATGCCATTTGACAAAATGATCCGTCATAGTATCTGAAGCGAGCCGCCACCCCTTGGATATTCACGATAAGATACTTGCAATAATTGCAATCGTGCAAACTAATATTACTCCCACACTGAATACGACAATCACTTTTTTAACCTGTTTATTCCCATTTACTGCCGTATCTATTGTATCTGAAAATGAAGCACAAAAAATGGCAGCTATCATGAACAATACAGGCATGAACAATAAAAAAAGTTTTTCCATATTTCCCTCCGCAGCTTCCGGTTTGCAAGCTGGTTATAGTTCACAGTTATTACTGCATCAGTCTGGTTTTGCAGAAACTGCCAAAGTGATACCTCGGCAGCACTTTTCTCAAAAGGAACTATTCAGATGTATTGTATCAAGGGTGAGTTTGAGACTTACCACATTACACATTGGCGGCGGCTCGTTTGTGGCAAGACGGCAGCGCAGCGGAGAGGGGGCCTTGTGAGTGCGCGACTTTAAGCCCCGCCCGGCCCATCCTCAATACTTCTATCAGGCGATGCACGCACCCAACCAGGCAAACCAGGACGGTGGTGATCTCCACCGTCCCCGGAATGGAAACAGACGCCAAAGGCGGCTTAAAAATCGGGAGCGATGCTCACGATTTAACAGGGGCTTGGGGGCGGTCAGCCACTAACAAGCGGTGCCGGGTATATACCGGCGCATTGCTTGCCACTGCTGTCAGCACTTAAAAAGAGGATTGTATCCCTCCCGCGCTGATGGTATAATCAAGGCATAACATCTTGGCAAATCGGGATCGGTATCATACATCATGTATGGAGGGATAACGCCATGTTTTTAGAGACAGAACGCCTCATTCTGCGGAAATTACGGGAAGAGGATTATGGGGATTTCCGCGCCTATGCTGCAGACGAGGAGATGTGCCGTATGATGGGTCGGCATGTGTTGGACACGGAGGAAGCCACCGCCCGGGCCTGCTTTGATTGGCTGAAAGACAAAGAGGAGCGAGGCTACGCGCTTATCCTCAAAGAGACAGGGCGCGTCATCGGCGACTTGACTGTTACCACCGTACCGGAGGACTTGGCGGAACGGGAATCTCTGGCTGGGAAACAAGGGCGGTCTCTAAACTTCTCTATTTCCCGGGTGTACCAGCGACAGGGACTCATGACAGAGGCCCTGCGGGCTGTTACGACCCATCTCTTTGCAGAAGAAGGCATGGATTATGTTCAATGCGGCTATTTCGACTTCAATGCTGCATCGGCAAAACTCCAGAAGAAGCTAGGTTTTGTCCATTTGACCACCGTGGAGCTGGATTTCGAGGGGTTCGAGGAAAAGATCATCTCAGTGGAAAATGTGCTATGGCGTTCGTTGTTATGAGACAAGACTTCGCCAAACTGTACCGCAGTGGCTACTCTGGTATGCCGGCTGAAAAACTTTTGTCATTTCTAAAACTTCCCCTTGACAAATGTTCTCTTCCGATAATAAGTTGCATAATTTGACAAATCGTGATATACTGAAACCAAAATGAACGATTTACTTAAGGGGGGCATTTATTATGAGCAGCCGTCTGTGTCCAAAATGCGGCAAACGCTATTCCTCGTCTTATCGAAAGTGCCCCAACTGCTCCGCCCGGGAGAGGCGGCGGGATCCGGCGCTGTCCGACCGGTTCATACAGCTTGTGGACTTTCTGCGGCAGAACAGTTCCCAGGTCTTTGTGGCCAGCAGCCTGTTCTTTCTGGCGGTCGCCATACTGGGCGTTCTGCTTACCCGCTCTCCGTCAGAACCCGACGAGACGCCCGCGCCGCCTGCGCCGGTGGAACGGTATGCCGCGCCTCTGGCCTTGTCCCGGTCCTCCGTGACCATCACCGAGGGAGAGACGGCCGTCCTGTCCGCTTCGGGGAATTTTGACACGCTGATCTGGACCTCCTCCGACGAGAGCGTTGTCTCCGTAAGCAGCGGCAGAATCACGGCAAACGCCGCCGGAACCGCCGTCGTCACCGCGTCCACCGGGGTAGAATCCCGCTCCTGCGAAGTCACCGTTCAGGAGGCGGTCCCTGTCAGCCAGTTTGTTCTTGCTCTTAACTATACGGACTTCACCCTGCGGGCCGGAGACCCTCCGGTGCAGATGGCGGTGAAAATCAAAGGAACAAAGGACCCGTATACCGGAGAGGTGGTCTGGGCCAGCCAGAACCCGGAAACCGCCTCCATCAGTGAAACCGGACTGGTGGAGCGGGTGGGGAAGGGCTCAACGGTGATTACCGCCTCTGCCGACGGACAGACGCTGGAGTGCATCGTGCGGGTGCGCTGACCCCGTTCCTTTCCCCGAATACAGCGTACCCGGCGGGACCGCCGGGTACGCTGCGGTTTATTGGGTCGGCGCTGCCCATCTTTCCGGGCGGGTTTCGTTCCTACAGGGCTGTCATTCCCGCCGCTTCTTGGCGGAAAAGTCCTCCGGAGCCTCTCCGGCGGCAGGCTCCTCCGCTTCTTCTTCCAAAACGCTCTCCTCCTCCGAAAGCGCATCCCCGTCCTCCGCTTCCTCTTTGGAAAGGAGCGGCACATAGCAGCGGACGTAGTAAGAGGAAGCCGTCCAGCCGGAGCCGTCCGGCGCCTTGGCGGCGCATTCCACCCGGTACAGCCCCGGCAGGGAGAAGGTATACTCTGTCCGGCAGAGGTCCGTCTCCTTTGCGGAAGCAACCCGCTGAACGGCTCCCTCCGGCGTGGTGACTGTAATGGTGATTTTCTGCTGCGGCGTGTCCGCCCGGACGGAGAGCCATCCGGCATTCCCCGCCGCCACAGGGGCGAGAAGCTCCGACCGGAGGGGATTGACCGCGCCCTCCCCGGTGCGCAGGCAGCGGGGAATATAGACCTTTATGGGCCAGATGTAGTAATCGCCCAGCTTGACATGGGTGATATCCTTGGTATGTCCGCAAAACCAAATCTCGCTGCGCTTGTTTCCGGTGGCGGCGGTGAGAACAATGGCGTGGGAGTAAGAGCCGCCGGACCCTTCCACGTGGGCGGCAGCTCCCACCAGCTCCTCCGGGGTCACGCCGGACAGCGGACTGCCGGAGGCCGCGTCCAGAATAGTGGCGTACATCCCGGCGTCCCCGGCGGCATTGGAGCCCCCGAGGCCCGTACCGCCGGTGCTTCCGGTGAGATATTTCCGGAAGGACTGGCAGCTGACCCAGCTCAGATTGATTTTCCCCTGGCTGGTGGAGCGGCCGAACCATTGGCTGTCGCCCTCCGTGTCCATGGGCAGGGCGCGTCCGGCGGCGGCTTCATTGTCCTGACTTCCCCCGAAGCCCGCCCACATGCACTGGGAGGCAAAGTTCATACAGTCCCCGCCCTCTCCGGCATAGCTGACGAACAGCGGGTTATAGAATTCGCTCCGGGGCATCCCGGCCGTCAGACGGGAATATGTATAGGCATACGCGGCGGCGCTGGCCCCGTCATACAAAATCCGCCCCTCCCCGGCGGAGGGCGTATAAGGGTAGGAAACCGTACAATCCTCCCGCTCCAGACTGGCGGCAAACTCTGCCAGGGCAGCTCCCTCGTCAAAGGCGGCTCCCTGGTCCTTGTACAGCTTGTCAAACCGGCTGCCGTCGGTGACGTCGGCCACCAGCCACCGGTCTCCCGGCTTTACCAGCCTGACGGTGTAGTAGGTCTCATATACGGACAGCTGGTCGCTGCCGGTGTAGCGGAACTGGGCGGTTTCCTTCACGGAAATCCGGCCGGTATTCTCCGTCAGCTCCGGCTCCCCCAGATCATAGAAGAGCAGCAGATCCGTCCGGTAAATCTCCTGGAGCTGCCGCATGCCGGAATAGAACCGGGCCTTTTTCTCCAGGAAAATCATATTCTCCCGCAGCTGCTCCAGCGTCAGGTCCTCCTTGGCGAGCCGGAATACCGGCTGCGCCTCTCCGGACAGAGCCGCCGGAAGCTCCGCCACTGTGCCGGTGCGCAGATCCTGCTCCTCATAGAGCATGGCGGCCTCCTGATAGTTCCGCAGGATATTCTCCGCGGCGGCCTTTACCTCTGCGGCCTGGAGCGTCTCATCCGCCGCCGTCAGGTCCGCCGCCGCCGCAGGCGCCGGCAGCCCGGCGAAAAGCAGCGCAAACAGACAAAACACCGCCAGACGGGACAGCCCCGCCCCTGGAAAGCCCTGCCCCATCCGGCGTTTGAAATCGTGCATAAACATACCCCCTTTTTTCAGACATCGGACGAAATACCGGAATCCATAAGGGGACTGTCCGAATTTTGTCGAAAAAAGGGGAACGGCAGAAAGGAGCCATATCGGAATGCAGTATCGGAAAGACAAGAAGGGGAGGGACCTCTCCCTCCTGGGCTATGGCTGTATGCGCTTTACCCGCAAGGGCGGCGGCATCGACATTGACAAGGCGGAGCGGGAGCTCATGGCGGCCATTCGGGGCGGCGTGAACTATCTGGACACCGCCTATATCTACCCCGGCAGCGAGGCGGCGGTGGGGGAGATTCTGCGCCGGAACCGCTGCCGGGACCAGGTATATCTGGCCACCAAGCTGCCGCACTACCTGATCAAATCCATGGACGGCGTGGAAAAGATCTTCCAGGAGGAGCTGCGCCGCCTGGGGACAGACCATATCGACTACTATCTCATGCATATGCTGACGGATCTGGCCACCTGGGAAAAGCTGAAGAGGCTGGGCATGGAGGAGTGGATCGCCGGCAAGCTGAAAACCGGGGAAATCCGGAACATCGGCTTTTCCTACCACGGCAGCACGCCCATGTTCCAGCGTCTGGTGGACGCCTACGACTGGGACTTCTGCCAGATTCAGTACAACTACATGGATGAAACCAGCCAGGCGGGGGTGGAGGGCCTGCGGTATGCCCACGCCAGGGGCTTACCGGTGATCATCATGGAGCCCCTGCGGGGCGGGCGGCTGGTAGAGCTGCTGCCGGAGGCGGCCAAGGAGCTGTTCCGGCGGGATCCGGAGGGCCGCACACCTGCCGCTCTGGCGTTTCAATGGCTCTTCGACCAGCCGGAGGTCACATGCGTCCTCTCCGGCATGAGCTCTATGGAGATGGTGGAGGAGAATCTGGCCACGGCGGACCAGGCCCGGCCGGGGTGCATGACGGACAGCAGCCGGGCCCTCATCGAGCGGGTCCGGGAGGAAATCCGCCGCAGCGTGAAGGCGGGCTGCACCGGCTGCGGTTACTGCATGCCCTGTCCCAAAGAGGTGGATATTCCGGGAACCTTCCGCTGCTGGAACGCCATGTACTCCGAAGGCAGGGCCTCCGGCCGGCGGGACTATCTGCAATGCACCGCCATGCGGAAAAATCCCAGCAGCGCCTCCCAATGCGTGGGCTGTGGAAAGTGTGAGAGCCGCTGCCCCCAGCATCTGCCCATCCGGCAGCTGCTGAAGTCCGCGGCAGACGAACTGGAAACCGTCTCCTATAAAGCGGCAAAGTGGGGAATCCGGACATTCCGGCTGTGGTAAGCGTCCAAGGGGTTTTTTCCATGAAAACTGCACGACTGCCGCCGCGCGGAAGTCTTCGCGCAGCCTCAGATCATAGAAAGGGGGGATTTCACCAAAAAAGTGAAATCCCCCCTGCAACATGCCATTTTTCCTTACAGTCATCTGTATGGGGAGGCTCATCTGTGCGGATGAACGCCTTACCCCCTGGCAATGGCGGCCACAGCGGCGGCCGCCGCATCCATCTCCTCCGGCGTGGTAAACCATCCGGGGCTGATGCGGACAGTCCCTTGCGGGAATGTGCCCAGGGTTCTGTGGGCCGCCGGTGCGCAGTGGAGACCGCAGCGGGTGAGAATACCGTATTCCTGCTCCAGCCGGCTGGCAGCCGCGGCGTTGTCCACAGACAGAAAATCAATGGAAACCACCCCCGTACGGCCCGCCAGCTCCCAAGGTCCCGCCAGCCGGATCTGCGGAATGTCCCGCAGCTGCTCCAGCAGGCGGGCGGTCAGCGCCGTCTCATGCTCTTTCAGGACGGCGGCGCCGGTTTCCTCCACAAACTCCGCCGCCGCCTGGAAACCGTAAATTCCCGGCAGGTTGGGCGTACCGGACTCAAACCGGTCCGGCATATACGAGGGCTGCACCTCCAGGTCTGACACGCTGCCGGTTCCTCCGGAGATAATGGGCGTCAGGCCCGCGGCAAACTCCGGCGACAGCAGCAGCGCCCCGATACCTCCAGGCCCCATAAGCCCCTTATGGCCGGGTACGGACAGGGCGGACAGCCCCCACTCCTTAAAGCAGATTTCCCAGTGCCCTGCCGTCTGCGCAGCATCCAGTGCAAAGGGTATCCCATATTCCCGGCAGATTTGTCCCACTGCGGCAGCGTCCTGAACCACGCCGCTGACATTGGACCCATGGGCCAGGAGCACCAGCCGGGTGTTGGCGCGAATCCGCTTGCGAATCTCCTCCGGGTCCAGCCGTCCGGTCCCATCGCAGGGAATCCGGTCAAAAGTGACGCCCTGGCCCGCCAGATCCCCGAGAGGCCGCATGACCGCGTTATGCTCCACAGCGCTGACCAGGCAGTGGCTGCCCTCCCGCAGCCAGCCGCGCAGGATCATGTTCAGCCCCATGGTATTTCCAGGCGTCAGCACACAATGGGCAGGACTGTCGTGGCCAAACAGCCTGCACAGGCTTTCTCTGAGCAGGAGGGCGGTCATGCCCGCTTCCTGTGCCGGGGCATACACCCCCCGGTTGATAGAGGCCCCCACTTTCTGGATATAGTGCAGCATGGCTTTGGCAACCGCAGGGGGCTTTGGGAAAGAGGTGGCGGCGTTGTCCAGATAGATCATAACCATTCCTCCCTGGACCGGGTCTCAGCCCGGAGCCCAAAGAAAAAGACACGCCAAAGCGTGTCTTTTTTGGTGGACGCTAACGGACTTGAACCGCTGACCCCCTGCACGTCAAGCAGGTGCTCTAGCCAGCTGAGCTAAGCGTCCACATACGGAGCATTAGTATGATACCGCACTTGTGTGTATTTGTCAAGTCTTTTTTCCTGCTGTTTTGCATAAATTCTCTTCCCGCACCATCGCCGCCCTTTTTGCATATAGTGGCAGTATGCCAGACAAGGAGGGAACAGAAATGGCTGTATCCAATCGAACCGGTCCGGTAATCGCGCTGGTGGGCAACCCCAATGTGGGCAAATCCACCGTGTTCAACGCCCTGACCAATCTCCGCCAGCATACAGGCAACTGGCCGGGGAAAACGGTGGAGACCGCCCGAGGCGCATATACATATCACGAAAAAACCTATACCCTGGTGGATCTGCCCGGGGCCTACTCCCTCCACCCCGGTTCCGCCGAGGAGGAGGTTACGCGGGATTATCTGCTCCAGGGAGAGGCGGATGCCGTCCTGGTGGTGGCGGATGCCACCTGCCTGGAGCGAAATCTGGCGCTGGCTCTGCAAATCCTGGAGATTTCCTGGCCGGTGGTTCTGTGTGTCAATCTGCTGGACGAGGCGGAGAAAAAGGGAATTTCAGTAGATCTTCGGCTGCTGGAGCAGGAGCTGGGCTGCCCGGTAACGGGAACGGCCGCCCGGGGCGGGCAGGGCCTGGATACGCTGCGGCAGATTCTGGAGGATACGATTACGCGTCCCGGTCCTAAGCCGGAGCCTCCGGAGGAGGAAAAGCCCTGCCGCGGCTGCGGGGAATGCCGGACGGCCCACATCATGGCCCGCGCCGCGGCCATCGCCGGAAAGACCGTCGCTATGGATGCCGAGGCGGCGGTCCGCCGGGACCGGCGGCTGGACCGCCTGCTGACCAGCCGGGGTACCGGTATTCCGGCAATGCTACTGCTGCTGGCGGGAATTCTGTGGCTGACCATGGTGGGGGCCAACCTGCCTTCAGAGCTGCTCAGCGGCCTGCTCATGGGCTGGCAGGAGCCTCTGCGGGGGATTTTCCAGACCATGGGCGCACCTTGGTGGCTGGAGGGAGCCCTGGTGGACGGAGTGTATCGGACAGTGGCCTGGGTGGTATCGGTGATGCTGCCGCCAATGGCAATCTTTTTCCCCCTGTTCACGCTGCTGGAAGACGCGGGCTATCTGCCCAGGGTGGCCTTCAATCTGGACCACTTCTTCCGGCGGGCCGGGGCACATGGCCGTCAGAGTCTGACCATGTGCATGGGCCTGGGATGCAACGCCTGCGGTGTTATGGGATGCCGGATCATCCAGAGTCCCCGGGAGCGGCTCATCGCCATTCTCACCAACTCCTTCATTCCATGCAACGGCCGGCTGCCCACTCTGACAGCGCTGATTGCCATGTTTTTTGTCACGGGAACCGGACTGTGGAGCACTTTCGCCTCGGCGGCGCTACTGATGGGATGCATCGTGCTGGCGGTGGCCATGACGCTGTGGGCCAGCCGCCTCCTGGCCGCCACGGCGCTGAAGGGAGAGAGCTCTTCCTTCTCCCTGGAGCTTCCCCCCTACCGGGCTCCTCAGGTGGGGCAGGTGCTGGTGCGCTCCATTCTGGACCGGACGCTGTTCGTTCTGGGCCGGGCAGTGGCGGTAGCGGCGCCGGCGGGTTTGCTGATCTGGATTGCCGCCAACGTGACCATAGGGGAGAGAAGCATTCTGGTCCATCTGGCCGGATTCCTGGAGCCTTTGGGCTCTTGGATGGGACTGGACGGCTTCATTCTCCTGGCCTTCCTCCTGGGGTTTCCGGCCAATGAAATCGTTGTGCCCTGCATTCTGATGGGATATCTCTCCGCCGGCTCCCTGACGGATTACGGCAGCCTCTCCCAGCTCCACGACCTGCTCACAGCCAACGGCTGGACCGCCGCCACGGCGGTGTGCGCCCTGATTTTTACCTTGTTTCATTTCCCCTGCGGGACTACCTGCTTTACCATCTGGAGAGAAACGCGCAGCGCAAAGTGGACGGCGCTGGCAATTCTGCTGCCCACCGCCGCAGGCGTGGGGCTGTGCGTCCTGATCCACCTGCTTCTGGGATGAACTCTTCTGGCCCGGCCGCCCTTTTCCGGCCGGAAGGACCGGCATTCTGCAAATTCCGATTTCCTGAAAATATAGTTTGCATTTTAACAATACATCTGGTAGGATATAGAGGAAACCATTTAAACAACAGGAGGTCATCCTCATATGAAAAAGCTGGTTGTCAGTAAAAGCGATCCCTGTAAGGCATGTCTCAGCTGCGTCCGGGCCTGCTCTGAAGCATTTTATAAGAAATTTGACTCGGATCTGAGCTGCATTCGCATCGCCGCCAAGCCCGACGGCGAGCCCAAGGTGCAAAACTGCATCATGTGCGGCAAGTGCGCCCGGACCTGCCCCGAGGGAGCCATCACCCAGAATGCCAAGGGCGTGTACATGATTGACAAGCGCAAGTGCGTTGGCTGTGGCGAGTGTGTGAAGGCCTGCCCCATGCAGGTCATGGTCATGCCATCCGGCGAGGACGCCCGGCCCAGCAAGTGCATTGCCTGCGGCATCTGCGCCAAGGCCTGTCCCATGGGTATTCTCTCTGTGGAGGAGAAATAGACTGCGTAACAGAGGAAAATCTCCGGCACGTCAGGAACCCCGCCATAAGAAAACATGGGAGAATCCCGGTAAAATCAAGGGGTTTTAAGGGCGGAGGAAACAAGTGAACAGCAGCGCGGAAGGGGGCGTTGTCTTACCGGCATCACCCCCTTCTTCTGTGCTCGCGGCACAGAACGCAGCGAACGCCTGGTTCAAAAATGAAAGAATCCCCTGTCCGGATGATGAACCGCCCCGTATTGTGCGGACAGCACAAAAAGGCCCCTGGTAGGAAATAATTAGAATTATGCGGAGAGACGTTGCGCAAGCGGCGTCTCTCCCGTTTTCAACTGGATACGCTCGTGGTTATAGAAATAAATAAAATCGTCAATCAGTTCTTTGGCTTGCTGAAAAGTCCTGATTTTCTGCCGGTATATACACTCAGTCTTGAGGATAGAGAAGAAATTTTCTGCCATAGCGTTATCATAGCAGTTTCCACGTCTTGACATGGACGGGGTAATACCGTATTCTTGAGTTAGGTTGAAGTACCCCTGTGAAGTGTACTGGAACCCCTGGTCGCTGTGGAGCTGCAACTCCGCAGCGACCCTCTTTTTCTCATTTTTCATTGTCAACGCCGATTTAAAAATGTAAGAAAACGCCGAAGAAAATTTATCGTTTTTCGGCGGGGGTGGGGGTAACAAAATCAAGCGTTTCCTTACTCAAATAGGGTATTTACAACTTGCTGTTTCAGGCGCATAAATTCTTTGCGTTCCTTCAGGCGATAAGACTCACCCTTGATGTTGATCACGGTACAATGGTGCAAAACCCGATCCAGGATGGCAGAGGCAATCGTAACATCGGCAAAGACCTTATTCCACTGGGAGAAGGTCTTGTTGGATGTGAAGACGGTGGACGTTTTCTCATACCGTCTGGCAATGAGCTGGAAGAACAGGTTTGCGCCTTGGGTATCCATAGGGAGATAGCCAATTTCGTTGATGATGAGCATCCTGTACTTGGACAGAACCTTGAGCTTATCCGGCAGACGGTTCTCAAAGTGGGCCTTCTTGAGCTGTTCAATGAGTTGGTGGCAGTTGATGTAGTAGGTGGAGAACCGGTGCTGTGCCGCCACCAGGCCCAGGGCGGAGGCCAGA
>CAJTUD010000036.1 GCA_910579725.1 uncultured Oscillospiraceae bacterium | reverse complement strand
TGCTTCCTGTTGCGTCAGCCCCTCCCGCGTCAGCGCTTCATTGAGCTGCTCCTGCGTATACTCCGTTCCCACATAGTATCCGGGCGGCGGCGTCCCCTCCGCCGTCATGTCCCACAGAGCGATCACCCGGCTGGTCCCGTCTTCTCCCATAAACTCTGGGTGGTTCAGATCCAGTCCAGAGTCCACAAAACCAATGAGCACCCCCTCCCCCGTCAGTCCCAGCCCACTCTTCCGCTGAACCGGGGGAATACAGGCAGCCTCCATACTCCGGTCCGCCAGACTGCTCAGATTGCGGGCCGGTTCAAAGCACGTCACCTGCTGGTGCTCCAGCAGCCGCCCCGCCTGCGCCTCCAGCAGCTCCATAATGGCAAACTGGGCGTCCAGCAGTTCCGTGGGATAGCCCAGAGAGAGGATGTCTCCCGTATACTTTATTATGTACTCCATATGCTCCTCCTGTCCAAAACCTGCGCGGGCGGCGCCCGGCGGAGGACGCCCGCATAGGATAGTATACGGAAAGGAGGACTGCCATTATGAATCCAGCCTACCTGGACACAGGCAATCTGCAAATTTTTGTTACGGCGGGAGAAACTCCCGATCCCATCCCTGACGCCAAAGTGCGTATCAGCGACCCGGAAAACGGCAAAATCCTGGAAGAGGTTTCCACCGACGCCTCCGGTCAGACTCCCTTCATTGAGCTGCCCGCGCCGCCCATGGAGCTGTCGGTGGCCGAAGTGGAGGCAGGGCGGCAGCGCCCTTACGCCGTCTACAACGTCACCATCTCCGCCGGAGGGCGGGAAACTCTCCACATTGGCGGCGTGGAGGTGCTGCCCACCGGACGGTCCATCCAGCGGGCCGCCCTCTCCCCCGCCCGGACCGGAGGCTTCAATGTGCGCAACCTGCTCCTGGCCCCTCACGCACTCTGGGGCGAGCCCTCCTCCCGGCAGCCGGAGGCGGAAGTCAAGCCTCTGCCGGAACCGGGAGGGCTGGTGGTGCTGCCGGAGCCGGTGATTCCGGAATTCATCGTGGTACACGCTGGACGGCCCGACGATGCCTCTGCCCCCAACTACTGGGTCCGGTTCAAGGACTACATCAAAAATGTGGCGTGCAGCGAAATCTACTCCACCTGGAAAACCGAGGCCATCAAAGCCAACGTGCTGGCCATCCTCTCCTTTACCCTCAACCGGGTGTATACGGAGTGGTACCGGGGAAAGGGATATGATTTCACTATCACCAGCTCCACCGCTTTCGACCAGTCCTTCTCCTATGGGCGGACCATCTTCGAGGAAATCGGCGTGGTGGTGGATGATCTCTTCACTACATACATCACCAAGGAGGGCATCTCCCAGCCCCTGTTTGCCCAGTACTGCGACGGCCGCCGGGTTCAGTGCGGCGGTCTGAGCCAATGGGGCTCCCAGGCCCTGGGAGAGCAGGGCTGGGACGCGGTGAGCATTCTGAGAAAATACTACGGGTCGGAAATCTATCTGAAAAGCGCGGAGAAGGTGGAGGGCGTGCCCATATCCTACGGCGGCCAGGTCCTCTCTCCGGGCAGCGAGGGAGAGGACGTGCGCACCATTCAGGAGCAGCTCAACCGCATCTCCATCAACTATCCCGCCATTCCCAAGGTGCCGGCGGACGGCATTTACGGTCCCGCCACCCAGGGAGCTGTGACAGAATTCCAGAAGATTTTTCACCTGCCCCAGACCGGCAGCGTGGATTTCGCCACATGGTACGAAATCTCCAACGTGTTTGTTGCGGTGGCAGGACTGGCCTGAAGGCATTCCCAGTTCCGGCGCGTTTGTTCCGGACGGACAGTTAAAGTCTTCCGCTTCAGATCAGCCGGCAGAAAACAGCAGAGGCGGAGCCTTTCGGCTCCGCCTTTTCTTATGTTGGTCTATCCAAAATCAAGAAGCCGGATTACTCCAGATCCACGCTGATGTGGTCTGTGCCGTGGGCCTCAAATTCCCCCATGTACTGCTCCATCCGGTCCATCACTTCGTCGTAGTTCTCTTCTGTCGCCCGCTCGGCGTCCAGATCCCGCAGAGCCAGCTCTTCCGCCAGAATCTCAAAAAACGCGGCGTCTTCATAAGCCATGATCGCCTCGTGAATGCCGCCTTCCGCAAAGGCCCGGGAGGGAATCATCTCCCTGTTATACAGCTCCACCAGAGAGGTCATCCCGTGATCCAGACAATGGGAAAACACAAGGCTTTCCACCTGGTCATAGTCCCGGATGCGGTCGTCCCCTCGGGTGGAATTGAGCACCCAGTTGCCTATGTACACCAAATCCAGCAGGCGGCGGAATTGTTTCTCCGTCATATGCAGCTCCATGTGATAAGACCTCCTCCCGGCACGCAAAAGCAAGTAAGCACAGTATAGCAGAATCCCAAGGAAAATTCCACAGAAAATACAGGGCAAAAAGCCCAAAATTTTACTTGTTATCCATGATGAATCATAGTACAATAGTAGGAACCTGTGCAATAAATCCTCGTCCGCCTCCCGCGGACGGGAAGGAGGACCACCCATGAACCCGCGTCCTATCGGTGTGTTTGACTCCGGGCTGGGAGGCCTGACCGCAGTGAGGCAGCTGCGGCGGCTGATGCCCTCTGAAAACATTATATACTTCGGGGATACCGCCCGTGTCCCCTACGGCAATCGCAGCCGGGAAACCCTGCTGCAATATGCCCGGCAGGATATGCGTTTCCTCTCCGGCTTTGACCTGAAGGCTGTGGTCATCGCCTGCGGCACTGTCAGCACCAACTGTCTGGAGGAGCTGCAATCGGAAAGCGCCGCACCCGTCATTGGCGTGGTGGAGCCCGCTGTGAGACAGGCGGCGGCGTTGACAGGCTCCAGGCGGATCGGACTGGTGGCAACCCGGGCCTCCGTGGCCAGCGGCGCTTATGAACGAGCCTTCCGCCGGCTGGATCCTTCGCTGGATGTCCACGCGCTGGCCTGTCCTCTTTTTGTGCCCCTGGTGGAGGAGGGAAGGTGCCATCCGGGCGACGTGGTGATTGAGACGGTAGCGCGGGAGTACCTCTCGCCGCTGAAGGAGGCAGGGGTGGATACACTGGTGCTGGGCTGCACCCACTACCCCCTGCTCTCCGAGGTCATCGGCGGCGTAATGGGGCCGTCCGTTTCCCTGGTGGACGTGGGGGCCGAGGCGGCCCGGGCCTGCCGGGATCTGCTGGCGGAGCGGGACGCTCTGGCGGACCGGGAGAACGGCGGAGCGCGGTTCTATACCAGCGACCGGGCCGTGAATTTCCAGCGGCTGGCCTCGCTGTTTCTGGGAAAGGAGGCCGGGGGAGCCGTGGAGCAGGTGGATATTTCCCGATATGGCTGATATGATGGAAAAACCGGTTATTATATTTGTAAGGGGAGAGCAGACCTACGACGGCGCCCTCCCCGAGGTCACGGAGCTGGCCACCGAGGGCGTCATGACCCTGGACGGCGGCGAGACCAGTCTGACCTATGAGGAGAGCGAACTGACGGGAATGAAGGGCACCGCCACGCGCTTTACCATTCGGGGAAATACGGTGGTGCTGGAACGGACCGGCGCCATTCAGTCCCGGCTGGAATTCTGCCAGGGAGAGCGGAACAGCTCCCTCTATGAGACTCCCTGGGGAACCATGATCGTGGACATCGCCACCACAAAGCTGGCCCAGCGGATAGGGGAAAGAGGCGGCGTGATGGAGATCATCTTCACCATCGCCATCAACCATCAAGTGACGGGGGAGAACCGGTTCAAGGTGCGGGTGAAAGAGACATCGAGGTAAATACGGTTTATGTAAATAAAATCAAGGGACCTGTCAAAAATGAAAGAATGCGGATCTTTGTCTGTCTGACCGGTACGGAGGAGAGACCGGGATTTGATACCGTCTGGAAAGAAGAATTTTACAGAAACGAAAGTACGGCTTGTTATTCCTGCTCGCTGACTGTACAGGCAGACAAATTTTAACGGCAAATTACTTTCAGAGATATTTTAAAAAGGAAGAATACAGATATGATCAACATGATCCAGAACGCCAAGGACCAGATCCTTGATTTGACCCAAAAGGCCTATCAGGCAGCTGCCGCCTCCGGGAAGCTCCCCGGAGACGTATCCGTTCAGGCCGGAGTGGAGATCCCAAAGGACCCCGCCAATGGCGACTACACCACCACCTTCGCTCTGGCTGCTGCCAAGGCCATGAAGATGCGTCCCCGGGACATCGCAGAGATCCTGCTGGAGAATATGGACCTCACTGGCAGCTACTTCGCCTCCGCCGAGATCGCTGGGGCGGGCTTTCTCAATTTCCGCCTCAGCCCCGCATGGTACGCCGGGGTCCTTTCCGCCGTGGAAAGCGAGGGGGCGGCTTACGGCCGCTCCGACGCCCTGAAAGGTCAAAAAATCATGGTGGAATTCGTCTCCGCCAATCCCACCGGTCCCATGCACATGGGCAACGCCCGGGGCGGCGTGCTGGGAGACACCTTGGCCTCCGTACTGGCGGCCAGCGGCGCGGACGTCTGGCGGGAGTTCTACGTCAACGATGCGGGCAACCAGATTGAGAAATTCGCCGTATCCCTGGAGGCGCGGTACTTGCAGATCCTTCTGGGGGAGGACGCGGTCCCCTTCCCCGAGGACGGCTATCACGGTGACGATATCCGCGAGCTGGCCCAAGCCTATTTCGACCAGCATGGAGACAGCCTGCGGGACGTATCCACGGAGGACCGCCACGCGGCCTTGGCGAAATTCGGTTTGGAACGAAATATCCCCAAAATGAAATCGGATCTGCGCCGCTATAAGATTGAGTACGATCAGTGGTTCTTTGAGTCCGAGCTCCACAGCACCGGCTATGTAGCCGAGACGGTGGAGCAGCTCACCGCCGCCGGATACACTTATGAAAAGGAGGGTGCACTGTGGCTGGCCACCAGCCGGATTCTGGAGGAGAATTACCGAAAGGCCGGCAAGGGCGACAAAGAAATTGCCAAGCTGGATCTGAAGGACGATGTGCTCCGCCGGGCCAACGGATTCTACACCTATTTCGCCGCCGATATCGCCTACCACCGCAACAAGTTTGAGAAGCGGGGCTTTGACAAAGTCATCAACATCTGGGGCGCGGACCATCACGGCCATGTGGCCCGGCTGAAGGGAGCCATGGACGCGCTGGGTCTGGATGGAACGGGACGGCTGGATATCGTGCTCATGCAGCTGGTAAAGCTGCTGCGGGACGGCGAGACCGTCAAAATGAGCAAGCGCACCGGCAAGGCCATCTCCCTTGCCGACCTGCTGGATGAGGTCCCTGTGGACGCAGCCCGGTGGTTCTTCAATGCCAAGCCCGACACACAGATGGACTTTGACCTGGGCCTGGCCGTCCGGGAGGACAGCGAGAACCCCATCTACTACGTGGAGTATGCCCATGCCCGGATTTGCAGCCTTCTGCGCAATCTGGCCGGAGAGGGGTTCCAGGTTCCCGCCGCCGTGGATGTGGATATCTCTCTGCTCTCCGGCGAGACGGAAACCGCCCTCATCAAACAGCTCTCTCTTTTCTGCGAGGCGCTCCGTCTGGCCGCCCGCGGCTATGACCCCAGCCACATCAACCGCTATCTGGTAGATCTGGCCGGATGCTTCCACCGTTTCTACACCGCCTGCCGTATCAAGGGAGAGGAACCCGGACTCCTCGGCGCAAGGCTGATGCTGACGGACGCAGCCAGAAGCGTGCTGAAAAACGGTCTGGCACTGCTGGGCGTGGACGCGCCGGAGCAGATGCAGCGGGACCGGACGTAACACGGACAGAGAACAAATACCACAGAGAACGCCGGGCCGGACGGCAGCGGGATGGGAGGCAATATGCGCGTTTATGAATCCGCAGAGGATTACCTGGAGGCGATTCTGGTGATCGGACAGCGGCGGAGCGTAGTCCGCTCCATCGATATCGCCAACGAACTGAATTTTTCCAAACCCAGCGTCAGCGTAGCCATGAAGAAACTCAGGGAGAGCGGCCACATCGAAATGGACCCGGACGGGTTCATCCATCTGCTCCCCTCCGGACGGGAGATTGCCGAGCACATCTATGAGCGTCACCGGACTTTGACGGATTTTTTCGTCTACCTGGGTGTCAGCGAAGATGTGGCCTCCGCCGATGCCTGTAAGGTGGAGCATGATCTGAGCGACGAAACCTTTGAAAAAATCAAGTCTCATGTTCTCCGGACTATGGGAGCACAGGCAGAAAATTGAAGATTCTCTCCGGATGCGTCCGGACGGACTGCGCCGGAATTGTCCTGCTTGTCACAGCAACGCCGGACCCTCTTTCAGAGGGTCCGGCGTTGTGCTTCAGAAATATTCCGGATCAGACGGCATTGACATCCACCGCCCGCAGCTTGCTGCTGTTCTTGGGGTCCGGCTCCACTTCGTATGTTACCTTCTGCCCCTCGGCAAGGGTGCGGTATCCAGTTCCCTGGATGGCGGAAAAATGGACGAATACATCGCCGCTCCCGTCGTCATTGGAGATAAAGCCATAGCCCTTCTCCGCGTTGAACCATTTTACAGTTCCGTTGTTCATGGGTAATCTGCCTCCTAAGAATTGAAGTAAATGCAAAGAAGCCTACTGCGGCAAAGCCAAAAGACGGACGGGTTTCGCCTGGCGGTGACTAATTTGTACATTTTCGGACACACCGTTAGCATACCATCGGATGGAGAAAATGTCAAGTGAAGATTGGGTCATTTTTTCCTTAATTCCGATTCCGGCCCGGCAAGTCAACATTAAATCTTTAACCATCTTATTTAATTTTCACTTCTAAAACGCCTTCTTTTTACTTCAATTGCACAATTTAGATTTTCTGTTGCCAAAGTGTTGCCGCCTTCATTTATATTGCTTTTTGATTATGTTACCTGCATTTTCCGTTTACTACGCAAACACGGGGCATAGCAATCGCCATGCCCCGATCTGCTTCAAGCTCCTTATCTCTATCATCTTCCACCGGAGCAAGTCTGCTTCCCTCCGCAAAGTATGCTCGCTTGTCCAGCAACTCTTTTTTCTTATCCTCTGGCAACCCTTCAAATAACTATCGTCAGTGACTCCCAAAACAGAGGCTGTATCGCGTGCCATGGGAAAACAGGAGGCCGTCTTCCAGCCGGATACACAAAATACAGGTATTTTCATCCTCAAAATCAACATGCCCGTTGTCAATCCAGGAGAAAAAAGCCCTCCGCAGCTTTTCCGCAATTTTCCGGTTCTCCGCCTTTCCCCAATAGCCCAGGTTCATCCCCCGGCCGTGGCCTGTAAACCACTCGCCGGATATGGCCACCGCCGGGTTTTCCGCAATCTGCCGCATTTTGTTGGACAATCCGTGGGTGACAATATAGAAGGCGCCGTCTTCATAATAGGCATTTACGCCGCGCACGTGGGGCTTTCCCCCTTCCACAGTGGCCAGAGCGATTAGAGTGTCCTTCCCAAACCGCTCCGTCATCAGGCGCTCCCCTTCCCGTCTCAATTCATCCATTGCAGCTCCCCCTCTCCGCTCTCGCAGGGCTTTGCCGCTTTTTCCTGAAGTACCGCCAGAAATTTCGCCGCCGCCTTGGAGAATACCTGAAACTTTTTCCATACCACGTACAGCCGCACCTCCACCCGAGGCTCCAGTGGACGGAAACACAGGCGGCTGTCGCTGCCGGTACTCACCAAACGGTCCAGGGCCAGTGCGCAGCCCAGCCCCTCCTCCACCATCAGAGAGGCGTTATAGATCAAATTGTAGGTCGCCGTCACGTTCAGAGAAACGTACTCCTGCCCAAACCAGGCGGAGAGGCTGTCTTTCCCGATGGACTGCCGGGAGAGGAGAAGCGGTTTGTCCCGCAGATCCTCTGGACGGATCACGTCCTTCTCCGCCAGCGGGTGGTCTTTCCGCATCAGCACGCCCCATACGTCGGTGACAGGCAGCTGGATGTAGTCGTACCGCTTCAGATCCCCAGGCTCCAGCAGAATGCCGAAGTCCAGACATCCCCGGTCCAACCGCTCGCAGACGTCGTTGGCGTTGCCGCTGAAGAGATGGTAGTGCACATTGGGACAGTCCAGCTGGAGCGCCCGGGCCGCCCGGGCAATGAGACGCATGGCGTCGCTCTCTCCGCCGCCGATATAAATATCCCCGGCAATCGCCTCCTCGGTTCCCCAGAATTCAGATTCCGTCTTCTCTACCAGCTCTACAATCTCGCTGGCCCGCTTTCGCAACAATATGCCGTCCTCTGTCAGACTCACCTTCCGGCTGCCCCGGATGAACAGCTTCTTCCCCAGCTCATTCTCCAAATCCATCAGCTGCCGGGACAGCGTGGGCTGGGTCAAGTGCAGATACTCCGCCGCCCCGGAAATGCTTTCCTCCTGCGCCACTGCCAGAAAATACCGCAATACACGCAGTTCCATAGGTATCCCTCCCCTTTTTGGGTCCTACTATATCATTGCCAGCCATACTCGTCAAGTATATCGCACTATTTATTATAAGCATTTGATATTTTCGTCCCACTGTTTTATAATTGACCAGGAAAGGGGTGAGCGGCATGTCGAATCCTTCGCTGACCCGGGAACAGGTACATGCTCTCCTGCAAGAGACAGACTGCCCGGACGAGTTTATCCGGCGCTTTCTCTCCGCCATGGAGACGGCAGAGACACAGGAGCAGCTGCGCCTGCTGCGATGCCAGCGCTGCCGTCTGCTGGAACGGCTCCACACAGAGCAGAGAAAGCTGTACCGGCTGGACTATCTGCGCTATCAGCTGGAGAAGCCGGAAAGCCCCCAGCGTAAGGAAAGGAGCTCTGCAAACCATGATAAATGAACACCTGGCGGAGATTCTAGCGGATTCCTTCTGGAAAATACTTCTGCCGGGTCTCACTGTCACCATTCCCCTGACAGCCATTGCCTTCGCCCTCGCTCTGCTCATCGCAGTCACAGCCGCTCTGATTCAGTTTGCCAGAGTAAAAGTGCTCCGGCAGCTGTGCCGCTTTTACATCTGGGTGTTCCGGGGAACGCCGCTGTTGGTGCAGCTGTTTGTAGTGTTCTACGGGATGCCCCGCGTCGGAATCGTTATAGACCCCTTCCCGGCGGCAGTCATCGTCTTCTCTCTTAACGAAGGAGCCTACTGCGCGGAAATCATCAGGGCGGCTCTGGAATCTGTGCCGCCAGGGCAGCTGGAGGCTGGATACTGCGTGGGCATGAGCTACTTGCAGACCATGAGGCGGATTATTCTGCCCCAGGCCATGCGCACCGCCTTTCCCTCCCTCTCCAACTCCCTGATCGCCATGGTAAAGGACACCTCCCTGGCCGCCAATATCACGGTAACGGAGATGTTCATGGTCACACAGCGCATTGTAGCCCGGACTTATGAGCCGCTGGCGCTGTATATTGAAGTGGGACTCATCTATCTTCTCTTCTCCACAGTGCTGACCAGGCTGCAAAACATGGGGGAAAAGAAGCTGAACATCTATGATAAGCAGGCGGTGTCATGATGCTGGAAATTGAGAGTGTCAGAAAATCTTTCGGTTCCCTGGAGGTGCTCAGAGGCGTCAGTCTCAGCGTGGAGCCAGGGGACGTGGTGGCGATTCTGGGTCCCAGCGGTTCGGGAAAAACCACGCTGCTGCGGTGCATCAACTTTCTGGAGTCCGCCGGAGACGGAACGATGCACTTTGATGGGGAGACCTTCCAGATGGCCCGCATGGCCAGGAAGGACATCGCCCGACTGAGAAAAAAGACCGCTTTTGTCTTCCAGGACTACAATTTGTTCCGCAATAAGACCGCTTTGCAAAATGTGACGGAGGGCCTCACCGCGGCGCGGCGGATTCCCAAAAAGCAGGCCGCTGAGCTGGCCGTGAGAGCCTTGGACAAGGTGGGTATGGCAGGACGGGAAAACCACTACCCCCACCAGCTCTCCGGCGGACAGCAGCAGCGGGTCGCTATCGCCCGGGCAATTGCCGCCAATCCGAAAATCATCTTTTTTGACGAACCCACCTCCGCCCTGGATCCGGAGCTGACAGGGGAAGTGCTGGCGGTGATGAGGCAGCTGGCGGAGGAGGGCATGACCATGCTGGTGGTCACTCATGAGATCGGCTTCGCCCGGACGGTGTCCAACAAGGCCGTCTTCATGGAAAATGGCGTGGTGGTGGAGGCGGGTCCCTCCCGGGAGTTCTTCCAGAATCCCAGAGAGGAGCGCTCCAAGGCGTTCTTGCAGACTATACGGCCCGCCGGACTGGCGGAGTAGTCCATTTTAACCCGAGGAGGAGGTTCTTGTGAACGATTGGTTTACCATTGACCAGATCGACAGCGATACATACGTCATCAGCGAATACCGGCACTGGGAAGAAACCCATTGCTATCTTCTGAACGGAACGGAGCGCAGCCTGCTGATTGACACAGGTCTCGGCATCTGCAATATCTGCGATGCGGTGGGCAAGCTGACGGATAAGCCCATTACCGCCGCAGCCACTCACATACACTGGGATCACATCGGCGGCCACCAGTACTTTCCTGATTTCTGCGCCCACGGAGAGGAGCTGGAGTGGCTGAGCGGCCGCTTTCCTCTGCCGCCGCAGGTGGTTCGGGATATGGTCGCAGACCGCTGCGACCTGCCGGAGGGGTTCGACGTAAGCGCTTATACCATGTTTCAGGGTGTTCCAGCCAGAGTACTGCAAGACGGAGATACTATTGATGCCGGCGGGCGGGTGATTGAAGTCCTGCATACCCCGGGGCACTCTCCGGGACATATGTGCTTCTGGGAGGCGGAGCGGGAGTACCTCTTTACCGGAGATCTGGTATACAAGGATACCCTGTTCGCCTACTATCCCTCTACAGATCCAGCCGCCTATCTGGCCTCCCTTGAAAAAATTGCAGCACTCCCTGCAAAAAGGATTTTTCCCGGCCACCACTCACTGGATATCGGACCTGAAATCGTAGCCCGAATGCGGGACGCCTTCCGGGACTTGCAGGCGAAAGGTCTGCTGCACCACGGGAGCGGGACATTTGAATATGGGGATTGGGCAGTGTGGCTATAAGTTTACCAACCTGTTATCAATGAATTTCAAATGATATACAAACAGTTGATGAAATGAATGCTATCATAGATAACGAGGGAAAAGCGTGGCAACATTTTGGCAACAGAAAAACAGCAAGCCACAGCAAATGATGTAATTGAAATAAAAAACGGTGTGAATTTGCACAAAACTTAAATAAATATAGTTAGCAATAGCAAAGAACGAGACGAAAAGGAGTTGTTTTATCATGAAACGAAATGTTTTTCTGTCCCTGCTGCTGGCAGGGCTGCTGGCCCTGGCGGGCTGCGGACAGAACGGCGGCAGTCAGGAAGAATCCGGCGATCTGCTCTCCCGGATCAAGGATCGGGGGGAACTTGTGGTGGCCATGGAGGGCACCTGGGCTCCCTGGACCTACCACGATGAGAGCGACGCGCTGGCCGGCTACGATGTGGAAGTGTCTGCGGCCATTGCGGAGAAGCTGGGTGTCTCGGTCCGCTTCGAGGAGGGGGAGTTCGACGGCCTGCTGGCCGGCCTGGAGGCCGGGCGGTACGACATCATGGTCAACGGCGTGGACATTGACGAGGAGCGGTCCCAGAAGTATGATTTCACTGTGCCCTATGCCTATAACCGTACTGCCGTCATTGTCAGAAGAGATGATGATGACATCGCCTCCCTGGAGGACCTGAGCGGCAAGCGCACCGCAAACACCATTACCAGCACTTACGCCAAACTGGCGGAGCAGTACGGCGCGGAGGTGACAGGCGTGGACGACCTGAACCAAACCTTTGAACTGCTGCTCTCCGGCCGCATTGACGCTACGCTCAACGCGGAGGTCAGCTATTACGATTATATGAAGGCCCACCCGGACGCGGATATCAGAATTGCCGTCCTGGCCCCGGACGCCACCCAAACTGCCATCCCTGTACCCAAGGGGGAGACCTCCCTGATTTCCGCCCTCAATGATGCTCTGGAGGAGCTCAGCGAGGACGGAACGCTCTCCGCTCTGTCGGAAAAGTATTTTGGTACGGATATCTCCCGCCCTTAATTTTTTTCTGATGATTTCTGGGAGTTTCCCACCTTAATGACCAAAAAGCAAACCCAGGCGGGGCTGTCAAGGATGGCGCTGAACGCGCCATGCACTTTACCTTGACGGCCCCGGCTGGATTTGCTGGCATCCCAAATGCGAATTTATATTATCGTTTATATTTCAAAGTCAGGAATTACTCTATATCTTTTCAGACCTTCCCGAAAAAAACACCTTAACTGCTACAGGAACTCTATATTTTGCTGCCTTCATACTGCCCAAAACAATAATACAGTCAACACTTACTCCAGTATCATACAATCCTTCAAATAAAAGACGATCTATCACATCATTCGCCAGATCTTCTTTTCTTATCTTTGATACCCACATACAATATTTCCACTCCGTATCTTTTGAAAGTTCATTTATGATTAGATAGGGGCACCACCACATTCAGAAAGTGGGCTTTATCGTGTCCGTTATCTGCTTCTTGTCTACATCCTGCCCCGTGGCTTGCTCTTGCGCTGTCCCACCCTGCGGAAGCTCCCTTGCCAAATCGGGGTGCTGAACGCCCTGGAATATAACTGCATTACACAGACTGGGGCCTGCTTCTTTTTCCATGGGCCTCTCGTCTTGGAGGTGGGTTGGCGCTCCACCCTGTTTCGGAAACAGGCGCTCTCGTATCGGTCAAAGAAAACCAATAATCCGAACCTCTCCCCTATCGGGATAAAGTTCGGATTACATTGGTTTGGTGCGCGAGGCGGGACTTGAACCCGCACGTCCGTATTGGACACTAGAACCTGAATCTAGCGAGTCTGCCAATTCCACCACTCGCGCACATCTATTCAATTTGCAGACTGAAAGAAAGGAATGGTGCGAGTGACGGGACTTGAACCCGTACGTCTGTTGACACACGCCCCTCAAACGTGCCTGTCTACCAGTTCCAGCACACTCGCGTCTTTCTCTTCTTGGAATCCGCAACGATTATTATAGCGTCTCTCTCCCTCTTTGTCAACAGTAATTTCCCGAATTTAACCGATTTTTTTCTGCGCCGCTGGTGACAACCGGCTCAGTGTGTGGTACACTGATAGAAAATTCTCAGAGGAGGCGGTTCTATGGACCTCATCACCAGGCAGCTGGCCCGCGCCCTCCTGCCGCCCCGGAATCCCATGGGACACAAGGGGTCCTTCGGCAGGGTTTATGTCTGGGGCGGCTGCGTAGGCTATACTGGTGCGCCGGTATATGCCGGAGAGGCAGCGGCGCACACAGGCAGCGGCTTGGTATTCGTAGGCGTTCCCGGAGAAATTTACCCCATTGCCGCCGCCCGGTGTCCCACAGCCATGGTTCACCCTCTGCCGCCAGACTATGACAGCCTGTTCCGCGAGATGGAAGCTTGTGCCGCAGTGCTCATCGGTCCCGGCCTGGGCCGGGCGGCGGAGACGGAGAAAACTGTCCTGGCTCTTTTGAAGGACTTGTCCGTTCCGGTGGTGCTGGATGCGGACGGCATAAACGCGGTTTCTGCGCATATCCATGTATTGGATGACCGGCGGGGCGTCACGATTCTCACCCCTCACGAGGGGGAGTTTGCCCGTCTCGACGGCAGCTTCCTTCCCGGCAGATCCAACCGGGAGCGGGCGGCGGCAGAGTTCGCCCGGCGCCATGGCTGCGTCACGGTACTCAAGGGCCCCGGCACCATTGTGGCTTCCCCTGATGGCCGGCTTCTGCGCAACACCACAGGCGGCAGCGGCATGGCCAAGGGCGGCAGCGGCGATATCCTGGCGGGGATGATTCTCTCCCTGCTGGGTCAGGGCTCCGAAGCGGCGGAAGCCGCATCCTGCGCCGTATGGCTCCATGGCCGGGCGGGAGAGCTGGCGGAGAGGGAGCTGACCGCCTACGCCATGACGCCGCTGGACCTGCTGGAACGGCTGTCCGCCGCGTTCAAAGAATTGGAGGAATAAAAAGGAGGAATTCCCTGTGCGAAAAGCGCTGCTTTTTGCACCAATGCTGATGCTCCTGCTCACCGCCTGCGGCGGAGGAGAGGAGAAAGTAGACCCGGCGGCGGAGCTCCAGGCGCAGTACGCCGCCCTGGCATCCGCCACCATGGAGGCCGATGTCACCTGCCATTACACCGATGAAGTACGGACCTATACCCTGCTGTGCGCCTATACACCTGCGGAGAGCACAGTAACAGTGCTCTCCCCCGCCAATCTCTCCGGCATTTCCGCCACGGTGGCGGATGGAAAACTGCAGCTCAGCTACGAGGATATCTCCCTGGATGCCGGGAGCTATTCCGCCGCAGCTATCTCACCGGTAGCCGCCATGCCCAGGCTCATGGCGGCTGCGGGAAACGGATATATCACCGAGCAGAGCCAGGAATCCCTGGAGGAGCGCAGCTGCCTGCGTCTGGCCTGTGATCTGCCGGACGACGAGAGCACAGTGTATACCACCTGGTTTGACCAGGAGACACTGCTGCCCCTCCGCAGTGAAATTGCGGTGGATGGGACAGTGGCCTTTGAGGTGGCCTGGAACCGCTTCGAAGTAACAGGCCGGGCCGCTCCCGACGAAGAAGGCGCCACACCGCCGGAGACCGGAAATCAGCCGGACGCCTCCGGAGACCAGCCGGCGGAACCTGAGCAGTCCGGCGGCGGGACACAGCCGGAACCGCAGGATCTCTCCGCACAGACCTGGAGTCCGGAAGAGGAGGCGGCAGCCTACGCCAGTGTAACCGATTAGAGGGCGGACCAGTGCGTCCACTACAAATGAAATGAGATAGGGATATGATGGAAAGCACACTGAAACGGACCTGGGCGGAAATTGATCTGGACGCTCTGGCCTGCAACTACGAAATTCTCTGTGGCCGCATGGGGCCCTCCTCCCGCTTTTTAGGCGTGGTAAAGGCGGACGCCTACGGCCACGGAGCCGTTCAGGTCTCCCGGACCCTGGAAGAGCTGGGCGCGGCCTATCTGGCCGTATCCAGTATCGACGAGGCCCGGGAGATCCGCAGCGCCGGCATCCGCCTGCCCATTCTG
The DNA here is from genome assembly GCA_910579725.1 of uncultured Oscillospiraceae bacterium. Lineage (GTDB taxonomy): Bacteria > Bacillota > Clostridia > Oscillospirales > Oscillospiraceae > Pelethomonas. Next base: position 11,989 of record CAJTUD010000036.1, on the reverse strand, counting down.
CAGCTGGGCCTGACCCCGGCGGAGCAAGCGGGCCAGCTCCTGGCTCACCGCATCGCCCAGGCGGTATGGAGCGAAGAATCCGCTCTTTCTTTCTCCCGGGAGGCAGAAAGGCTGGGCGGACGGATCAAAGTCCATATCAAGCTGGACACCGGCATGTCCCGTCTGGGCTTTCTCTGCGGGGAGGAGCAGTTCTCCTGCTCTCTGGAGGCCATCTGCCGGGTCTGCGCAATGCCCGGCCTGGAACCGGAAGGGATTTTCACCCACTTCGCCGTTTCCGACGAGGTCGGCGAGGGCAGCCGCGCCTATACCCTCTCCCAGCACCGGCAGTTTGAAGCCATGCTCCGGGCACTGGAAGCCCGAGGCGTTGGTTTTTCTTTCCGGCACTGCGCCAACAGCGGCGCCGTTGTGGGCTACCCCCAGTTTGGCCACGATCTGTTCCGGCCGGGCATCATCACCTACGGCGCCGGACATCAGGCTCAGGAGCTGGGCCTGCGTCCTGTCATGGCCCTGAAATCTGTCGTAGGCGCAATCAGAACGCTGCCCGCGGACATGTCCATCAGTTACGGCTGCACCTTCCGAACCGAACGGCCCAGCCGGGTGGGCGTTTTGCCCATTGGCTACGCTGATGGCCTCCACCGGACGCTTTCCAACCGCTGGCGGGTCTGGACGCCCCATGGCTTTGCCCCGATTCTGGGCCGCATCTGCATGGACATGTGCATGGTGGATCTCACGGACCTCCCCCAGATCCGAGAGGGCAGCGAAGTGGAGATCTATGGTCCGCATAACTCCGTTACTGAAGCCGCTCAGCTGGCCGGAACCATCGCCTATGAGATGACCTGCGCGGTCAGCAGGCGAGTGCCTCGGGTCTACCTCCGGGGCGGGCGTGAGGTGGCCCGGGAACTGATGCTGCGGGGATAGTCCCTTTTAAAAAGCAAAAGAGCTTTCATCCGCTTCGCAGCGCGGTATCAGTCCCGCATGTTTGCCCAGCCGCAGATCACAGAATCCGGCTAAAATGAAACTATCGCCCTGAAAAAAGCGGGTAAACCGCGTTATATAGCCAATACGCCGTCTTTCCAACTGACGGCAGCAGCATCCCCCTGACGTGGGATAATCCCATGTCAGGGGGATGCTGTTCTTTTCAAACGCAGCGTGCAAAACGCCGCACACATGGTGTTCCACAGCCGTTTTCAGGAAAGTGCCGCAAGCTCCCGGCGGAACAGGTCCAGCCACGCATCCGCGATCAGTTGGTGCCCCGCAGGGGTGGGGTGAACCCCATCCATCAGCCAGCAGTCCGGAGGGCAACGTCTGCACGCCTCGTCAAATATGCCTTGCAACGGCAGGTACAGCGCGTGGAACTCCCTGGCGATTTCCTGTACCGCCCGGGCCCGGAGAGGAACCTCCCGAGAGAACACCTCCCAATCCCCGCTGGTACTTGTACCGGGCAATACGAAGGGCTCCATCAGCAGCAGCCGGACCTCCGGCAGATGCTCCCTGGTGTCGGAAACGAGCATCCGGCAGATCCGGTAGAACCGCTCTGCGTCCACGCCGTTCCGCTCTCCCAGCTCATGCCATACGTCGTTGATCCCAGCCAGCAGGCTGACTACACCCGGCTGCCAATTCCAACAGTCCTTTTTTACCCGGGCGTAGATATCCACGCTCCGGTCTCCGCTCACGCCGGTATTCCGAAAGAGGAAAGTCCCGGGCCGGTCCGCACCCAGCCGGGCGCTTACCAGCAGCGGATACCCGGAGCCCATGGAAGCCGGATCTGCCCGGTTCCGTCCTGCGTCAGTAATGGAATCACCCAAAAACAGAATTTTCATCACTTTGCGTCCTTTCCATATCACTGCATGGACTGGACATGTCCACCTTGGTCCATGGAATCTGTTTTGGGCCGGACTTTGGGCGGCTCGGGGAAGCCAAAGTCCTTGGCGGCGGAGGCAGTGTCCCGCTTGAGCATGGCCTCCATGACCTGGATGTCGCTGACCACATCCATGGCGTCAGAGGAATAGAGCTGGTCCAGCTGGTGCTCAAACCCGGCCACAATCATGTCCATGGTCTGCTCAATGCGCTCCTTGGCCTCCCGGAGGTTCTCGCCCTCCACTCCGGTTTCTTCAAATTCGGCATAGGTATCCAACAGCTTCTGGGTGGTGGGGAGGTAATAGTCAAAGAAGGTATGAATGGAGTTGCGCTTTTCCGGATGCTTCTCCACCTCCTTGAAGATCAGGCCGCTGACCTGCTCCAGTCGGTCGATTTTCCGGCTCAGTTCTGGGTCAGCGATGCGGTCGTTGGCCCGGCGGATGTTCCTGAGAATGCCGGAATAACCCTCTTGGGCCTCTTTGGGCGTTGGCGGCGGAGGCGCTTGCCGGACTGCGGGCTCTTCTTCTTCCTCCAGCGTTGCACCGAAACGAAGGAAGTATCCCCGCTCATAGTCGATATAGGCATCTTCCCCCAGATAGCCCTTGTCAATGAGCTTTTGCAGTTCCTTGGCGGCCTGATGGGGCTTGCGGTTGACTCGCTTGGCGATCTCGTCGATGGGCATGGCGTCCACGTTGCCGATAGCCAGGATGTACCGCTGGCTGCGGCGAGACATTTTATTCAGATACTGTCCCCGGAAGAACATGAGCCCGCCGGCCCCCAGGAAGCCCAGGGACGCAAAAAAGATTTCAAAATCCGGCGCCAGGCCTCCGAGGACGCCGGAAAAAAAATCTAAACCCATGCAGGAGCCGGCAAACAGGGCGAACAGGCCAAGTACCCGCAGCATCACCCCTGCGGGCTTGGTCTTCTCCTTCTTCTGCCGGGCCGCCTTGACCCTGGGGGCAGGGTTCCCGGAGCTCTGACTGCGGGACCTTCTCTGACTGGTCTGCTCCACCCTTCTGGCAGTACGGTCAATGGTGCGCTCCATCTGGGCCATAGCCCGTTCCACAGCCTGATCTACGGACTCCCCGGCCCGGTCGAAGGCCCGGTCCACCTTCCGCTCCGCCTGACTCACCCTGGTCTCCGCTTTCCGCATGGCCCGTTCCACGGCGCTGCGCGCCTGATCTTCATAGGTGGTCTTCTGGCTGGAAAAATTCTTCTGCTTCCGGCTGTCCCCAAAGATGTTGAACAGCAGCAGGGCCAGGGCGATAGGCCAAATGCCCAGAGCGAAGAGGATGATGATCACAGGCCAGCTGTACCAGCCGGAGTTATCCTGATTTCCAGGCGGCTGCCGGTAGGGACGGCTCGGAGGCGGAGTAGGTCCACCAGCTCTGCCTCCATACGTCCGATGCTGCTCACCGGAGGGCCGCCCTCCGGTGAATTTGTTCTTATCGTAGTACTCGCCCATTATTTTTCCTCCCTTTTCCGGAGCTTGGTTTGATTCCCCTGGCTGTCAATCAGGTATGTGTTGTCCAGCTGGCCCTTAAGGCTGCCTACCACGGAGTCAATATATTCCCGCCGGAGCACGTCCCGTTCTTTGCGCTCCGCCTCCGTCAAGGACCCCTTTTTTGCCTTCCGCGCCAATTCATTGATGCGGTCAATCTTCTTCTGATCCATCGCCTTCTCCTTCTTGCCGCCCCGCGGCACTATAGATATCTTTCCACAGTGATTCCAATTCTGCCCTTTTTTGTCAGGCCGCCTACCGCCGTAAGCTTTGCCCTTCCCAAGCCCCGGACTGTCAGCACCGCCCCCTCGGATACGGGTTTGTCCGCCTTCACACAGGGCATATGGTCCAGATGCACCCGTCCGGCGGCAATGAGCTCCGCCGCCTTTCCCCGGCTCATGGAGAAGGCCGAGGACACCGCCGCGTCCAGACGAAGGGAGGACACCGTGTCCCGAATCACCTTGACCTGTACCTGAGGCAGGCGCAGCTCCTCGCGGGTGATCTCTGTCACCGTCAGCTTCACCCGGCCAGCCTGCAACCACTCCCGCAGAAAGAACTCCCGCAGGGGGGGTGACGCGACAATGTCGGCGCTGTGGCCGGACACCAGGATGTCCCCCACCCGCTCCCGGGCGGCGCCCAGGCCCATCAGGCTGCCCAGAATGTCACGATGGGTCAGGGTGCTGTCCGCACCGTGAAAAGCCGCCCGGAGAAAGACCAGTTCTTCTCCTCCGTCCTCCGCCCAGTCGGGGAGGAACACCAAGAGCTTTCGCTCTGCCTCCTCGTAGCCGCCGTCAAAAATGTATCCGGATCGGATACCGGCAGCGTTCAGCATAGCCTGCGCCAGCTGCTGCTCTCGCGGGGAGAGGAATATAGTGGCGCAGGGAATGTTCTTTCGTTCCATCTGGCTGTATTTGTCCCAGACTTTCGCCAGCAGCAGCCGGTCTTCCGGCTCCTGGGCGATTTTTGCAATTATCTCTGTCTTATCCATGCAGATTCTGTGTGTTGTACAGCTGGGCATAATCGCCTCCTCTGGCCAACAGCTCCTGGTGGGCGCCCTCCTCGCTGATTGCGCCGTCCCGAACCACCAGAATACGGTTGGCTCCCCGGACAGTGGACAGGCGATGGGCAATAATCAAGGTAGTGCGGCCTCTGGCCAGCTCATCAAAAGCCCGCTGAATCTTTGCCTCCGTAACGCTGTCCAAAGCGGAGGTGGCCTCATCCAGAATCAGTACCGGCGGATCCTTCAAAAAGATCCGGGCGATGGAGATCCGCTGCTTCTGTCCGCCGGAGAGCAGCACACCCCGCTCGCCCACGTAGGTATCGAAACCGTCTGGCATAGCCATGACATCCTCGTAGATTTCCGCCCGTCTGGCAGCGGCAATTACCTCCTCGTTGGTGGCTCCCGGCCGGCCGTAGCGGATGTTGTCCATAATGCTGGCGGCGAAGAGGAACACGTCCTGCTGGACCACGCCAATGTTCCGGCGGAGGCTCTGCTGCTTCACGTCCCGCACGTCCCACCCGTCAATTTTGATGCTGCCAGATCCCACATCGTAGAATCGGGGAATCAGGCTGCACAATGTGGTTTTCCCGCCGCCGGAGGGGCCCACCACAGCCACCGTCTCCCCGGGGGAGACATGGAGGGACACATGGCGGAGCACCTCGGCGTTGTCCCGCTCGTAGGCGAAGGAGACATCTTCCACGTCAATGCGGCCCTTCACAGCGTCCAGTTCCAAAGCGTCCGGCTTATCCTTCAGATCCGGCTCAATACGCATCAAATCCACAAACCGGCTCAGGCCCGCCATGCCGTCCACCAGCATTTCCGAGAGATTGGACAGCTTGCGGATGGGATTGATAAAGGTGCTGGTATAGAGACTGAAGGTAATCAGATCTTCGTAGTTCATCTGCCCGTCCATAATCAACCAGCCGCCTGCGGCAATGACCACCACAGGCATGATGCCCATAAAGAACTCCATGGAGCTCATGAACCAGGCCATGGCCTTGTAGCGCTCTTTCTTGGAGGTCTTGAAGCGCTCGTTGGCACCTGAGAACTTCTCACTTTCAGCGTTTTCGTTGGAAAACGCCTTGGCGGTACGCATGCCGGAAATACTGGACTCAATATCGGCGTTGATGCCGGCCATGTTCTGCTTCACCAGTTTGGAGGCCCGCATCATATTCTGGCGGTTAAGGTTGGCCACCACCAGAAAAACAGGAATCAGCAGCAGCATTACCAGCGCCAGCCGCCACTGAATGGTGAACATGATCGCCACTGCGCCCACTACCGTCACGCCGGAGATGAACAGATCCTCCGGCCCATGGTGGGCCAGCTCCGTGATGTCGAAAAGCTCCGCCGTCATACGGCTCATCAGATGGCCTGTACGGTTTTTGTCGTAAAAGCCGAAGGAGAGCGTCTGTAAATGACTGAACAGATCCTTTCGGATATCGGCCTCTACCAGCACGCCGAAGGTGTGGCCCCAGTAGCATACGGTGTACCGCAGCGCCGCCCGCAGCAGGTAAGCTGCCACCAGCACAACGATTACGGCAAAGAAGGCGTGGTATTTATTGACGGGAATCAACTCATACATGCAGATTCGGGAGACATAGGGAAACGCCAGATCAATAACGGAAATCATCAGTGCACAGGCCATATCCAGCAGAAACAGCCCTATGTGCGGACGGAAATAGCTGAGGAAAATGGATAGCAGCCCCTGCTTGTGAAAATCGCGGGTGGGCATGGGTAAGTCCTCCGTTTCAGAGACAAATTATCATGATTTTTTATTGTAGCATAACTATGAATCCGATGCAACCGGGATAAAGTTTAAATTTTTGTGCACAGGGGCCGGCCGCCACTTTCCGGCTCTCCGGAAACCCTTCTCCCTCTTGCGCCTTACCTCCGAATATGATACCATATTCTTACTCAGCCCCCGAAAGGAGCCGCCATGAATTCCGACATCCTGTTCTTTTTCAGCCGGGACCCCGCCGCTCTGCCGCTCTACGAAGCCTTTGCCGCCAGAACATTGGAGGCGGTGGATAACATGACCGTCCGAGTCCAGAAAACCCAGATCACCTTTACCAATCCTCGGGTCTTTGCCGCCGTATCCTTCCTGCCTGTCAGAAAGAAGGCAGGAAGGCCGGAGCACTACATCACCGTCACCCTGGGGCTCAACCGCAGGCTGGATTCTCCCCGGGTGGACGCATCGTCCGAGCCCTACCCCGGCCGGTGGACCCATCATCTGCTGATCGCCTCCCCGGAGGAGGTGGACGGCGAGCTGCTGGACTGGGTCCGGGAAGCCGCCGCATTTGCCGCCGCCAAACGGTAGAAACCGCAGGAAGCCCCCGGCTCAACGAGCCGGGGGCTTCTCTGACTGCAAATTTTCAAAATGATACGAAATCAGATGCTGGTCAGCACATACTTCAGAATGAACAGCACCGCAATGATATACACCAGTACGGGGACATCCTTGGCCTTGCCCCGGGCCAGCTTGATGATGCTGTAGCTGATAAAGCCGAAACCAATGCCGTCAGAGATGGAGTAGGCAAAGGGCATCATGGCAATGGTCAGGAAGGCGGGGCAGGCCTCCTCGAAGTCACCCCAGTTCACCTCGGTGGCGCCTCTGATCATCAGCACGCCCACAATAATCAGCGCAGGAGCCGTGGCAGCGGAGGGAATGATGCCCGCTACAGGAGCCAGCAGGCAGGCTGCCAGGAACAGCACACCCACCACAACAGAGCTCAGACCTGTACGAGCACCCTCGGAAATACCGGTGGAGGACTCCACGAAGGTGGTGACGGTGGAGGTACCCAGGCAGGCACCGCAGCAGGTGGCAATGGCGTCGGCAATCAAAGCCCGGTCGCCGCCGGGGAGGTTGCCGTTCTTATCGGTCATGCCCGCGTTCTTGGCGGTGCCGATCAGAGTGCCAACGGTGTCGAAGCAGTCCACCAGTGCAAAGCTGATGACGGCTGTAACAAGAGGCAGGATACCCTTGGCGAACAGGCCGCCGAAGTCCAGCTTGAAAGCCACGGTGCTCAGGGAGATTCCTTCCATGGTTATGGACTCAGGGATTGTGGTCACGCCCATGGGGAGACCGATGATGGCGGTGACAATGATGCCAATGACAATGGCCCCTTTCACCTTATAGGCCATCAGGATGGCGGTGATAAGCAGACCGATAATGGCCAGAATACCGGCAGTGTTAGCCACCATGTTGCCGGTGCCGTCATCCACCATGAACTGAAGAGCGGGCACACCGCCGCCAAAGCCCACCAGGCTCACGTTCAGAAGGCCGATGAAGGCGATGAACAGACCGATGCCGGCGGAAATGGCGCTTTTGAGAAATGCGGGAATGGAAGAAATAATCTTGCTGCGCAGGGGGCTGACGGCAATAATCAGGAACAGTGCACCGCTGAGCAGCACGATGGCCAGAGCCTCCTGCCAGGTGTACCCCATGCCAAAGCACACGGTAAAGGTAAAGAATGCGTTCAATCCCATGCCGGGAGCCTGGGCAAAGGGCGCGTTGGCCAGCAGAGCCGTCAGGAAGCAGCCGATGGCCGCGCTGATGCAAGTGGCCAGCAAAACGCCGCTGTAGTCCATGCCGGTCTGCGAGAGCATGCCGGGATTGACGAAAATAATGTAGGCCATGGCGAAGAACGTCGTCACGCCGCCTACGATCTCACTGCGGACATTGCTGCCCCTTTCGGAGATCTTAAAAAACTTGTCCATATTTCTCCTCCTCTTTCGTTTCTCCCTGCCGAAGCGGAAGCGGAATTGCCCCCTGCCCGCAGGAGATTCTTGTATTTTACACGATAATCACAAAAAAGAAAAGCATAACCGGTCGAGTTTTAGAAACTTTGTGTAAAGCACCAATGTTCTCTGGTAATTTTACCAAAATTTTCTAAGGGTCCTCCAAAAAGAAAATATGCCTTCTCATCCGGCAAAAAATGTGATATCTTGATATTCAGGCAAAAATCAGCGCAAAGGAAGGAATCAGAATAATGGATAATCCCACCACCACGTTATTGGAAAACGCGGAACCGGAAAGCGCAGCATCCCTTCTGGATGGATGGATGAAAGCCGGATGGGGAAAGCTGACGGCGGGGAACATCCTGTCGGCCCTGGCGCTGCTGCTGGTCTGTCTGGCGGCAGGGCGGGGACTGCTGCGTCTGGCGGACCGGCTGATGAGCCGCTCCGGCATGGACGGGCGGATGAAGAGCTATGCCCTCCGGGGAATCAAAGCCCTGCTGTATATCCTGACAGCCCTCATTGTGGCGGGGAGCCTGGGGGTGGATGTGACCAGCCTGATCGCGGTGGTCAGCGTCTTCGGACTGGCGGTGTCACTGGCGGTTCAGGATGTGCTCAGCAACGTGGCTGGCGGCATGGTCCTGCTGTTTTCAAAGCCCTTCACCCTGGGAGACTATGTCTCCACCGGAGAGGGTGAAGGGGAGGTGGCGGAGATCACCCTGACCCATACCAAGCTGGACACCCCCTCCGGGCAGCGAGTGATGCTGCCCAACAGCAAGCTGACGGCGGGGCAGATCGTCAACTATACCGTTCGGGGCATCCGCCGGGCGGACCACACCGTCGCCGCCTCTTACAGCGACAGGCCGGAAGCCGTTCGGGGGGCCTGCCTTAAGGCTCTGGGACGCACCCCCAATATCCTCCCGGACCCCGCCCCACAAGTGGTCCTCACCGCCTACGGCGAAAGCTCCATCGAGTACCACGTCCGCTTCTGGACGAAAACGGAGGATTACTGGGACGCTCATTTCCGGTCTCTGGAAGAGGTTCATAGGGCCTTCGCCGAGGACGGCGTGACCATGACGTACAACCACCTGAATGTGCATATTGTAGAGGACGGTGCAAAATGACAGGCAAGGGCCATATTATTTTCCTCAACGGCGTGGCCAGCAGCGGCAAAGCCTCTATCGTAGATGCGCTCCAGGAGCGGGAGGATGTCTTCTTCTATGTGGTCGCCAACGATCTGTTCGAGCAGATGGTCGGAGACAGGTATCTGCGGCAGAACTATTGGAAATATCTCAGCGAGGCCATCATTATGATGTACCATACCGCAAAATTATACTCCGATATGGGCAAAAATGTCCTGATTGATGGAATCCTGGTTGAACGGGAAGAAATAAGGCCTCATTATCATCAACTGCTGGAAATCTTACAGGACAACCCGCTTGATATAGTCGAGGTATACTGTCCGCCGGATATCTGCCGGCAGAGAAACCTGCGCCGGCAGGATCGATTTGAAACACAGTCAGACGAACAGTCAGAATTGATGGCAGAAGACATACACTACAGTCTGAGAGTCGATACAAGCATCCACGGCCCTGTGGAATGCGCGGACATCATCCTGCAGCGGCTATTCAAACAATAAGCGAAAGAGAGCAAAACACTGTATGTTGAAATTCACTCCTATCAGCGAATCCCACGCCCCTCTTCTCCGCAAATACTATGGCCAATGCACCTACCGTCTGTGCGAGTACTCCTTGGGCGTCAAGCTCATGTGGCGGGACCACTGGCATCCGGAGTTTGCCGAATCCCACGGCTGTCTGGTGGTGCTCAACCACAGCGCCCACCACGGCGCCATGTTCGACTTCCCCATTCCCCTGCCGGGCGAGGGCGACGCAGATGCCGCCCTGGACGAGATCGACGCCTGGTGCGTGGAAAAGGGAGTTCCCCCCTCCTTCGGCGTAGTGCCGGAATCGGAGCGGGAGCGGCTGATGAAGCGCTACCCCTACACCACCGTGGACAACGACCGCCTCTGGCAGGACTACTTCTACCGCGCGGAGGACCTCTCCACCTTCGCCGGCCGCCGATACTCCGGCCAGCGCAACCATATCAACAAATTCCGCAAGCTCTATCCCGGTGCGGTTTATCGGGAGCTGACTGCCGCCGACCGCGCCGCTGTAGAAGATTTCTGGCATGAATTCCACAAGGTGTTCAACAAGGAGAACGCCGAGGCGAAAATGGAAGTCTGTTACGCCCGGCGGATTATGGAACAGGCAGGGGTAGAGTGGGCAAAGACCGGTTGTGTGGAGCTGGACGGCAAAATCATCGCCATTGCCCTGGCGGAGATCTGTGGGGACACGCTGGTGTGCCATATCGAGAAGGCCCTGCCTCAGTACGAGGGGGTGTATCCTTTCATGGTTCAGTCTTTTGCCGCCGCCAATAGCGGAGGCCTGACCTGGATCAACCGGGAGGATGACGCAGGAGATCGGGGCCTGCGGACCAGCAAGCTCCAATACCTCCCTGCCTTCCTGGAACCAAAAGTTCGGATTCTGGCCCGAAACGAGCTGTTCAGGCTGGATACAGTTCCCGTTCTGAAAACGGAGCGTTTGACGCTGGACGCCATCCGGGAAACAGACAAACCCTTATACAACCGCCTGTGTCTGGACGATGAGCACAACCGCTGGTGGGGCTACGACTACCGGGACGATCTGGAGGGCGAGCTGACGGAGGACTACTTCCTCCGTGTGGCCCGGGAGGATTTCCAGAGAGGACAAGCCGTAAATTTTGCCATCCGTCTGGAAGACGGCGCGTTTATCGGGGAAGTGGTGCTGTACCATTTCGACTACAGGGGCGCGGCGGAGCTGGGGTGCCGCATTCTCCCTGAATATGCCGGTCACGGCTATGGCACCGAGGCCTTCCGACGGGCGGCGGACTGGAGTTTGTACACTCTGGGCCTCTACCGTCTGGAAGCGAAATGCTTCCATGAAAACCAGGCGTCGAAAAAAATGCTGGAGAGCTGCATGCGGCAGGTCGGAGAGGATAAGACCTTCCTGCATTTTGAAAAAAAAGTATAAAGCACAGAGACATTCGTCGGAAAAAGGCGAATGTCTCTTACTTTACGCGTCTTCTGGATCCTCCGCCAGAAAGATCTCTTCAGCTTCTTCCAACGCCGCTTTCAGCTCCTCAGAGGCCATTATTTCAGCCAGACCCTGCGCAAGGTACCGCGCACTGGTTTCCTCCATTTTGGAAATCGCTCTATCCACCCTGCCCATCAGGGTTGCATACGCCTTTTTGTACTGCTCCAGTTCCGTCATGATTTTTCCTCCTTGTTGGCATATCAGGCAATATGTAAACTATAACACACATTTTGATATACTACAAGTAGCAAATAATATATTTTAAGTTGACTACTTGTTTCTCCCTGCCGGATAAAATAAAGAAATCGGGAGGAATATGGATGCAACTTGTTTATGAAGCGTATTATAGAAACACTCTCTCAGATTTACCACCCTTAACTGCTGCTAATCGCTGCTATGTCAATAGTTTCAGCAGTAGATAGAAGTGGAAAACTTTGTTGGAATGTAAATAACTTCTGCATTACTCCTATATTATTCCTATACACAAACTCCTACACTACCAGCGTAAGCCCGAACAATGCATAAACATACACACTGTCGGGCCGCGCCTCTTAAACACACTATCTTATTTTTTCGATTTCTGCTTTCAGCCACTCAAATTCTCGCTGGGTGTAGACCTTTTCTGTGATGTCCGAAATCTTGTGACCAACCATATATTTGATGGCATACTCATCCACGTTGGCCTTTTTGGCAGCTGTTACAAAGTGTTTTCTTCCATCATGGGGACGGTGTTCTGGATTTAGTTTAAGCTCATCTCTGATCATG
>CAJTUD010000035.1 GCA_910579725.1 uncultured Oscillospiraceae bacterium | reverse complement strand
ACTATAGCTTGCGGAAAGGCTCAGCTTCTCCCGGATCTCTTCGATTGTGATGTCAGGTTTTTCATCAATACACTGACGGATATTTTCTTTATCCTCTGCTGTCAGGACTGGCTTCCGGCCTCGCTGGTTGGTTCGCAAGGCCACACTGCCTGTTTTCCGCTTCTGTTCGGCCAGCCGGTATACTGTCCATTTGCTCACTGAATACGCCTTCGCTATCCCCTTGGCATCATGGGTTGCTTCATAGCCTTGTACCAGTAGTTCCCGCGCTTCATTGTGCAGCATACCATCATCTCCTGTCTCTGTTATACCACTGCTGTCAACTTTTGGCTTTATTTTTGATTGTTGCTATAGGACAACATTCAACTCAAGCCCTGGAGCCATTGCGACGCAGTGGCTCCAATGCATTTCTGCTATTTCTCAAAACAGTAGTCAAATAGTGGTCAGGTAATGTGTCTCCATTTCACTGGAATCACCTAATAACTGCTGTGCATTATCATATTTCGCGGTGCATCCTTCCCAATATGGACGTTGCGTAACTGGTGACCGTGTCGTTGTTCCGCATAGGGGTCAAAACCGAGAAGGCACAGGATTGTCTGACCCGAACGGACCGTTGCCATAGCCATCCATGAGGTCTTGCCGAGAAGTCCAAAGTACGGGCGCTGCTACAATAAGCGCCTTGGATAGATAAATTTATGTATGCCTGCGCCCCCTGTGGCACTCCGACAGCTTCTGCTCAAATCGGTCCTTCCGCGTATCTGATGGAATATCGGTGGGATACTGCCCCGTAAAGCAGGCGCTGCAATGGCCGCCGAAGAGCTCGCCCAGGGCGGATACCGGTAGGTAGCCCAGAGAATCTACTCCGAGAATACCGGCAATCTCCTCCACGCTGTAGTGACAGGCGATGAGATTTTCCCGGGAATCGATGTCCGTCCCATAGTAGCATGGGTTCAGAAAGGGGGGCGCGGATATCCGCAGATGGATCTCCGCCGCGCCGGCCTCCCGGAGAAGCCCGGCGATTCTTCCGCTGGTGGTTCCCCGGACGATGGAATCGTCTACCAGGACCACACGCTTTCCGGCTACGCTCTCCCGGACGGCGCTGAGCTTCAGCCGCACCTGATCCAGCCGGTACTCCTGTCCGGGGGCGATAAACGTGCGGCCTATATACTTGTTTTTGATCAGGCCGATCTCATAGGGAATGCCGGATGTCCGGCTGTACCCCAGCGCCGCGTCCAGGCCGGAGTCCGGCACACCGACGACCGCATCCGCCTCCACAGGGTGGGCCTCCGCCAGGATCGATCCCGCCCGCAGCCGGGCGGCGTGGACGGACACGCCGTCGATTACGGAATCCGGACGGGCGAAGTAGATGTGCTCGAAGACGCAGTGGGCGGGCGGGCATTTGCCGCAGTGCTCCCGCCGGGAGGAAACGGTATCTCCCTGGAAGATCAGTATCTCCCCCGGTTCTAGATCCCGCACAAATTCCGCGCCCACGGCGGTCAGGGCGCAGCTCTCAGAGGCCGCCGCATAGCCGCCCCCCGGTAATTTTCCATAACAAAGAGGGCGGAAGCCGTGGGGGTCCCGGACACAGATCAACTTCTGCGGGGACATCAGTACCAGGGAATAAGCCCCCTCCAGGTGCTTCATGGCGGCGCTGAGGGCATCCTCGATGGAGGGCGATGTCAGACGCTCCCTGGTGACAATGTAGGCAATGGTCTCCGTGTCGCTGGTGGTGTGGAAAATCGCCCCCGTCAGTTCCAGTTTGCTGCGGAGCTGGGCGGCGTTGCTGAGATTACCGTTGTGGGCGAGGGCCATGCGCCCTTTCTGATGGTTGACCTCAATGGGCTGGCAGTTGCGCCGGTTGGAGGCCCCGGTGGTGCCATAGCGGGTGTGGCCCACCGCCATGGTCCCCTGAGGAAACCGCTCCAGAACATCCCGGCCAAACACCTCGCCCACCAGCCCAAGATCCTTGTGGGACGCAAAGACACCATCGTCGTTGACCACAATGCCGCAGCTCTCCTGCCCCCGGTGCTGGAGTGCGTAGAGGCCATAGTAGACCACCCGTCCCACATTGGCAGGCTCCGGCTGGATGACACCGAACACGCCGCATTCTTCATGGATTGCCATACAATCTACCTCATACTCAAATAAATGTGAATCCTATCGTCAGCTCTGATACCCGGACGGCTTTGCGCCATCCGGGTATCAGGGTGTTTTTTCACTTTACAGAGAACAGCAGCTCCGTATAGCTGGGATAAGGCCAGCAGTCCCTGGAGGTGATGGCCTCCAGGGCATCTACAGAGGCCCGGAGTTTGCCCATGATCTCGAACACCGTGTAACGATAGTAGTGGGCGGCCTCGTAGGCATTCTTGCCGTGAGGTGCAGCCAGGGCATCCTCCAGAGCGGCGGTCTGGCGCATCATCTCAACGGACAGGGCGGAGAGCTTTCGCAGCAGCGCCTCATCATCGCTGCAATCCAAATCTGCCAGTACAGCCTTTTTGGTGGCCACGGCTTTTGCGGTATCCCCTGAGAAGCGGCTGACGGCGGGGAAGATGTTTCTTTTCACCATGTCGATCATGGTCCTCGCCTCAATGCCGACGACCTCGCAGTAGTTCTCCAGATGGATCTCGTTCCGTGCCCGCAGCTCCTCCTCGGTAAAAACATGGTGCTTGCTGAACAGCTCGATGTGCTTGGGCTGGAGGTAGGTTTTCAATGCGTCAGCAGTGCAGGTCAGGTTGCTGAGCCCGCGTTTCCTGGCCTCCTCCACCCAGGCATCCTCATAGCCGTTGCCGTTGAAGATGATCCGCTGATGGTCGGTGAGCACCCTTTTCACCAGATCGTGGAGGGCGGCATTGAAGTCCTCCGCACCCTCCAGCTTGTCGGCAAACTGGCTCAATTCCTCCGCCATAATGGTGTTCAGGGCCGTATTGGGGCCGGAGATGGACTGGCTGGAGCCCAGCATCCGGAACTCGAACTTGTTGCCGGTGAAAGCCAGCGGGGAGGTGCGGTTCCGGTCCGTGGTGTCCTGGGGGATGGCGGGCAGGGAATCCACGCCGATGGACAGCGTTTTCTTGCCCTGCTCCACGTATTTGGTGTCGTTGATGATGGAATCGACAATGGCGGTCAGCTCATCGCCCAGGAACACAGAGATGATGGCCGGCGGGGCCTCCTGGGCCCCCAGACGGTGGTCGTTGCCCGGGTTGGCTACGGAGCAGCGCAGCAGGTCCTGGTACTCATCCACGCCCTTGATGAAGGCCGCCAGGAACAGCAGGAACCTCGCGTTCTGGCTGGGGGTGGAGCCGGGGCGAAAGAGGTTCATACCGGTATCGGTGCTGATAGACCAGTTGTCGTGCTTCCCGGAGCCGTTGACCCCGGCAAAGGGCTTCTCGTGGAGCAGGCACACCATGCCGTGCCGTCCGGCCACCTTCTTCATGATCTCCATGGTCAGCTGGTTGTGGTCGCAGGCGGTGTTGGCATCGGAGTAGATGGGCGCGGCCTCGTGCTGAGCGGGGGCCACCTCGTTGTGCTTGGTTTTGGAGAGGATGCCCAGCTTCCAAAGCTCCTCGTCCAGCTCCTTCATATAGGCGGCGACCCGGGGCTTGATGGTGCCGAAATAGTGGTCCTCCAGCTCCTGGCCCTTGGGAGGCTTGGCGCCAAAGAGGGTCCGGCCCGTGAGGATCAGATCCTCACGCTTATCATACACATCCTTGTCAATCAGGAAATATTCCTGCTCCGGACCTACCTGGCTGACGACCTTCTTTACATCTGTGTCACCAAAGAGGCGTAGCACCCGTACCGCCTGCCGGCTGAGCTCGTCCATGGAGCGCAGCAGCGGAGTCTTCTTGTCCAGGGCCTGCCCGCTGTAGGAGCAGAAGATCGTTGGGATACAGAGACTCCCATCCTTGATGAAGGCGAAAGCGGTGGGGTCCCAGGCGGTGTAGCCCCGGGCCTCGAAGGTGGCCCGCAGGCCACCGGAGGGGAAGGACGAGGCGTCCGGCTCTCCCCGGACCAGCTCCTTGCCGGAGAAGCTCATCAACACCTGACTGGTTCCCTCCGGGGAGATGAAGCTGTCGTGTTTCTCAGCGGTGACGCCGGTCATGGGCTGGAACCAGTGGGTGAAATGGGTGGCCCCCCGGTCCATGGCCCAGTTCTTCATCTCCGCCGCCATCTCGTGGGCGGTCTCCAGGGAGAGGGGTGTCCCCTCCTCCACGCACTTTTTCCATGCTTTGTAGCAGGTGGTGGAAAGTCTCTGCTTCATGACCTCCTCGTTAAAGACCATACTGCCGAATAGCTTTGTTACTTTTTCCATTGCAGGTTGTTCCTTTCTATGTCATCGTTCTGCATATCGACTGATGAATACACAGTGCTCCCTCTAATAAAAATAGGCAAAGGCGTCTAAGAGATGCAATCTCTCAGGCGCCTTTGCCCTTGCGATGGGAACACTTTACCACAATATAGGGACACCGTCAATGGACGGGGCCCACAAGAACTTGTCTGATACGCACAAAAATTTCTACAAAATTTATACAACTCGCACAAGGTTCGTGTAACCGTTCAGGTAGGCGTCCACCTCCGCCGCCACGGAGCGGCCCTCGGCGATGGCCCACACCACCAGGGACTGCCCCCGGCGCATGTCGCCCGCGGCAAAGACCTTGTCCACGCTGGCGGCGAAACCGCCCTTCTGGGTCTGGACCGTCCTGTCGTATGCGACACCGAAGGCTTCGCATACGTTCTCCGCACATCCGGCAAAGCCGGTGGCGGCGATGAGCAGCCCGCAGGGGATGATATCCCCGTCCGTGGTGGTCAAGGCGGTGAGGACGCTGTTCTCCGCTGTCAATTCCTTCACCTGCACGCCAAACCGCCGGGGATCATGGCCGAAGACGGCTATGGCCTCCTCATGGGCGTAGTCCAGGGGCAGAACGCCGTTTTGCAGATAGTCCGCCTCCGGGCGGCGCACCAGCTGGGTGACGAACCGGCATCCCTGGCGGATCGCGGTGGCCACGCAGTCGCTGGCGGTGTCGCCGGTGCCGATGATGACCACATCCCGGCCCTCCGCCGTGGGAACCATCGGGTCCTTGCCGAACTGCTGCCGCTCCACGGCGGCCTTCAGAAATTCCGCCCCATAGTAAATACCGGAGGAAACGCCCTCCATATCCACACCCAGGGGCCGGGGTCGCTCCGCGCCGCAGCAGAGGACCACCGCGTCGTAGTCCGCCAGCAGCCGCTGTGCCACGGACCGGTCGGAGGTGTCCAGGCCGGTGACGAAGCTGACCCCCTCGTCGCACATCAGCTCGATGCGCCGCTGGACCACGTCCTTGGGCAGCTTCATATTGGGGATGCCGTAGGTCAGCAGGCCGCCGCACCGCTCCTCCCGCTCGATGACGGTGACAGAGTGGCCCCGGTGGTTCAGCTGGTCCGCCGCCGCTAGGCCCGCCGGGCCGGAGCCCACCACCGCCACCTTCTTCCCGGACCACTGGGGCGGACGGCGGCGCTTCACTGCTTTCTGGGCGAAGGCCTCCTCGATGATGCACAGCTCGTTGTCCCGGACGGTCACGCTGTCGCCGTATATGCCGCAGATGCAGGCCCGCTCGCAGGGGGCGGGGCACACCCGGCCGGTGAACTCCGGGAAGTTGTTGGTCTTCAGCAGGCGGCTGAGGGCGTGGCTGGGATTCCCGGCGTAGATCATGTCGTTCCACTCGGGGATCAGGTTGTGGAGGGGGCAGCCGAAGACGCTGCTCTCCCACTGGATGCCCGACTGACAGTAGGGTACGCCGCAGTTCATGCACCGGCCCCCTTGCTCCCGCCGGACGGACTCCGGCACTGGGAGATGGAAGTTCTCCCAGTCCCGGACCCGCTCCTCCGGCGGACGGCTGGATGTCTCCTGCCGCTCATATTCCAAAAATCCTGTGATCTTTCCCATTTCTCTCACCCCTTGCTTACCGCGTAGAATGCGTCCATCTCCGCCTGTTCCCGGCTCATGCCCTTCTCCTCCCGCTGGGCGATGGCCCGCAGCATCTTATCGTAGTCCTTGGGCATAACCTTCTTGAAGCAGGGAATGTAGGACTGGAACGCCGCCAGGATTTTCTTTCCCCTTGGGGACCCGGTGGCGGCCACGTGCTCCTCAATGAGTGCCCGGAGCTCCGCGATGTCGTGGCTCTCCGTCAGGGTGTCCGTCATGACCTGCTCCTTGTTCAGACGCAGGTACAGGTCGTGGCGCTCGTCCAGCATGTAGGCCACGCCGCCGGACATGCCCGCCGCGAAGTTCTTTCCCGTGGGGCCAAGGATCACCACCCGGCCTCCGGTCATGTACTCACAGCCGTGGTCCCCCACGCCCTCCACCACAGCCGAGGCCCCGGAGTTGCGTACGCAGAACCGCTCCCCGGCCATGCCGTTGATGAAGGCCTTGCCGCTGGTGGCTCCGTAGAGGGCCACGTTGCCCACAATGATGTTCTCTCCCGGCTTGAAGGCGCTGCCCTTGGGGGGATACAAAATCAGCTTGCCGCCGGAGAGACCCTTGCCGAAGCCGTCGTTGCTGTCGCCCTCCAGCGTCAGGGTCAGTCCCCTGGGGATGAAGGCCCCGAAGGACTGGCCCCCGCCGCCTTTGCAGGAGATGACATAGCTGTCCTCCGACAGGTCGTTCCCGCACTGACGGGTGATCTCGGACCCGAAGAGGGTCCCGAAGGCCCGGTCCGTGGAGGACACCTCCACGTCCAGCCGGCCGGATCTCTTGTTTTTCAGGCTCTTCCCCAGCTTCTCCATGAGTACGCTCATGTCCGCCGTCTTCTCCAGCTGGAAGTCGTAGGCTGCGGCGGGGTCGAAATGGGGTACGCGCTCCCCCCAGGGGTTGTGGAGGATGCCGCTGAGGTCCAGGGTCTCCGCCCGATGGGTCACCAGATGCTCCCGGACCCGCAGCAGGTCGCTCCGGCCCACCAGGTCATCCACCGTCCGGATGCCCAGCTTCGCCATGTACTCCCGCAGCTCCTGGGCCACGAAGGTCATGAAGTTGACCACGTACTCCGGCTTTCCCGCGAAGCGTTTGCGCAGCTCCGGGTCCTGGGTGGCGATACCCGCCGGACAGGTGTCCAGGTTGCACACCCGCATCATGCAGCACCCCATGGTCACCAGGGGCGCGGTGGCGAAGCCGAACTCCTCCGCCCCCAGCATACAGGCGATGGCCACATCCCGCCCGGTCATCAGCTTTCCGTCGGCCTCGATGACCACCTGGGAGCGCAGGCCGTTCTGGATCAACGTCTGGTGGGCCTCCGCCACCCCCAGCTCCCAGGGCAGGCCCGCGCCGGTGATGGAGCTGCGGGGGGCCGCGCCGGTGCCGCCGTCGTGGCCGGAGATGAGGACCACCTGGGCCCCGGCCTTTGCAACGCCCGCCGCGATGGTGCCCACGCCGGCCTCGCTGACCAGCTTGACGCTGATCCTGGCCCGGCGATTGGCGTTCTTCAGGTCGTAGATCAGTTGGGCCAGATCTTCGATGGAATAGATGTCGTGGTGGGGCGGGGGCGAGATAAGGCTGACGCCGGGGGTGGAGTACCGGGTCCTGGCGATCCAGGGGTAGACCTTCTTCCCCGGCAGGTGTCCGCCCTCGCCGGGCTTGGCCCCTTGGGCCATCTTGATCTGGATCTCCTGAGCGGACCCCAGATACTCCGCCGTCACGCCGAAGCGGCCCGAGGCCACCTGCTTGATGGCGGAGCACCGCTGGCCGTCCAGCCGCTCCCGGGACTCGCCGCCCTCGCCGGAGTTGGACTTGCCGCCGATGCGGTTCATGGCGACGGCCAGACACTCGTGGGCCTCCTGGGAGATGGAGCCGTAGCTCATGGCTCCGGTCTTGAAGCGCCTGACGATGCTCTCCACGGGCTCCACCTCGTCGATGGGGATGCCGCCGTCCTCCGCTATGCGGAAATCCAGCAGGCCCCGGAGGGTGTGGGGCTTGTCGGCGAAGTCCACCAGGGCGGTGTATTCCTTGAAGGTCTCATAGCTGCCCTCCCGGGCGGCCTTTTGTAGCAGGAGGATGGTCTGAGGGTTGTACATGTGGTCCTCTTTGTCCCCGCCGGAGCGGAGGCGGTAGGCCCCCATGGAGTCCAGGGTGGCGTCGAAGCCCAGCCCCAGGGGGTCGAAGGCCTGGCTGTGGTTCCACTCCACGCCCTCGCCGATCTCCTCCAGGCCCACGCCCTCCACGCGGCTGATGGTGTTGGTGAAATACTTGTCCACCACCGCCCTGTTGATGCCCACGATCTCAAAGATCTGGGCGGACTGGTAGGACTGGATGGTGGAGATGCCCATCTTGGAGGCGATCTTCACGATGCCGTGGAGGATGGCGCTGTCATAGTCGCTGACCGCCGCGCCCTTGTCCTTGTCCAGCAGGCCCCGCTCCACCAGCTCCTCCACACATTCCTGAGCCAGATAGGGATTGATAGCCTGGGCTCCGTAGCCCAGGAGCGTGGCGAAGTGGTGGACGTCCCGGGGCTCCGCGCTCTCCAGAACCATGGAGACGGCGGTGCGCTTCTTGGTGCGGACCAGATACTGCTCCAGGGTGCTCACCGCCAGCAGGGACGGGATGGCCGCGTGGTTCTCGTCCACGCCCCGGTCGGAGAGGATGAGGATGTTGGCCCCCTTCTTGTAGGCCCGGTCCACGTTGACCACCAGCCGGCCCAGGGCGTTTTCCAGAGGCGAGCCCTTGTAGTACAGCAGGGAGACCGTCTCCACGTGGAAGCCAGACCGGTCCATGTACCGGATCTTCATCAGCTCCACGCTGGTGAGGATGGGGTTGGGGATCTGCAGTACGGTGCAGTTGGACGCCTTCTCCTCCAGCAGGTTGCCGCTGGGTCCCACGTAGACGGTAGTGTCGGTGACGATCTCCTCCCGGATGGCGTCGATGGGCGGGTTGGTCACCTGGGCGAAGAGCTGCTTGAAGTAGTTGAACAGGGGCTGGTGCCGCTCGCTGAGCACCGCCAGAGGCGTGTCCACCCCCATGGCGGAGGTGGGCTCCATGCCGTCCCGGGCCATGGGCAGGACGGAATCCTTGATCTCCTCGTAGGTGTAGCCGAAGGCCTTGTAGAGCCGGTCCCGGACCGCCTGGGGGTGGGTCTCCACCCGCCGGTTGGGGATGGGCAGCTCCCGGAGGTGGACCAGATGGGCGTCCAGCCACTCGCCGTAGGGCTGGCGGACGGCGTAGGACTGCTTGATTTCGCTGTCGTCCACCAGACGGCCCTGGCGCAGGTCCGCCAGCAGCATCCGCCCCGGCTGGAGCCGGGATTTCTTCACGATTTTCTCCGGCGGGATGTCCAATACGCCCACCTCAGAGGACAAAATCAGCTGCTCGTCATCGGTGAGATACCACCGGCAGGGCCGCAGGCCGTTCCGGTCCAGCACCGCGCCCACGGCGTCCCCATCGGAGAACACGATGGCGGCGGGGCCGTCCCAGGGCTCCATCATGGTGGCGTAGTAGTGGTAGAAGTCCCGCTTCTCCCGGTCCATCCGCTTGTCGTTGGCCCAGGGCTCAGGGATGCACATCATGACGGCCTGGGGCAGCTCCACGCCGTTCATCATGAGAAATTCCAGGGTGTTGTCCAGCATGGCGCTGTCGCTGCCCCGCTGGTCCACCACGGGGAGGATCTTGTCCATGTCGTCGTCCATCAGTGGGGAGGAAATGGTCTCCTCCCGGGCCAGCATCCTGTCCACGTTGCCCCGGATGGTGTTGATCTCCCCGTTGTGGAGGATGTACCGGTTGGGGTGGGCCCGCTCCCAGGAGGGGGTGGTGTTGGTGGAGAACCGGGAGTGGACCAGGGCGATGGCACTCTCGCAGTCCGGGTCCGTGAGGTCGGCGTAGAACTGCCGCAGCTGGCCCACCAGGAACATGCCCTTGTAGACGATAGTCCGGCTGGAGAAGGAGGGGATGTAGGTGTTGACGTTGGACTGCTCGAAGGTCCGGCGCACCACATAGAGCTTCCGGTCAAAGTCCAGCCCTCGGGGGCAGTCCGCCGGGCGCTTCACAAAGCACTGGCAGATCCGGGGCATACAGTCCAGGGCTTTCTGTCCCAGAACTTCGGGATGGACCGGCACGTCCCGCCAGCCCAGGAAGTCCATGCCCTCCTTGTCAACGATAATCTCCAGCATCTTCTTCGCCTGGGCCCGTTTGAGCTTGTCCTGGGGGAAGAAGAACATGCCCACGCCGTAGTCCCGCTCCTCCCCCAGGGAGAGGCCCTGCTCCTCCGCCCAGCGGCTGAGCAGCCTGTGGGGAATCTGGAGCAGGATGCCCACGCCGTCGCCGGTCTCTCCGGCGGCGTCCTTGCCGGCCCGGTGCTCCAGCTTTTCTACGATTTCCAGGGCGTTGTCCACAGTGCCATAGGATCTGCGCCCCTTGATGTCCACCACCGCGCCGATGCCGCAGGCGTCGTGTTCAAACTGGGGACGATACAGTGGTGAGGTATATGTCATAAGAAACACTCCGTTTCAGTCGAATTTTCACAGGGTATAGGAGTCGATCACCCATCGGGCGGCCTCCGCCATCCGGATACCCCGCTCCATGCTGCGCTTTTGCAGGAAGCGGTGGGCCTCCTCCTCGGTCATGCGGTTGACGTCCATCAGCAGCTCCTTGGCCTGGCGGATCACCCGCCGCTCCTCCTCCCGCCTCCCGGAAGCCGGGTGGCGCAGATGGGCCGCCTCAAAATCCAGCATCAGGTTCAGTGTGGCGATAAATTCGGCTCGGGAGGCGGGGACCGGCAGCTTGAACAGGTTCTCCCCGCCGCACAATTCCAGGTAGGATGCCTTCGCCACCGCCATGACCGCTGCCAGGCCCCGGAGATCCGCCGCCAGGACGTCCGCCGTCATGTCCCGGAGCCGGAAGCCACAGATGACGGCGGCACTCCCCATCTGGCGAACCGTGCGGATGACCTCCGCGCCGGAGGCGCAGACCGCCGCAATCTCCAGGCCCTCTGAAGCCAGAAGGCGCTGGGTTTTCCGCTGCAATTCTTCCTTGATAAAAGCCACCACGATACGCGTCAAAGGTTCCACCTCCCTCCCGGGACGGGGCGCTCAGCAGCTCGCCAGGTAGTTGTCCAGCTCCCACTGAGAGATCTGCGTCCGGTACTCCTCCCACTCCCGCCGCTTTCCGGCGGCATAGCGAATGGCATAGGGCCCAAGCGCCTCCATGACCACCCCGTCCGTCTCCATGGCCCGAAGGGCGGCGTCCAGCGAGGCCGGCAGGCCCCGGATGTTCCGCTCCGCCAATTCCTCTGCCGTCATAACGTACAGGTTCCCCGCTGCCGCCGGGGGAGGCGTCAGTTCCCGCGTCACGCCGTCCAGCCCCGCAGACAGACAGGCGGCGAACGCCAGATAGGGGTTGCAGGCCGTATCCGGACTGCGCAGCTCCACCCGGGTCCCCCGGCCCCTGGGGTCCGGGATGCGGATCAGGGCGGAGCGGTTGGACTCCGACCAGGCCAGATAGCAGGGGGCCTCATACCCGGGGACCAATCGCTTGTAGGAGTTCACCACCGGATTGGTCAGGGCGCAGAAGCCCCTGGCGTGCTCCAGCAGCCCCGCGATGAACTGGCGGGCCAGGGGGGACAGCTTCCGTTCCCCGGTTTCGTCGTAAAACAGGTTGCGGCCATCCTGGAACAGCGACATATTCACGTGCATTCCGTTGCCCGCCGCATCCCGGAGGGGCTTGGGCATAAAGGTGGCGTAAAGGCCGTTCTTCTGGGCCAGGGTCTTGACTGCCAGCTTGAAGGTCATGATGTTGTCGGCCGCAGCGAGGGCGTCCGTGTACTTCAGGTCGATCTCGTGCTGCCCGGCGGCGGATTCATGGTGGCTGGCCTCGATCTCCACCCCCATTTTTTCCAGGGCCAGCGCTACCTCCCGCCGGGTGCTCTCACCGTGGTCCAGAGGGCCAAGGTCGAAGTACCCCGCCTCATCGGAGGTCTTCGCCGTGGGACGGCCCTCCTCGTCGGTCTGGAACAGGAAGAACTCCAGCTCCGGCCCTACATGGAAAGCATACCCCAGCTCCTCTGCTTTTTTCAGCGTCCGCTTGAGGATGTTCCGGGGGTCCCCGTCAAAGGGAGTGCCGTCCGGATTATAAATATCGCAGATCAGCCGGGCCACCTTTCCGTACTGGGGACGCCAAGGCAGGATGGCGAAGGTGTTCAGGTCCGGGCGCAGATACTGGTCCGACTCCTCCACCCGGACAGAGCCCTGTATGGAGCTGCCGTCCAGCATGATCTCCCCGTTCAGTGCCCGCCCGATCTGGGAGGCCGTAATTGCCACGTTTTTCAGCTGACCGAAAAGGTCGGTGAACTGCATCCGGATAAACTGGATGTCCTCCTCCTCCACCAGACGGAGGATGTCCTCCCTGCTATAGCTTCCCATCGCTGTCTCCTTCCGGCGCAATGGCCCTGAATTGATTGCTTTAGTGTAAAATAGTTATTCAAAAAAGAGCAGGGAGTACCCCTTGAGGGGGCGCCCTTGCTCTCTCGGCTCCGATTATACGAGCAGAAATGCTGGCCTGTCAACGATTTTCAGCAAGAAGCGGGCTTCAATCGCTGGATTTCAGTGACTACGCCAAAAGCTCTGTTTTTGGGGAAGCTTCCTTTGTGTATTTCTACACAGCGCACAGGCGCACTCCATGCGTGGACATATAGAGCGGTCATGTGGCAACAAATAGAAAACAGCGGCATCTCTCCGGGGTATCCGGGCGATGCCGCTGCTTTGTTGAACTTATATGAAAAGCGGTGTGGACAGATACCGGTCACCGGTGTCCGGGAGCAGGACAACGATGGTCTTTCCCTCGCTCTCGGGCCGCTTTGCCAGTTCAATCGCCGCGTGGAGCGCCGCGCCGGAGGAGATGCCCACCAGTATGCCCTCCTTACGCCCCGCCAGCCGTCCGGCGGCGAAGGCGTCCCCGCTGGACACGGGAATGATTTCATCATAGACGGATGTATCCAGTACCTCCGGGACAAAACCAGCGCCGATGCCCTGGAGCTTATGGGGCCCAGAGTGGCCCCCGCTGAGAACAGGGGAGTCCTTGGGCTCCACCGCCACGATTTTCACCGCGGGGTTCTGCTCCTTCAGGTACTGCCCCGCGCCGGTGATGGTCCCCCCGGTTCCCACGCCAGCCACGAAGATGTCCACCTGACCGTCCGTGTCCGCCCAGATTTCCGGGCCGGTGGACGAGCTGTGGGCGGCGGGATTGGCCGGGTTGGTGAACTGCCCGGGGATGAAGCTGTCCGGGATCTCCGCCGCCAGCTCCTCCGCCTTGGCGATAGCGCCTTTCATCCCCTTAGCTCCCTCGGTGAGAACCAGCTCCGCGCCGTAGGCTTTCATCAGCTGCCGCCGTTCCACGCTCATGGTCTCCGGCATGATGATGATAACTCGATAACCTCTGGCCGCGGCCACGGAGGCCAGGCCGATGCCTGTATTGCCGGAGGTGGGCTCGATGATAACGGAGCCGGGCTTCAGGAGGCCCTTCTGCTCCGCGTTATCAATCATGGCTTTGGCGATGCGATCCTTTACGGAACCGGCGGGATTGAAGTACTCCAGCTTTGCCAGGATGCGGGCCTTCAGCCCGGCCTCCTTCTCAATATGGGTCAGCTCCAGCAGGGGCGTTTTGCCGATGAGCTGGTCGGCGGATGTGTAGATGTTGGACATGCTCGCTCTCTCCTGTTACATAGCTGCCACCGCAGCGAAGCCCTTTTCCAGATCGGCGATAATGTCATCGATATGCTCCGTGCCGACGGACAGGCGGATGGTGTTGGGCTTGATGCCCTGGTCCAGCAGCTCCTCGGGGGAGAGCTGGGAGTGGGTGGTGGTGGCGGGGTGGATCACCAGGGACTTCACGTCCGCCACGTTGGCCAGCAGGGAGAAGATCTCCAGGCTGTCGATAAACCTGTGGGCCGCCGCCTGCCCGCCCTTGATCTCGAAGGTGAAGATGGAGCCTCCGCCGTTGGGGAAATATCGCTCGTACAAGGCGTGGTCCGGATGGTCCGGCAGGCTGGGGTGGTTGACCTTCTCCACCTGAGGGTGGTTGGAGAGGAACGCCACCACCTTTTTCGTGTTTTCTGCGTGGCGCTCCAGCCGCAGGGAGAGGGTCTCCACCCCCTGGAGCAGCAGGAAGGCGTTGAAGGGAGAGATGGTGGCCCCAGTATCCCGGAGGAGAATGGCCCGGATGTAGGTGACGAAAGCGGCGGGCCCGGCGGCGTCCACAAAACTGACCCCGTGATAGCTGGGATTGGGCGCGGCGATAGGGGCGTACTTGCCGGAGGCTTTCCAGTCGAATTTCCCGCTGTCCACGATGATGCCGCCCAGGGTGGTGCCGTGGCCGCCGATGAATTTGGTGGCGGAGTGGACCACGATGTCCGCCCCGTGTTCAATGGGCCGGATAAGGTAGGGCGTACCGAAGGTGTTGTCGATCACCAGGGGCAGGCCGTGCTTATGGGCGATGTCCGCGATGGCGTCGATGTCCGGGATGTCGCTGTTGGGATTGCCCAGGGTCTCCAGATAGACGGCCTTGGTGTTGTCCTGGATGGCTCCCTCCAACTGGGCCAGGTCGTGGGCATCCACGAAGGTGGTCCGGATGCCGTACTGGGGCAGAGTGTGGGCCAGCAGGTTGTAGCTGCCGCCATAGATGGTCTTCTGCGCCACAATATGATCCCCCGCCTGGGCCAGTGCCTGGATGGTATAGGTGATTGCCGCCGCGCCGGAGGCGGTGGCCAGCGCCTCCACGCCGCCCTCCAGGGCGGCAAGCCGCTTCTCCAGCACATCCTGGGTGGAGTTGGTGAGCCGCCCGTAAATGTTCCCGGCGTCCGCCAGCCCGAACCGGGCGGCGGCGTGGGCGGAATTGCGGAACACATAGGAGGTTGTCTGATAAATAGGCACAGCCCGGGCATCGGTAGCGGGGTCCGGCCGCTCTTGGCCCACGTGGAGCTGTAAGGTCTCAAATCTGTAGCTCATGGGAAAGTTCCCCTTTCTGTTTGGATGTGGGAATTATATTCCTATAAACCTACTTTGTCAATAGGAATAATATGATTCTTGAAATCCTATTAACCCTGTGGTATGATAGGTAAAAACAGGAGGGGATTTTATGATGATTTCCACAAAGGGAAGGTATGCGCTTCGGTTTTTAGTGGATGTTGCCGAGCATCAGGCCGAGAGCTTCGTGCCACTGCGGGATGTAGCCGAACGGCAGGGGATCTCGGAAAAATATCTGGAGATCATCGTGAAGGAGCTGGTGAAGGGTGGGGAGCTGGAGGCCATGCGGGGAAAGGGCGGCGGCTACCGGCTGAACCGGCCTCCAGAGGAATACAGTGTGCGCTCCGTCCTGGAGCGAATGGAAGGGCCGCTGGCCCCGGTGGCCTGCCTGGGGCCGGGGCAGAAGCCCTGTCCCCGGCAGGCGGACTGCCGGACGCTGACCCTTTGGCAGGGGTTGGACAGAGTGATCTCCGACTATCTGGCGGAGTTTACCCTGGCGGATCTGTGCGGGGAGAGGCCAGAAAGCGCTGTTACGCGCTGACGATTTTGTGCAAATTGCCCCTTGACAGCGGGCCTGTCCCGCGCTATACTTTCACCCATCAAACCGTTGAAGCGGAGATCAAACCGGTTATGCCTCCACAGAGAGCCCGTGGCGCTGGGAATCGGGCGGGAAACAGGCCGGCAAATGGACCGCCGAGGGCGCGGGCAAAGGCGTTTACCGCCGAGTACCCCGCGACGTGTGGGCATACGTCAGTTGCCGGGGGTATGTTGGTACTCCGTTAAGGGCATGGCCTTTTCAGGCCGTGAAGCAAGGTGGCACCGCGAGCGATATTTTCGCCCGTCCTTGACTCATTGTAGTCGAGGGCGGGTGTTTTTGTTTTGCCCGTCCCCGGAAGGAGGAACGTCTATGTACTATCCATCCCTGAAGGAAGCCCGTGAGCTGGCGGCATCCGGCGGCTGCCGCTATGTCCCCGTCAGCCGGGAGCTCTTCTCCGACTTCATCACTCCAATCCAGGCCCTGCGGATTCTCCGGGCCAAAAGCGGACACTGCTTCCTGCTGGAGTCCGCCGCCGACAGCGCCGGCTGGGGCCGCTATACCTTCCTGGGCTTCGACCCAACACTGGAGGTCACCTGCAAGGACGGCATCCTCCAGCTCCGGGACCGGGACACCGTGCGCACAGAGCTCCAGCACCCGGCCCCCATCCTCCGCAAACTCCTGGCGGAGCACAAGAGCCCCCGCGTGCCGGGACTGCCGCCCTTCACCGGCGGACTGGTGGGGTACTTCGCCTACGACTACCTCAAATACGCCGAGCCTTCCCTGAAGCTGAAGGCCCAGGACCGGGAGCGGTTCCAGGATATGGACCTGATGCTCTTTGAGAAGGTCATCTGCTTTGACAACTACCGGCAGAAAATCATCCTTATCACCAACGCAGAGGCAGCCAATCTGGATATAAGCTACCCCGCTGCCTGCGGCGAGCTGGAGCGAATGGCATCCCTGCTCAAATATGGCAAGCCCTTGGAGCACAGACCTGGACGGCTGACTACACCCCTGACGCCCCTCTTTGACCTGCCGGCCTACACGACCATGGTGGAGAAGGGAAAGCGGTACATCCGGGAGGGGGACATTTTCCAGGTGGTGCTGTCCAACCGGCTGGAGGCAGGCTTTGAGGGCTCCCTGCTGGATGCCTACCGGGTGCTGCGCTCCAGCAACCCTTCGCCCTATATGTTCTACTTCACCAGTGACAGCATGGAACTGGCCGGAGCCTCCCCGGAGACCCTGGTGAAGCTGGAGGATGGGGTGCTCCACACCTTCCCCCTGGCGGGCTCCCGGCCAAGGGGCAAAACGCCAGAGGAGGATGCCTCTCTGGAGAGTGAACTGCTTAGCGACGAGAAGGAGCTGGCCGAGCACAACATGCTGGTGGACCTGGGCCGGAACGACCTGGGGAAGATCAGCAAATTCGGCACGGTGGAAGTAGAAAACTACCTGTCCGTCCTCCGCTTCTCCCATGTGATGCACATAGGCTCCACCGTCCGGGGGAAGATCCGGGAGGACAAGGACGCCTTGGACGCTCTGGACGCGGTACTCCCCGCCGGGACTCTCTCGGGAGCTCCCAAGCTGCGGGCCATGGAGATCATCGACGAGCTGGAGGACGACAAGCGTGGCGTCTACGGCGGGGCCGTGGGCTATCTGGACTTCACCGGGAACATGGACGCCTGCATTGCTATCCGGCTGGCCTACAAGAAGAACGGGCGCGTGTTTATCCGGGCCGGGGCCGGTATCGTGGCCGACTCCATGCCGGAGAAGGAGCATCAGGAGTGCATCAACAAGGCCCGGGCCGTGGTGGAGGCCCTGGAGCGGGCCCAGAGGGAGGCGGATTTATGATTCTTCTGATTGACAACTACGACAGCTTTTCCTACAACCTCTACCAGCTCATCGGGGCCATTGCGCCTGACATCAAGGTCATCCGGAACGACGAACTGACCATACCGGAGATCGAGGCCCTGGCCCCGGAGCGGATCATCCTTTCCCCCGGCCCCGGCAGGCCGGAGGACGCGGGGATTCTCATTGAGGCGGTAAAAGCCCTGGGGCCAAAGATTCCCATACTGGGCGTCTGCCTGGGCCACCAGGCCATCTGCGCCGCCTTCGGCGCGTCCATCACCTACGCGAAGCGGCTGATGCACGGAAAGCAGTCCGAGGTTGAATTTGACACCCGCTGCCCGCTGTTCCGGAATCTGCCGGAGAGCGCGCCGGTGGCCCGGTATCACTCCCTGGCGTCGGACCCGGACACCCTGCCGGACTGCCTGACCGTCACCGCCCGGACGGAAGACGGGGAGGTTATGGCGGTTCAGCATACCGAATACCCCATCTACGGGGTGCAGTTCCACCCGGAATCTATTCTCACACCGGACGGAAAGACTATTCTCACCAACTTTATCGCACTGTAATAGGAGGAAACCAACATGATTAAAGAAGCCATTATTAAACTTTCCAAGAAGCAGGGTCTGACCTACGCTGAGGCGGAGGCCGTCATGAACGAGATCATGAGCGGCGAGACCACCCCTGTCCAGACCTCCGCCTACCTCACGGCCCTGTCCCTGAAGGGGGAGACCATCGACGAGATCACCGCCTCCGCCTCCGGGATGCGCACCCATTGCGTCAAGCTGCTCCACGAGATGGACGTGCTGGAAATCGTAGGCACCGGCGGCGACGGCTCCAACTCCTTCAACATCTCCACCACCGCCGCCTTTGTTATCGCCGCAGGCGGCGTACCGGTGGCAAAGCACGGCAACCGGGCAGCTTCCAGCAAGTCCGGCGCGGCGGATGTGCTGGAGGCCCTGGGGGTGAACATCACCATCCCGCCGGAAAAGAGCGCGGAGCTGCTGCGGGAGCTGAATTTCTGTTTTCTCTTCGCCCAGAACTACCACATCGCTATGAAATACGTGGCCCCCATCCGCAAGGAGCTGGGCATCCGCACGGTGTTCAACATCCTGGGCCCCCTGTCCAACCCCGCCGGGGCCAATATGGAGCTGATGGGCGTGTTCGACGGCGCACTGGTGGAGCCTCTGGCCCAGGTGATGAGCAAGCTGGGCGTCAAACGGGGCATGGTGGTCTACGGTCAGGACAAGCTGGATGAGATCTCCATGAGCGCCCCCACCACAGTCTGCGAAATCAAGGACAGCTGGTTCCAGCGGTACGAGATCACCCCGGAGCAGTTTGGCTATGCCCGCTGCGAAAAGTCCGACCTCACCGGCGGCACGCCCCAGGAGAACGCCGCCATCACCCGCGCCATCCTGGACGGGACGGAAAAAGGCCCCAAGCGGCAGGCGGTGTGCCTGAACGCCGGGGCGGCGCTGTATATCGGCGGCAAGGCGGAGAGCATGGAGGCCGGGGTCAGGCTGGCGGAGGAACTGCTGGGTTCCGGCAAGGCGGCGGAGAAGCTGGCGGAAGTCGTCCGCCGCTCCAACGGGTGAGCGGTATGAGTACGATTTTAGACACCATTGCCGCCCACGCCAGGGAGCGGGTGGCGGCGGACAGGACAAAGCTTCCCCTGGAGGAACTTGAAATGCTGTGCCGGGGGCAGGAAGCGTATGGGAACGTGTTCTTGGAGCGGCTGCGGAAGCCGGGGATGAGCTTCATCTGTGAGGTCAAGAAAGCTTCGCCCTCCAAAGGGGTCATTTCCGAGGATTTCCCCTACCTGGACATCGGCCGGAGCTATCAGGCGGCGGGAGCGGATGCCATTTCCTGCCTGACGGAGCCCAGGTGGTTCCTGGGTTCAGACGAGATTTTCCGCGCCATCCGCCGGGAGGCCGTCATTCCTATGCTGCGCAAGGACTTCACGGTGGACGAGTATCAAATCTACCAGGCGAGACTCATGGGGGCGGACGCGGTGCTGCTCATTTGCGCCCTGCTGGACACCGCCACTCTCGCCCGGTATCTCGAGCTTGCCCACAGTCTGGGCCTTGCCGCCCTGGTGGAAACCCACGACGAGGAAGAAATCTGCTCCGCCGTCAGCGTGGGGGCAAAGATCATTGGTGTAAACAACCGGAATCTGAAGGATTTCTCTGTGGACTTCTCTAATGCCGCCCGCCTGCGGGAGCTGGTTCCGCCGGAATGCGTCTATGTGGTGGAGAGCGGGGTGTCCTCAACCGAAGATGTCGCGGCACTGAAAAAGGCCGGCGCTGACGCAGTACTGATGGGCGAGGTTCTCATGCGGGCGAAGGACAAAGCCGCCCTGCTGCGGGAAATGCGGGAGGCGGCGCGATGACAAAAATCAAGATCTGCGGCCTGTACCGGTCCGAGGACATTCGGTACGTCAATCAGGTCAAGCCGGACTGGTGCGGCTTCATTATCAACTTTCCTAAAAGCCACCGCAGCCTTGCCCCGGAGAAGGTGCGGTCGCTGCGGCGGGAACTGGATGATGCCGTCGTTCCGGTGGGCGTGTTTGTGAATCAGCCGGTGGATACAGTCGTCGCGCTGCTCAATGACGGCACGGTGTCTATCGCCCAGCTCCACGGCCAGGAGGATGCGGCCTATATCGCCGCCCTCCGCGCCGCCGCGCCGGGACATCCGGTGTGGAAGGCATACAAAGTCCGCTCCCCGGAAGATTTAGCGGCAGCGAACCATTCGACAGCGGATTTGATTATCCTGGACAACGGGTATGGCACCGGGGAAACCTTCGACTGGTCATTGGCAGAGGGCATAACGCGGCCCTGGCTGCTGGCGGGCGGACTGACGCCGCAAAATATCCCAGAGGCCGTCACACTTCTTCATCCCTACGGCCTGGACATCTCCAGCAGGGTGGAGACGGAGAAAAAGAAAGATTTTGATAAAATCCAGGCGGCGGTTGCCGCCGCTCGAAAGGACTGAGCACTATGTCAAAAGGACGCTTCGGCATCCACGGTGGGCAGTATATCCCGGAGACGCTGATGAATGCCGTGATTGAGCTGGAAAAAGCCTATGACTTCTATAAAAGCAATCCGGACTTCAACAGGGAACTCACCGCTCTGCTGAACGAGTACGCGGGCCGTCCCTCCCGCCTCTACTATGCGGAAAAGATGACCCGCGACCTGGGTGGTGCAAAAATCTACCTCAAGAGGGAAGATCTGAACCACACCGGCTCCCATAAGATCAACAACGTACTGGGCCAGGCGCTGCTGGCGAAAAAGATGGGAAAAACCCGGCTCATCGCCGAGACCGGCGCCGGACAGCACGGCGTGGCCACCGCCACCGCTGCCGCCCTCATGGGGATGGCGTGCGTGGTGTTCATGGGGGAGGAGGACACCCGGCGGCAGGCCCTGAACGTATACCGGATGCGTCTGCTGGGAGCGGAGGTTATCCCTGTCACCACCGGAACCGCCACCCTGAAGGACGCGGTCAGCGAGGCCATGCGGGAGTGGACCCGTCGTATTGATGACACCCACTACTGTCTGGGCTCCGTCATGGGTCCCCACCCCTTCCCCACCATCGTCCGGGACTTCCAATCCGTGATCTCCCGGGAGACGAAGGCCCAGATGCTGGAGAAGGAGGGGCGGCTCCCGGATGCGGTGATCGCCTGCGTCGGCGGCGGCTCCAACGCCATAGGCAGCTTCTACCACTTCATCCCGGACAAGTCCGTGCGTCTCATCGGCTGCGAGGCGGCGGGCCGGGGGGTGGACACCTTTGAAACCGCCGCCACCATCGCCACCGGGCGGGAGGGCATCTTCCACGGCATGAAGTCCTATTTCTGCCAGGACAAGTTTGGGCAGATTGCTCCGGTATACTCCATCTCCGCCGGGCTGGACTACCCTGGTATTGGCCCAGAACACGCATATCTCCACGACACCGGTCGGGCGGAGTACGTGCCTGTCACGGATGAGGATGCGGTGAGTGCCTTTGAGTATCTCAGCCGGACGGAGGGGATCATCCCCGCCATTGAGTCCGCCCACGCGGTGGCTTACGCCATAAAGCTGGCGCCCACCATGGAGAAGGAGCAGATTATCGCCGTGACCATCTCCGGAAGAGGAGATAAGGACGTGGCCGCTATTGCGCGGTATAGAGGGGAGGATCTCCATGAGTAACATTGCTTCCGCTTTTGCCAACGGCAAGGCGTTTATTCCGTTTGTCACCTGCGGGGACCCAGACCTGGAGACAACGGCGGCACTGGTGCGGACCATGGCGGAGGCCGGGGCGGATCTCATTGAGCTGGGCATTCCCTTCTCCGACCCCACCGCCGAGGGGCCAGTCATTCAGGGTGCTAATATGAGAGCCCTAGCGGGAGGAGTGACTACGGATAAGATTTTTGACATGGTTCGTGACCTGCGCCGGGATATAACAGTGCCCATGGTGTTCATGACCTACGCCAATGTGGTGTTCACCTACGGCACAGAACGGTTTGTTTCTGTCTGCCGGGACATCGGCATGGACGGTCTGATCCTCCCTGATCTTCCCTTCGAGGAGAAGGATGAGTTTGCCCCGGTGTGCCGGGCATACGGTATTGACATTATCTCCCTGGTAGCGCCCACTTCGGCGGACCGGATCGCCATGATTGCACGGGAGGCCGAGGGGTTCCTTTATGTGGTTTCCAGCCTGGGCGTCACGGGGACCCGCAGCGAAATCACTACTGATTTGGCTTCCATCATTCGGGTGGTACGGGAAAATACGTCCATCCCCTGCGCTATCGGCTTCGGCATCTCCACGCCGGAGCAGGCCCGGAAAATGGCGGCGCTGTCCGACGGAGTCATTGTGGGTTCCGCTATTGTCCGGCTGGTGGAACAGTATGGCCGGGAGGCTGTGCCGTATGTGCGGGAGTATGTGGCGGAGATGAAGACAGTAGTCATGCAGTGCAGATAATGTTTGTATGATATACAGATTTTTCTAAAAAGTCAGGCATCCTTCAGCCACGCCTTGAACTCATCCAGCGAAATCTCCTCCGCATCGCACTCGTGCTTTTTCGCCTTGGCCTGCTTCGCCCAGGCTGCAAACTGTTCCTCTGAAATCTTCCCAGCCTTGATCCAGGCGAAGTGCCGCTTATACTCCCGGCGGTACTCGCTGAATACCAGATCCTTCTTGCTGTTCTTCGCCCACCTTTGTACTGGAGCAATATTCCGGCAGAGCTTCCCGGAGGGCTTCGGCCTGCTGCAATACTCCGCTGTGATCCGGCCAATGATAGGAAAATACCTGCCGCAGTTCCTGCACCGGCGGACGGGAATACTTTTTGCAACGCAATCTCGCAGAGAAAAGTCGATCAGGTCACGGATAGTATTCGGATACAGGATTGTGCCACAGTCATCCTCGCCCACCGGCCCGAAGCTAACCGGGATTGGCTTGAAGCAGAATAGGTCCGCATCACGGGGCTGGTCGAAAACATAGTTCGCTCTGACATTTTTCTGTATGTCTCTATCAACCCGATCAACATCCAAAATATTCTCCACAAATTTCTGCGCCTGTTTCTGGCATAGCGAAAGCTGTTCCGGAAGCTGGAGCATTTCTTCTGCCATCCCGGGTTCTATGCTTCCGCTGGCTTTGCGCCAGAACCACTGCAAATACAGCAGCTTAAAGTAAACATGCTTCTCGCTCAATTTACCCAGTGCCCGCATCATCTGGTCGGTGTATGCGTCTTTTGTAGCAAGAAACTGCTTCAAATCCTCGCAAGTCTGCTGGATCAATGGCTCCCACTCCGCGCAGTCCATCTCCAGAAAACTCAACAGGCTCTCCAGATAAGGCAGAGCTATCTGCGCAGCAGTGGAACCTTGACCTCCAAAAGTATCGTACTCAAAGAACTCCCCGTCCTCTAGAAAGTGCATTTTATAGTTCCACATAAAGCCTCCTACAAAGTATCCAAAAATATTTTTAAAATGTGTCTTGACAAAACAGGTGCAACTATGTTACTATGGCAGCATCGATAAAATCCAAAAAATAAATTGGATATCAAAAAGCAGTCTACCACAGCCGCATATCTCTGTCAACAACAAAAAGGAGGGCTTCATGAAACAATTACAAACGATCAGCGGCGAAACGCTCATGAGCAAGCCGCTGCAGCCAATGAACTTTGTCGTGGACACGCTGCTTTCTCAGGGGCTGCACATCCTTGCTGGTTCTCCCAAGGCAGGAAAGTCCTGGCTGGCACTTTGGCTTGCCGTCACGGTGGCAAAGGGGGAAACGGTCTGGAAGATGCCTGTGAAACAAGGAACTACTCTCTACCTATGCCTGGAGGATTCGCAGTTTCGTATCCAGAACAGACTTTTTGAAATCACGGATGATGCCCCGGCAAACGTCCACTTCTGCACCGAGTGCAATACGCTTGGCCACGGCCTAGAGGAGCAATTGAATCGCTTCGTTTCCACATATCCGGACACAGTTCTCGTCATCATCGACACCTTGCAAATGATCCGTTGCAGCAACTATGACTGCACCTATGCCAACGACTACCGTGACCTTTCCGTGCTGAAGAAGATTGCTGATGAGCATCAAATCGCCATTCTTCTGGTCCATCATCTGAGGAAAGAACCGTCCGACAATGTATTCAACCGCATCTCCGGTACGACTGCAATCAGCGGTGCGGTGGACAGCAGTTTCACTTTGATTAATAGCAGCCACAGTAGTAACCGAGCAAAGCTGTTTTGTATTGGCCGGGATATCGAGTATCGGGAAATTTCTTTGGAGCGTAACAGTGATAATGTTTGGGAGATGATTGCAGACAGCTATGATCAAGGTGAGCAGCGTGACAGCAAAATTATTTTTCTTCTCTCTGCACTTCTGAAATCCACTCCGGATTTTACCGGCACTCCAACCGAGCTGTCAAACAGGATCGACCCTGTCGGAACAGCGGGCATTACGCCGAAGAAAGTTGCCCGTCAAATCCTGCAAAACGTTGATGCTCTAAGAGAAATCGGCATCGCCGCTACCACTCGCCGGAGCAACGGGAAGCGGATCATTGAACTGCATAGTGTCGAAAGTGCCGATTCGTCCGGTCTCCCGACTGTTGGCACTATCGACCCTGTAGGTACGGATGCCCAGATTGCGCACAGGGGCATCGAGCCCCTGTGCGCAATTTAATCGAGCGCAGGCACTCAATGTGCCTGTCGCTCGATCTCCTGTCCAGCCCTGTGAGGCCGTTTGTGCGGCGTTCAATGACTGGGGCGGGGAAGTGTCCACAACTGGAGAAATCGGCCACGTTGAGCCTTTGTGGGCCAGACTGCCGGAAGCTGCCGGTTTCGAGGAGAACGGACGGGGGCACAGGGACGGGAAAACGCCCATCTTTAGATGGGGCAAGCATCGCGTTTGTCTGGACATGGGGCGAAGCCCCAGCCCTGCCAAACACATTTTGCGGGCGGAAGCCCGCACCCACTTTCAGAAACGGAGGACAGCGTGAAAAAGGACGCCACATTCAGTATCCGGATTGCATCCGAGAATCTGGCCGCTATCAAGCAGAACGCAAAGCAGGCCCGGATGTCTCAGAGCGAGTACGTCATCCGTTGCTGCCTGGGGCGGCAGATCGTGGTGATGGACGGCCTGAAAGAAGTTCTGCAACAGCAGCGGGCCATCGGCAACAATCTCAACCGTCTGACGGTCCTGGCGAACATGGGTCGCATCACCACTGTGGATCTGGAGCGCACCGCGCGGGAACTGGCGGACATCAGCGCCGTTCTCCGGGGTCTCCAGGAGCAGGGGAGGCGAGGCAAATAGCCATCATCAATTTTACAAATTATCCCAGAGGTCAGAGCCGGGGCGGCATGGGAGCCGCCATGCGCTATGTCAAGCGAGACGAGAAAACGCGGTGGGGCGACCGGCAGTTGGTCAGCGGGGTCAACTGCCGCCCGGAGAGCGTCTACGATGACTTCCTCCAGACCAAGCTGCTCTACCACAAAGAGGATGGCAGAATGTTCTACCACATGGTGCAGTCCTTCCCGAAAGGTGAGGAGGTCAGTCCCACCGCCGCCCATGCCGCCGCGCTGAAGCTGGCGGAGTATTTCGAGGGGCGGGAGGTGCT
The DNA here is from genome assembly GCA_910579725.1 of uncultured Oscillospiraceae bacterium. Classification (GTDB taxonomy): domain Bacteria; phylum Bacillota; class Clostridia; order Oscillospirales; family Oscillospiraceae; genus Pelethomonas. The sequence goes on along the minus strand of CAJTUD010000035.1, from coordinate 2,561 downwards.
GGTCTGCACTCACACGGATCGTGACCACATCCACTCTCACTTCATTATCAACAGCGTCAGTTTGGAGGATGGTAAGAAACTCCATATCAGCGAGAAGGAACTGTCCGAACTCCGGCAGCGCAACGACTGGGTCTGTGCGGAGTTCGGCCTGCCGGTATTCCAGCCGGAGCAAGAGAAAAAGGTAGGGGCAATGACCTCTGCCGAGTATCATGTTGCAGCCAAGGGGGAGAGCTGGAAGTTTCTTCTGATGAATGTGATCGACGAGTGTATGCGGTGCGCTGAAAACCGGGACGAGTTTATTCTGCTGATGCGGAGCGAGGGCTACGACGTCCGCTGGCAGGATTCCCGGAAGAACATCACCTACACCACACCTGACGGAAAGCGGTGTCGGGACGACAGGCTCCATGACGAAAAATATTTGAAGGAGAATATGGAAAATGAGTTTGGAATCAGAGAGACCTTTATCGCTGGACGAACTGCGCCAGCGGAATATGCGTCAGACAACTCCTCCGCCGGAATGGCGGCTGACAGAGGAGGAGTGGGGGAACCTGTTGGATTGGATCATAGATCTGCACCATTTTATAAAGGAGCAGAACTCTCTTCTCGCCCAACTGAAACCGCCAGCACAGCCGCCGCAGTTGAAGACGCTGGCGCAGGATGTATCCGCCATTCGGGAACTGCTCCAACAGGCTGGGAGGAAGAAAGAGCGGCGTTTCTCGCTCCCGCATATCAGCCTCCCGCGCCCCAATTGGGCGTGGCTGATGGTTCCGGCAGTGCTGGTGGGATTGGCCGTGCTTTGGTACAGCTCGGTCACAATCTTGAAAGCCTTGGGGATGTAGCTCCGGCATATACCGCTCCAACTCATACGGATCGCAAGACCCGCCAGAAAGAGAGGGAGAAGAAAATTGCCCACGGTCACGCAGAGGATGATCACGAGGAATATCGCGGCATGACACAGACCATGTAGAAGGAGGATTTCTATGAGAACGGAATTTGAAGAATATATCAGCACTGGAATGCTGGGGACATACCGGCCAGAGGCCGCCACGGTCAAACGGATGGAAGATGGCAGCGTGGACACCATCTTCACCGATACGGCACAGACAGATTCCACATGGGACCGGGAGATGTTGATCGAAGGCCGGGTGTTCCACGTCACCTCTGTCTTTGCCGGGGAACCGTCAGCAACGCCTACAGAAAAGCTGCTGGCGCTCATCGACACAGAGCTGGCAAAAGAATCCCACCCCGCCTGATATTTCAGTAGACTTTCACAAGCCGGTGCGGTATAGTGTCAGTTACCGTACCGGCTTGCCCCATAGGAAAAGGAGGTAAAAATGGCAAGCCAAAAGTTCAATGTTTTATATGGAAGGCTCAGTCAGGAGGATGACCGGGCTGGCGATTCAAACAGCATCGTGAATCAAGAGGACATTTGTCAAGGATATTTTCACCCTAAAAACGCAATGTTTCCTTTCCCATGATACCAGCGTTATTCAATACTACCCCACATAAAGGCAGAGGACAGCACCTTGTAGATGCTGTCCTCTGTGTAGTTAGCCAAACCCTAAGCAGAAGGCACAAATCTCACATTTCCCCTATGGCGAACAAAATCTCAATAATGGTCCCGCGTCCATTCCCGCTATGCAATTTGATTTCTGCGTGATGATACTGCGCGATATGCTTGACAATCGACAGCCCCAGCCCGGTGCCACCGGAAGCCTTGGAGCGGCTTTTGTCCACCCGGAAAAACCGTTCAAACACTCTGGCCTGGTACTCCGGTGGAATGCCGATCCCGGTGTCTTTCACGGAAACAGTTGCGGCAGTATCACCTGTTAAAACAGTAACTTCCACCTTGCCGCCGTCTATGTTGTATTTTATGGCGTTGTCGATCAGGTTATAGAACATTTCATACAGGAAGTTCCGCACTCCGTCTACCATCAGATTTTCGCCTGAAACGGACAGGCCGATATGCCGTTCCTCCGCCCGCTCCCAAAGAGTGGAAGCCGCGCTGCGAGCCAGCTCCAGAAGGTTTACCTGTTCCTTTGCCGGTGCGATCCCCTCGTCCAACTGCGACAAGTGAATGATGTCCTCCACCAGCGTTACCAGCCGTGCCGCCTCTGTGCGGATAACGCCGACAAACTGCGGAACATCCTCCTGCTTGACAAGGCCGTTCTCTAACAGCTCGGCGCTGCCCATGATGGATTGCAGGGGCGTTTTCAATTCATGGGACACGTTGGCGGTAAACTCCCGGCGGCTGCGTTCTGCGGCGGCCTGTTCTGTCACATCAAAGGCCAGCAGCACCGTTCCCGCTGTAAGTCCGTCCACTGTGATCCGGCTGATGTCAAATTGATACTCCCGGTCATTTCGCACAGCGCGGACTTCGCTATGTCCTCTCTCCAGTGCGGTCTGAACAGCAAGATTGATTGTATGGTCACGGTCTATCACAAGAAATTCCTGTCCAACGCAGGCACTGTCCGCATGAAAAATTGTCCTCGCGGCGGGATTGATGCTTAAAACGACACCTTTCCCATCCAGCAGAACAAGCCCCTCGCCCATGTTTTCTG